>NZ_RHQP01000017.1:0-24732 GCF_003935465.1 Pseudomonas sp. o96-267
GAAGTGTCGGCCACCAGCGTCCAGCCCAGCGAGCCGAGGCCCTTGCCGAAGAAGGCCAGGGCCATCAGCACCATCACCGCCGTGTCGCGGTCGGCGGCACAGGCCCGCCCCCCCGCGCGCGCCCCAAACCGCGGGCGGCCCCCCCGCCCCCCCCGCTCCCCGGGGGGGGCCTCGTCGTTTCTGGCGGGGCAGGGCTGTGCTGCCCGGCCGATTCAGGCATGCTGCCTGCCCTCACGCTCGCTACACAGGTCCTCGCCTTCTATGAAACGCTTCGTTCTGCTCGATACCGCTCCTATCCCGGGTACGGATAGCGCGCTCAACCTGTTCGAATACGGCGAAGATTTCGTGATCAAGATTGCCGGCGGCGATGGCGGGCAACTGATGAATACGCGCATGCACGGTTCGGAAGATGCCCTGGCCGCGATTCCCTGCAAGCAGATCGCCGGTCGTCCACAGGTGCGGGTACTGATCGGTGGTCTGGGCATGGGCTTCACCCTGGCTTCGGCGCTACAGAACCTTGGAGCCGACGCCGAGGTAGCGGTGGCCGAGCTGGTGCCGGGTGTGGTCGAGTGGAACCGTGGTCCGCTCGGGGCGAAGTCCGGTTATCCGTTGAATGACCCGCGTGCAGTGATCATTCAGGAGGACGTCGCCAAGGTGCTGCAGGCCGCCGAGCAGTGCTACGACGCGATCATGCTGGACGTCGACAACGGCCCGGAGGGGCTGACTCAGAAGGGCAATGACTGGCTGTACAGCATGGACGGCCTGCGCCAGTGCGCCAGAGTGTTAAGGCCCAAAGGCATGCTGGCGGTGTGGTCATCCAGCGCCGACCGGGCGTTCTCGGAGAAGGTGCGTAAGGCCGGCTTCAAGGGCGAGGCGGTGCAGGTCTATGCCCACGGCAATCGGGGCACGCGGCACACCATCTGGATTGCCCAGAAGGTTTGAGCGGGCTGCCCAGGTCTTGAGTGACCCGGGCAGCTGTGTGCTCAGTGAATCTGCAGTTTGCCGATTCGATCGTTGTCCAGGCTGCCGAAGTACAGGTAGTCGCCTACCGGTTTCACCGAGGTGACCATGCGCAGATGCGTGCCGCTGGTGTCATGCAGGCTGCGGACGATCTCGCCTTGATCGTTGAGGGCGATGGCGAAGCCGTAAGGGATCGCCTTCGGCCAAAGGGCACGCGGCAGTTTGGCCATTTGCGACTTGAGCCAGGGGTGGCGATGAAGGAAGTCGGCATCGGCCTTGCGCGGGGTCGGCAGGGCCACCCAGAAGGTGCCGTTGCGGTCGCCCTGCAGGTTGTCCGGCAGGCCCGGCAGGTTGTCGATGAAGATGTCGTGCTGGCCGGCCTTGTCGCCCTTGAGCCAGTAGCGGGTGATGCGGTAGCGATAGGTTTCGTTGACCAGGACGAAGTCCTCGTTCGCCGACAGCGCCACGCCGTTGGCGAAGTACAGGTCTTTCAGCAGTACACGGGTCTCGCCGCTGGCCGGGTTGTAGCTGAGCAGGCGGCCGTGAGGGCGTGCCTCGAGCAGATCGAGCAGGTAGTCCGGCTGTTCGAAGCGCGAGGAGGCGTCGCTGAAGTAGATGGTGCCGTCGCTGGCGATGTCCAGGTCATCGGTGAAGGCGAAACGCAGGCCTTCAGCCTCAGTGGTCAGCACCTTGATCGCGCCCTGCGGGTCGATGCTCAGCAGGCCCTTGTAGGCATCGGCGACGATCAGATTGCCGCTGGCATCGAAGTTCATGCCCAGCGGGCGGCCGCCCGTGTCGGCGAAGGTTTCCAGGCTGTCGTCTTCCAACACGCGAACGATGCGGCCATCATGCAGGCCGGCGTACACCCGGCCCTGGCTGTCGACGGCAGTGTCTTCCGGGCCATGCACCTGGCCGCGCGCCAGCAGCTCGGCTTTCATCAGGGTGTCGTTGGGCTCCAGTGTTCCAGTCATCGCCGGGGCGGGCGCGGCATCCCAGGGCAGCGGATCGATCGGGCTGGGCGTCAGGGCCAGGTAACTGGCCGCTGCGGCCAGCAGCATGACGACCAGGGCAAGCAGTTTCTTCAGCATTGTTGTTCTTCCGTTTCGGAGGTGGTGCGCGGCACAGATTACACAGTTCCCGTCATCGGCGGCAGGCTGCTGCCCCGTGCGCTGGCCTGGGCATATATACTGCGCGGCATTCTAGACGGGAGAGCCGCGTGGCTAACGACATTCACTGGATTCTCGACGACGCCAGCCTGGCCGAGCATTGCGCTGCCTGGCAGGCGCAGCCCTTCGTCGCGTTGGACACCGAGTTCATGCGCGTCGACACCTTCTATCCCATTGCCGGGTTGCTGCAAGTCAGCGCTGGCGACGGCGCCTACCTGATCGACCCCCTGCGCATCAGCAACTGGCGGCCGTTCGCCGCGCTGCTTGAGTCGCCTACAGTGGTCAAGGTGCTGCATTCATGCAGTGAAGACCTGGAAGTCTTTCTACGCCTGACCGGCAGCCTGCCGACGCCGCTGTTCGACACGCAACTGGCCGCCGGTTATCTCAATCTCGGTTTCTCCATGGGCTACTCGCGTCTGGTGCTGGCCTTGCTGGACATCGAGCTGCCCAAGGGTGAAACCCGCTCCGATTGGCTGCAGCGGCCGCTGTCTGAGCTGCAGGTGCGCTACGCCGCCGAGGACGTGCTGCATCTCGTTGAGGTGTACCGCGCCCTGATGGCCCGCCTGGCGCCGCAGAAGGTCGAGTGGATTCTGGAGGACGGTGCCGAACTGGTCGCCAATCTTGGTCGTGAGATCGCCCCGGAAGACGCCTGGCGCGAGGCCAAGCTGGCGTGGTAACTGTCGCGTCAACAGCAGGCCGTGCTGCGCGCACTGTGCGCCTGGCGCGAGCGTGAGGCGCGGGCGCGCAACCAGCCGCGTAATCGCATCCTGCGCGAGCATTCGTTGTGGCCGCTGGCACGTACCCAGCCGGATAACCTGGTGACGCTGGCGCGCATCGAGGACATGCACCCGAAAACCGTACGCCAGGACGGAGAGAGACTGCTGCAGCTGATTCGTGATGCCGCTGCGCTGCCGCCCGAGCAGTGGCCCGAAGCCTTGCCCGAGCCGCTGCCCATCGAAGCCTCTGCGCTGCTGAAGAAATTGCGCGTCATTGGCCAGCAAGAAGGTGAGCGCCTTGACATCGTCCCTGAGCTGATGCTGCGCAAGAAAACCCTGGAAGCCCTGTTGAAAACCGGCTTCCCCCATGGCCCGTACCGATTGCCCGACTCCCTGCGCGGCTGGCGCCGGGAGCTGATGGGCCAGGCGCTATTGGATTGCCTGGCCGCCGAAGGAGAATCCGCGTGAAACGCATCTGTTCCATCTACAAGAGTTCGCGCAAGAACGAGATGTACCTCTACGTGCTCAAGGCCGATGCTCTGGCGCGTGTACCGGAAGGGCTGCTCAGCGTCTTCGGCCCACCCGCGCATGCCTTCGACCTGGTGCTCAGCCCCGAGCGTCAGTTGGCCCGCGAGGACATCGCCCAGGTGCTGGAGAACCTCGAGAAGCAGGGCTATCACCTGCAGATGCCGCCGCCCGAGGAGGAGTACATCGAGCACCTGCCTGACGAACTTTTGCGCCGCAACGACCCGGTGTGACCGATGCGCCTGTTGATCGCCGAAGAGGAGCATGCGTTCTACGCCGAGCGTATCCGTAGCGCCTACCCTGACCTACAGTTGGTCGCCAGCGCGCAGCTCGAACAGCTGCGTGTGGTCGCCGGCGACTGCGACCTGTGGCTGGGGCAACCCGACCTGCTCGCACCGCTGTTGCGCGACGGCACGCGGCCGCAGTGGTTGCAATCGACCTGGGCCGGCATCACGCCGCTGTTGGCGGAAGGATTGCCGCGTGATTACCGCCTGACCCGTGCGGTCGGCATCTTCGGACAGGTAATGGCCGAATACGTGCTCGGCCATATGCTGGCCCACGAGCGGCGCCTGTTCGCCCGGCTGGCGGCGCAGGTCGAGCAACGTTGGGATCACAGTCTGCCGCGCAGCTTGCGCGGTCGCCGCGTGTTGGTGGTCGGTTGCGGTGATATCGGTCAGGCCGTGGCCGAGTTTCTGCAACCCTTCGGCGTGGAACTGCGTGGCGTCGCCAGTCAGGCGCGCGAACAGGTGCCTTTTGCCGAAGTGGCAAGCATGGATGACTTACCGCGGCTGACCGCCTGGGCCGATTACATGGTCAACCTGCTGCCGGATACGCCGGCCACGCGCGATCTGTACGATGCCCGGCTGCTCGCCCAGTTCCGCCCGGAGGCGGTGCTGATCAATGCTGGGCGCGGCGTTGCCGTGGGCGATGCTGACCTGGTGACCGCACTGGAGCAGAAACAGTTGGCCGCAGCCGTGATCGACGTCTGCCGTGAAGAGCCTCTGCCGCCAGGCCATCCGTTCTGGACGGCGCCGCGTTTGCTACTCACCGGCCACAGCTCGGCGCCCACCGATCCGGCCTTGATGGGCGAGTTGTTCATCGACAACCTGGCGCGTTGGCAAGCCGGACAGTCGTTACAGGGTGAAGTGGATTTCGCCCGCGGTTATTGAGCATCCAGTTGGTGCGCATGGCGCACCCCATGGCCCGCCGTTCGGCATGCGCCGCTTGGCCGGGGCGCATGCTCAAGCTAGACTGCCGCGCTTTTTACGCTTGAGTCCATACTGCTGCCATGGCCGCCGACCTCGAACCCTTCTGGAAACGCAAGACACTCGCCCAGCTCGATCCGTGCGAGTGGGAGTCGCTGTGCGACGGTTGCGGCCTGTGCTGCCTGCAGAAGCTCGAGGACGAAGACGATGGCGCCGTCTACTACACGCGCATCGCCTGCAAGCTGTTGGACCTGCAAACCTGCCGTTGCAGCGATTACCCCAATCGGGTCAAGCACGTGCCTGACTGCATTCAGCTCACCCCGGCGCAGGCCGATCAGTTCCGCTGGCTGCCGCCGACCTGTGGTTATCGCCTGGTCAGCGAAGGCAAGGACCTGCCGCACTGGCATCACCTGGTCTGCGGCGACCCGGATGCCGTGCACGCCGAGCGCATTTCCCAATCAGGACGTATGCTCAGTGAGAACAGCGTGGCTGAAGACGACTGGGAAGATCATCTGATTTTTCGTGCCGGTTGATTGCCACGCGGCTTCTTGGAAAATCTATTTGCCGTCCATGGAATTTGCCCTGTGGCGCTGCTGTCATATGCTGCCACGTTCAGCATCAGGAGTTCGCTCGATGTCCCTTCGCTTGCCGTTGTACTCGTCTTTGCTGCTTCTGAGTCTGCCGGCCTTTGCCGCTACGCAGAAGGTCGATCTGGATTACCGCGTGCGCTTCTTGCCGGAGAGCAATCAGGCTGAAGTCAGCATCACCCTGGAGAAGGGCGAGCGCGTGCGCAGTCTTGACTTCAACCTCGGCGAAGACGGCCGTTTCAGCGACTTCAAGGCCGATGGCCAGTGGTCGCAGGAGCAGGCCGGGCGCGGCAAATGGCAGCCGGGCGAGGGCAAGAGCGTTTTGAGCTACCGCGTGCTGATCGACAACGAGCGCAAGCCGGGCCGCTACGACGCCCGGATGACCCAGGACTGGGCGCTGTTTCGCGGTGACGACCTGGTGCCGGCGGCCAAGCTCGATCAGAAGGACAAGACCGATCTGGTGGCGCGCCTGCAGTTCGATCTGCCCAAAGGCTGGAAAAGTGTGGAGACCGGCTGGCCGCGCATCGGCAAGAACCGTTTCCGCATCGACAACCCGCAGCGCAAGTTCGACCGCCCGACCGGCTGGATGCTCGCCGGCAAGCTCGGCACCCGTCGCACCCGTCTGGGCGACACCGAAGTCGCCATCTCTGCGCCCATCGGCGAGGGCATGCGGCGCATGGACATCATGACCTTCCTCACCTTCGTCTGGCCGCAGATGCAGCAGGTGTTCCCACGTGATCCGGACAAACTGCTGATCGTCGGCGCTGGCGACCCGATGTGGCGCGGCGGCCTGTCGGCGGCCAACTCCTACTTCATGCATGCCGATCGGCCGCTGGTCAGCGAGAACGGCACCAGCTCCCTGGTGCACGAACTGGTGCACGTGTTCGGTCGTATCTATGGTCGTGAGCGTAGCGACTGGATCGCCGAAGGCCTCGCCGAGTACTACGCCATCGAGTTGATGCGCCGTGCCGGCGGCATCAGCGAGGACCGCTATCAGAAAATCCGTGAACAGCTGATTCGCTGGAGCAAACCGGTCAACAGCCTGCGTACCGACAACGCCAGTGGCCCGGTCACGGCGCGTGCGGTGCTGCTGTTGCAGGAACTGGATCGCGAGATTCGGCAGAAGACCAAGGAAAAGGGCAATCTGTCGCTCGATGACGTCACCCGTGGCCTGATGCGCCTGGACAAGGTCAGCACCAAGGATTTCATCGACATCACCGAGAACGTCATCGGGGGGCCGTCGAAGACCCTGGACACGCGTTTGCTGCGTTGAGCGTTAGCGCTTCGTGGTCAGAACAGGGGGCCGGAGCGGGTGTTGTTACCCTTGGCCAGGCGGTCGTAGAGCACCACGTTGACCGTCGCGGCCAGGTTCATGCAGCCCTGGGTCGGGATGTACACCACTTCGGCGCCACACCAGTCGAGAATCTCCTGCTGCAGTGAGCCATCCTCCGGACCGAAGATGTACAGCGCCCGGTCGGGATGGGTGTAGGCGGGCAGGGGGCGAGCATCATCCACCAGTTCCACCGCTACCGGGGTGCAGCCCAGCGGCAGGATCTTGCGCAGATCGTCGATATTGATCAGCGGGATATCCTGGTGAACCTTCTTGGTATCGGTGATGAAATCCTTGGCGCGGTCATAGCGGGTTCCGGTGTAGAACACCGAACTGACGCCATAACAGCCTGCCGCACGCATGATGGAACCGACGTTTTCCGGCGATTTCGGATTGAACAGGCCGATGCAGGCGTATCTCTTGTTGGCCACGGTGGCACTCGCAAAAGCGCCGATTATACGGTGCCGAGTGCCACGCCCTAGTCCTTTTTCAGCAGGCTGGCCAGATCGCCGAAGGCCTTGTAGGTCGATTTGGCGGCCTGAGGGCTGGCGGTGGAGCCTTCGGCGAAGTACTGCTGGTCGGTGTAGCGCGAGTGTTCGTTGTCGTGACAGAACAGGCACAGCAGCTCCCAGTTGGAACCATCGGCCGGGTTGTTGTGGTGATTGTGGTCGCGGTGGTGCACGGTCAGTTCGCTCAGGCGCTTGCCAGAGAACTCGCGGGCGCAGCGGCCGCAGACGTGGGGATACATTTTCAGCGCTTTCTGCCGGTAGCCTTCTTCGGCCTGGGCGGACAGATAATAGGGGTTGTTGCTGGTGCTCATGGCGGAACCTGTTATCGAAGGTGAACGCTTGTCTGGATATGTTGCCAGAATAGAACGAAAGCTAGCTGCACAGGAGAAATGTCATGCGCTTGCCTCTGTTCGCTGCGATGATTATGGCCTCCAGCCTTGGCAGTCTGGCCTGGGCTCAGGAACCGATGCGCATGCCGTCCACCCCTGGGGCTGGCGCGCCGGGCACCGCCACGCCGCAGCCATACGGCCAGCCTTCCACGCCCAGTACGATCAAGCGCCAGGGATCGGCGCCCCTTTTACCGCCGCCGCAGGGACAAACGCCCCCAGGGACTGCGCCGAAATCCCCTGGTGACCAGCCGATTCCGCAACTGGATGAGCAACTGCGCCGCAACAGCCAGGGGCTGGATGGGCAACGCAAGGCGGAGTAATCGGCGTAGGAGCGGCTTCAGCCGCGATGCTGGGAATCGCTGCTGAAGCGCAATGCCGCCCAACCGCTCCTACGGGTGTGCTATCCCGAGCACACGGAACAGAAACGCGTACTCCAGCGCCACATCCTTGATGCCCTGATAACGCCCACTCATGCCACCATGGCCGGCGCCGAGATCGGTCTTGAGTAGCAGCAGGTTGTCGTCGGTCTTGTCGCGACGCAGTTTCGCCACCCATTTGGCTGCTTCCCAGTACTGCACGCGGCTGTCGTTGTAACCGGCGACGGCGAGGATGGGCGGGTAGGTCTGGGCGCGGACGTTCTCGTAAGGTGCGTACGCCTTGATGCGTTCGAAGACCTCGGGCTGATTCGGATCGCCCCATTCGTCGTACTCGGTCACGGTCAGCGGCAGGTCCGGGTTGAGCATGGTGTTGAGCACATCGACGAACGGCACTTCGGCGATAGCGGCGGCGAATAGCTCGGGGCGCTGGTTGAGTACGGCGCCAATCAGCAGGCCGCCAGCGCTGCCGCCGCTGATCGCCAGTTGCGAAGTGGTGGTCAGGTCCTCGGCGATCAGGCGTTCGGCGCTGGCGATGAAATCGTCGAAAGTGTTCTGTTTATGTTCGAGTTTGCCGGCGCGGTACCAGGCTTCGCCCATCTCGCCGCCGCCGCGTATGTGCGCGATGGCGAAGACGAAACCGCGTTCCAGCAGGCTCAGACGCGCGTGGGAGAACCAGGGGTCGAGGCTCGCCCCGTAGGCGCCGTAACCATAGAGATAGAGCGGTGCCGGTTTGCCGGCGGCGAATACCTCGCGGCGCGCTACCAGGCTGATCGGGATCTGCGTACCGTCGGCCGCGCTGGCCCAGAGACGGCGACTTTCATAGGCGTCGGCATCGAACGGGCCTTCTACCGGCGTCTGCTTGAGTACCTGCTGTTCACCCGTGGCCAACTCCAACTGGCGTACCTGCGCGGGGCGGTTCAGCGCTTCGTAGCGCAGGCGGATCACCGGGCTGTGGAATTCCAGGCTGTCCTGCACGTAGAGGCTGTAGGCCGCATCCGGCAGTTGCACGCGATAGGGCTCCAGCCCCTGCGGCTGCACTTCGAGGATCGGCAGGCCGCCTTCACGCAGGGCGAGGGTGAGCGCACGCTGGTTCAGCGTGGCGCCTTCGAGCATCACCTGCGGGTCGTGAGCGCGAATCTGTTGCCAATGCGGGCGCTGCGGCTTGTCCTCAGTGGCGCGGTAGAGCGCGAAGTTGATGCCACTCTGGTTGCTGCGGATCAACCAGCACCAATGGCCGTCCAGCATGCCGTGGTCGACGTCGTATTCATGACCTTCCTCGCGCGGAGCCAGGCAATTGAATTCGCCCTGTGGCTGCTGCGCATCGAGCACCCAGACTTCGCTAGTGGTCTTGCTGCCCAGTTGCAAAATCAGCTGGCGCTCGGAGCTGGAGCGGTAGCAATGCAGAAAGAAGCGGCCATCCTCTTCCTCGAATATGGCTTGCGCAGCGCTGTCACCGAGGCGGTGGCGGTAGAGCTTGTAGGGGCGATGGGTCTCGTCCAGTTCGGTAAAGAACAGCGTCTGGCTGTCATTGGCCCAGGTCATGCTGCCGTCGCAATCGTCGAAGGGCAGTTCGCTGATTTCGCCGCTGGCGAGCTCCTTGACGAACAGGCGGTAGATCTCGTCGCCGCTGCTGTCGAGGCTGTAGGCCAGGCGCTGCTGGTCGGGGCTGATGCTGAATGCACCCACGGAAAGAAAGCCGCCGTCGGCCAGCGCGTTGGGATCGAGCAGCAGCGTTTCGCTGGCACTGTCGACCTGCAGCGAACCGTCGGCAGGACGGCGGCAGCGATAGTGCCGTGGATACTCATCACCGGCCGTGGTGCGCTGGTAGTAGAGATAGTCGCCCCAGGGCGTCGGCAGTGACAGGTCAGTCTCGCGAATGCGCCCCTTGATCTCCTCGAACAGTTGCTCGCGCAAGGCCTGTTGCGGCTCCAGCACGGCATCCAGGTAGGCGTTTTCTGCCTGCAGGTGCGCCAGGACCTCATCGCTGTCGCGGTTTTCCAGCCAGCGATAGGGATCTTTGCCGGCTTCTTGGCGGGCGATGGGGGCAGAGGACATGGCGTAGCTCCAGAGAACGAGAGGGCGACGGCGGGGGCGCCGCATTGGGCAAAAGCCGTTATCATAAGCGCCCCTTTGCCAGACCTGCCACGCCGGCGCCTGCTTATGATGAATGAAAACGACTACCTCATGGCCTGGGCGGCCTACGGGATTGCTGCCCTGGGTTGCCTGTTGGTGTGGATGCGCCTGACCAGCTGGATGTGGCGCTACCTGCGCGAGCCGCTCGCCGTGCTGGTGGCCGTGTTGCTGTTCAGCCCTACCATTGTCGACCCGACGCGCGAGCTGTTCGCGCCGGCTCTTGCGGTCACCGCCATGGACGTATTGCTCAAGGTCGGCAACAACGCCTGGCGTGCTGTCGCCGATCTGGCGCTCTACAGCCTGATTGCCTTGGCTGTTTACCTGCTGTTCGTCGCCGTGCGCTGGCCCATCGAGCGCTGGTGGAAGTGGCGCAAGGGCGAGCAGGTGGCCGAGGTCGACGAAGACCCGCGTACCTTGCGCGAACGCATGGAGGAAGACGACGACCTGCCAGCACGCGATTACGGGCGTGATCGTTCGGGTCGCATGGAACCGCGTATTTGATCTGACCCCTTGCGCCTGCCGGCCCAGGCGTTCAGCATGATGGCCTTGTGCAAGGGAGGCCTGATGGATTGCGTGTTTTGTGCCATTGCCGAGCAACGGCTGCCCGCTCATCGTCTGTATGAGGACGATGACTTCATCGTGCTGCTGGATATCTTCCCGATGCGGCCGGCCCATGTGTTGATCGTCAGCCGCCTGCATGCACCGTTTCTGCGTGACTTGCCGCCGGTGGTGCGTGAGCGTCTGCTGACGCTGGCCGAGCGTATCGCCGCCGCGCTGCGCGAGGCGGGCTTTGGCAAGAACGGTATCAACCTGCTGATCAATGACGGTCCGGATTCCAATCAGCACGTGCCCCACCTTCATTTACACCTGATTCCACGCCAGCCAGGCGACCTGCCAGCGCTGCTCTGGCGATTGCTGGTGCGTTTTCTGCCAATGGGCCGCAAGCGAATCGAAGCGCGTCTGCAAGATGAAGCCGATCGTCTACGCCTGATCCTCGGCAAGGAGAATTGATTAGATGTGCGAATTGCTCGGCATGAGCGCCAATGTACCCACCGATATCGTGTTCAGTTTCACCGGGCTGATGCAGCGTGGTGGCCGCACCGGCCCGCATCGCGATGGCTGGGGCATCGGTTTCTACGAAGGGCGCGGCCTGCGTCTGTTTCAGGACCCGCGGGCGAGCAGTGAGTCCGAGGTGGCGCAGTTGGTGCAGCGTTACCCGATCAAGAGCGAGGTGGTGATCGGGCACATTCGTCAGGCCAACGTCGGTCAGGTTTCACTGGTCAATACCCATCCTTTCAGCCGTGAGCTATGGGGACGCAACTGGTGTTTCGCGCATAACGGTCAGCTCGCTGGTCTGCAGGGCTCCACCAGTTTCTATCGACCGGTGGGCGAGACCGATAGCGAAGCCGCCTTCTGCGACCTGCTCAACCGCGTGCGGCGCGCGTTTCCCGAGCCGGTCTCGGTGGAGGTGCTGCTGCCGGTGCTGGTGGCGGCCTGTGCCAGCTACCGCCAGCTTGGCGTGTTCAACTGCCTGCTCAGTGATGGCGACTGGTTGTTCAGCTTCTGCTCGACCAAGCTGGCGCATATCACCCGGCGTGCGCCTTTCGGCCCGGCGCAGCTCAAGGACGCCGATCTCAAGGTGGACTTCCAGTCTGAAACCACACCCAACGATGTGGTGACGGTCATCGCCACCGAACCTCTGACCGACAACGAACAATGGTCGCTGTACCAGCCGGGCGAATGGCGCCTGTGGCGCCGCGGCGAAAGCATCACTCACGGCAAGGCCTGATCCCATGCTTAGAAGCTACCTGCGTCTGACGCTGTTCGCCTTCGGCCTGTTGCTCGGCGTACAGGTGCCGGGCTTCATCGATGATTATGCCAAGCGGGTCGAAGCGCACCGTCTGGAATCGCAACAGAGTCTCAAGGGTTTCCAGGAAACCGCACAGAAATTCTTCAAGGGCGACATGGACGCGCTGGTGGCGCACTACCGCGTCAGCGACGACCCGGTGATGCGTAGCGACGCCAAGAGCGTCGGGCACCTGGTGCAGCGCTCGGCCTTGCTCGAGCGCGAGTGGCAGGCCATGCAGGGGCCCTGGTACGCCCAGGCCTGGCACCTGGCGACTGGCGCCGATCACGAGCTGTTCCAGGAAACCCTTCGGGCGTACCGCTATCAGGTGTTGTTCACCCCGGATGCCATCCTCTGGGGTGTGATCAGTGCGTTGCTGCTGGCCTGGCTGGCGGAACTGCTGGTGCTGATATTCGGCTGGCTGTTCGGGGCAGGGCGGACCAGACGCGCTCAGCAGCGCCACTGGCGCTGAATCGGTCAGCCCGCGAGCGTTCCTAGGCGCAAGCCGAAGGGGGCAAAAGGTGCGCTGGTTCGCCAGATGTGCAGGCAGGGTATGTTAATGTAATACCGCGTTACATTTATCCCACACCCTGTAGCACTGGAGTTTCCATGTCGATCAAGGATTCGATCCTGGCAGCCGCGCTGGCTGCCGTTCTGCCGTTCACGTCCGCTGCATACGCCAATCCCGAGACCGAGCCTGAGAGTGCTGCGGTCAGCGAAGAGGTCACCGAGGGGGACGATTCGGCGCAGTACATCAGCCCCGAAGAATTCGTTGCCAGCCTGGAGTTCAAGACCGGGCGAGTGGTGATCGGCAACGATCTGGCCACCCTCAACCTGCCCGATTCGCTGGTATTCCTCGATGGCGAGAATGCCCAGCGCCTGCTGGTCGATGGCTGGGGCAACCCGCCGGACGACGTTCCGCCGCTGGGCATGATCCTGCCGGCCGGGGTATCGCCGCTGGCCGAGGAGTCCTGGGGTGTGACCGTCGAATATGAAGACAGCGGTTATGTGTCCGACGAGGACGCCGCCGACATCAACTACGGCGACATGCTCAAGGACATGCAGGCCGACATGCGTGAGGCCAACACCTGGCGTGAAGAGAATGGCTACGAGCCGGTTCAGCTGGTCGGCTGGGCCGCTGCGCCACGCTACGATGCCGAGGGCAAGAAGCTGCACTGGGCCAAGGAGCTGAAGTTCGGTGACAGCGAGACCAACACCCTGAATTACAACATCCGCGTGCTGGGCCGTAAGGGTGTGCTGGTGCTGAATTTCGTCGCCAACATGGATCAGCTTGCAGAGATCGAGGCCAACGTGCCGGCCGTGCTGGCAGCCACCGAATTCAACCCAGGCCAGCGCTATGCCGAATTCGATCCGGACCTGGACACCGTAGCCGCTTACGGCCTGGGCGCGCTGGTAGCCGGCAAGGTGGCGGCCAAGACCGGCCTGCTGGCCATGCTGCTGGTACTGCTGAAGAAGTTCTGGTTCATCCCGGTGGTGGTGATCGGCTGGCTGTTCAAGCGTATCGGCCTGAGCAAGAAGGGCACGCCGAGCGAAGAAGCGAGTGTACCGGCTGCTCCTGTGGCAGCGCCAGCCGAGGCCAAGGTCGAGGAGCCGGTACAGGCCCCGGCGCAGACGGTGATGGACCTGAACAAGCCGGACGACGCGGACAAGCGTTGAGCTCGAATCTCGCGTAGCCTGGATGCAATCCGGAGCCGAGGTTCATAAGTACCCGGATTGCATCCGGGCTACAAAAACGCCGCGAATCCTTAACCGGATTCGCGGCGTTTTTCGTTGCGGCTCTAGCCTTACTTGGACAGATACTTCATGCCGTCTTCCAGGCCCTGCAGGGTCAGCGGGTACATGCGATCTTCGATCAGCTCGCGTACCAGGGCGGTGGAAGCGGTGTAGTTCCAGGTGTCCTTGGGGTAGGGGTTGATCCAGATGATCTTCTTGAACTTCTCGGTGAAGCGCTTCATCCAGACGTAGCCGGCTTCCTCGTTCCAGTGCTCGACGCTGCCGCCGGCCTGGGTGATTTCGTAGGGCGCCATGGCCGCATCGCCGACGAACACCACCTTGTAGTCGGCGCCGTACTTGTGCAGCAGGTCCATCGTCGAGGTGCGTTCGCTGGTGCGACGCATGTTGTTCTTCCACACGCTCTCGTAGATGAAGTTGTGGAAGTAGAAATATTCCAGATGCTTGAACTCGGTCTTGCAGGCGGAGAACAGCTCCTCGCAGACCTTGACGTGGGCATCCATGGAGCCGCCGATATCCAGCAGCAGCAGGAGTTTGACCGTGTTGCGCCGTTCCGGGCGCATCTGGATGTTGAGCAGGCCGCCGTCTTTCGCCGTGTGGTCGATGGTGCCGTCCAGATCCAGCTCTTCGGCTGCGCCCTGGCGGACGAACTTGCGCAGGCGGCGCAGCGCCACCTTGATATTGCGCGTGCCCAGTTCGACCTGATCGTCGAGGTTCTTGTATTCACGCTGATCCCACACCTTGGCGGCCTTGCCCTGGCGCTTGCCCGCATCGCCGACGCGGATGCCTTCCGGGTTGTAGCCGCCGGAGCCGAACGGGCTGGTGCCGCCGGTGCCGATCCATTTGTTGCCGCCGGCGTGCTTCTCTTTTTGCTCCTCGAGGCGCTTCTTGAATTCCTCGATCAGCTTGTCCAGGCCGCCAAGGCTCTGGATCTTCGCCTTTTCCTCGTCGCTCAGCAGGCGCTCGAACTCCTTGCGCAACCACTCCTCGGGGATCATCGCCTCGATGTGCTGGTTGAGGTTCTCGAGGCCGTTGAAGTAGGCGCCGAAGGCACGGTCGAACTTGTCGAAGTGACGTTCGTCCTTCACCAGGATCGCGCGCGCCAGGTAATAGAACTCGTCCATGTCGGCGAACACGACGTTGTGCTTGAGCGCGTTGATCAGGTCGAGCAGCTCGCGCACCGACACCGGCACCTTGGCCGCGCGCATTTCGTTGAACAGGTTGAGCAGCATGGCTGCGGGTCTCCCGGTGATGCACGAACGGTTCCCTCTCCCATTCATGGGAGAGGGTTAGGGAGAGGGGCCTTTCAGGCCGTATCGACGCAGCCGGCTACCCTCTCCCCCGGCCCCTCTCTCGCAAGCGGGAGAGGGGAGACAAGCCTAGCGGCTAGCGCGGCGGGTCATGAAGGCCAGGCGCTCGAGCAACTGCACATCCTGCTCGTTCTTCACCAGAGCACCGGCCAGCGGCGGGATGGCCTTGGTCGGGTCGCGCTCGCGCAGCACGGCTTCGCCAATGTTGTCGGCCATCAGCAGTTTGAGCCAGTCCACCAGTTCGCTGGTCGAGGGCTTCTTCTTCAGGCCCGGCACCTTGCGCACGTCGAAGAACACATCCAGCGCCTCGGCCACCAGCTCGCCGCTGATGTTGGGGTAGTGCACGTCGACGATCTTCTTCAGGGTCTCGCGATCCGGGAAGGCGATGTAGTGGAAGAAGCAGCGGCGCAGGAAGGCGTCCGGCAGTTCCTTCTCGTTGTTCGAGGTGATGATGATGATCGGGCGCTGCTTGGCCTTGATCGTCTCGTTGGTCTCGTAAACGTAGAACTCCATCTTGTCGAGTTCCTGCAACAGGTCGTTGGGAAACTCGATGTCGGCCTTGTCGATCTCGTCGATCAGCAGGATCACGCGCTCGTCGGACTCGAACGCCTCCCACAGCTTGCCCTTCTTGATGTAGTTGCGAACGTCGTGGACCTTGTCGGAGTCGAGCTGCGAGTCGCGCAGGCGGCTGACCGCATCGTATTCATACAGGCCCTGATGCGCCTTGGTGGTGGACTTGATGTGCCAGGTGATCAGGCGGGCAGAGAAGGCCTCGGCCAGTTGCTCGGCGAGCATGGTCTTGCCGGTGCCCGGCTCACCCTTGACCAGCAGCGGGCGTTGCAGGGTGATGGCGGCGTTGACCGCGAGTTTGAGGTCGTCGGTGGCGACGTAGGACTGGGTGCCTTCGAACTTCATCGGAAAATCCTCGAAACGGTAACGCGCGGGCCGGCCCGCAGCAGAAATTCAGAGCGCGACTATAACGCGCAGCTCCGGTGGCTGTGAACGCAGACGCAGTATTCAGTCACTGAATGGGCGGTCACCGCTGCTTTCGGCTACAGCTCAGCTGCCGTCCTGCTGAGGTGGCGGGCGTTCGTAGCGGGGCGTGAAGGCTTCGACGAAACCATTGCGCAGGATGCCGATGAAGGCCTGGAAGGCGCTGATATCCTGCTGGCGCGTGCTACCGCTGAGTTCGACACGGGTGGCGATCTGATCCTGACGCTGATTCTTCAGGACCTTCTCGCTGCCACCGACCAGAGCCTCCCATATCGAGCGCAGAAAGCCCTTGTCCTGGTCTTCCACGTCCTGCTGCCAGTCAAACACCTCGACGTTGCGTAACAGCGGCTTGATGTAGCCACTTAGCTGAGCATCCTCGGCGGAGGCTTCGACTACCAGGTCGCCATTACCGCTTTTGAAGTCGAACTTGCCATAGGCGTTGGCCAGGTCGTTGAGGCGCGTTAGCTCGATACCGGTGGCGCGTACGCGGAACTCGAAATCCTCGAAGTTGTGAAAGGGATCGAACACCGCCGTGGCTTCCAACGGCGCGTGATCGAGCAGTTGCGCCGTGCCCTCGAAACGGGCGACGCGATCGCCCTGTTCGTCGGCCACGTTGGTCAGGTTGTAGAGGCTGGCGTCGATCGCATTGGCATGCAGCTTCACCGGTGGTGAGACGCTGAAATTGTAGAAGCCCAGCGTACCGTCGAGTACGCGCACTTCGTTGAGGGTGATCGGCAGCAGCTTGTTCAACTGCTCGCGCCAGTCGACGCCTTCACCGGTCTGGGTGTCATCGCTGTTTTGCCCGTCGACGAAGTTCACTTGCGGCCGGTCGAAGATCACCCTGGCCACCACGGCCTGCTCCTGCCACAGCTCGCGCCAGCTCACAGAAATATCGATGCGCGGCGCCTCGACGAAGGGCACTGGCACCTGCTGCTCGGCCTTGACGATGTTCAGGCCGTTGATGCGATAGGCACCGCGCCAGAGCGCGATGTCGATGTCCTCGATCTGCCCGCGGTAGTTGCCCATCTCCGCGAGCTTGTCATTGAGGTAGTCGCGAATGACGTAGGGCAGGGCGACGTGCAGCAGCACCAGCAGGGCGAGCAGGCTGAGGCAGATCCACAGCGGCAGGCTGTAACGGCGTTTCATCGGGTGCATCCGTCAGGTCTGATTCTCCACAGGTTGACTGCGCTAGCCGGGGCAGAGTTCGACCTTCCTGATGCTGGACGCGATGATTCATCAGGCATAGGCTGGTGAGCTCCGCAACGACAAGGAATCGATGCACCATGAGCCGCATTTTCGCAGACAACGCCCAGGCCATCGGCAATACACCGCTGGTGATGATCAACCGTCTGGGACCGAAAGGCGTGACCATCCTGGCCAAGATCGAGGGCCGCAACCCGGCGTATTCGGTCAAGTGCCGTATCGGCGCCAGCATGATCTGGGACGCCGAGGAACGCGGTGTGCTCAAGCCGGGCATGACCATCGTCGAGCCGACCTCCGGTAACACCGGTATCGGCCTGGCCTTCGTCGCCGCGGCGCGCGGCTACAAGCTGGTGCTGACCATGCCGGCCTCGATGAGCCTGGAGCGACGCAAGGTGCTCAAGGCCCTGGGCGCCGAGCTGGTGCTGACCGAGCCGGCCAAGGGCATGAAGGGCGCGATCGAGAAGGCCAACGAGCTGGTCGCCGCCAATCCTGACTATTACCTGCCGCAGCAGTTCGAGAACCCGGCCAACCCAGCCATCCATGAAAAGACCACCGGGCCGGAGATCTGGCGCGACACCGAAGGCGCCATCGACGTGCTGGTCTCCGGCGTCGGCACTGGCGGCACCATCACCGGCGTTTCCCGTTACATCAAGCAGACCCAGGGCAAGCCGATTCTGTCGGTAGCGGTGGAGCCGGTGGGCTCGCCAGTGATCAGCCAGACCCTGGCCGGTGACGAGGTCAAGCCGGCACCGCACAAGATCCAGGGCATTGGCGCCGGTTTCGTGCCGAAGAACCTCGACCTGGCGATGGTCGATCAGGTCGAGCAAGTTACCGACGATGAAGCCAAGGCCATGGCCCTGCGCCTGATGCGCGAGGAAGGCATTCTCTGCGGGATTTCCTGCGGCGCGGCGATGGCCGCGGCGGTACGTCTGGCCGAAAAGCCGGAAATGCAGGGCAAGACCATCGTGGTTATCCTGCCGGACTCCGGTGAGCGCTACCTGTCGAGCATGCTGTTCAGCGATATGTTCACCGAGCAGGAACTGCAGCAGTAAGCCGGTTGCAGGCTTCAGGCGGCAGGCTAAAAGCCGAGCCAAGCGTAGGGTGGATGTCGCTTTTCACATCCACCTTTTTGGGGGGAGCGATGAAGCGCGATCCTCCCACGCCCTGGCGATACTTGGTCGCACCACCAGTCCGTAGCCCGGATGCAATCCGGGGAGTCACCCCGCCTGCGTCCCGGATTTCATCCGGGCTACGCTCTGCTCACGCTCGGCCTGACCACCAGCCATAGGGCCAGGGCGATCAACAGGCAGCCGGGCAGGTAGTCCCAGCTCAGGGGCTCACCCAGCAGCAGGGCACCCCACAGCACGCCGAACGGCGGGATCAGAAAGGTGGTGGTACTGGCCCTGATCGGTCCGATATCGGCCAGCAGGCGGAAGTACAGCACGTAGGCGAAGGCCGTGCAGAGCAGACCAAGGCCGGCCAGCGACAGCCATACCTCGAGACCACCCCAGCTTGGCGGTGGCTGCAGCGCCAGGCTACCGGCGAACAGCGGCAGCAGGAACAGGCTGGCCCCGGCCAGGCTGGCGAAGGCGGTCAGGCGGTTGTCCAGGCCGCCCTGCTGGCCGATCCAGCGGCGGGTGAGAAAACCGGCAAAGCCGTAGCAGGTGGTCGCCACCAGGCAGGCACCTGCGCCCAGCAGCAGGTCGAGATCGAAAGCTACCGGGCCGGTACGGGTCAATACCGCCACGCCGAGCAGGCCGAGAAACACGCCCGCTGCCTTGCTCGGGGTGATGCCTTCATGGAAGAACAGTGCGCCGATCAGCACGCCCATCAAGGGGGTGGTGGCGTTGAAGATCGCCGAGTAACCGGCCGGCAGGATCAGCGCCGCCAGGCAGTACATGGCCGAAGGCAGGCCGGCGTTGATCACGCCCAGGCCGAGGCAGGTGCGCAGCTTGCCGCGAAAGTCCCAGTCACTGCGCAGCAGCAGGAGCAGCGCCAGCAGCCCCAGTGCGCCGAAGCTGGCGCGAAAGAAGGCGGTCGGCATACTGCCGAGGACCGGTGCGGCAACGCGCATGAACAGGAAGCTGGCGCCCCAGATGGCAGCGAGCAGCAGCAGGCGAAGCAGATCGGCGGTACGCACGGCGAAGCATCCAACAGGGTGGGGGCGAGAGTGTTGCCGCTGGGCTGGGTTCTGGCAATCCGCATTGCACTTTTGAACGAGGTTGTGCCAACCCGTAGCCCGGATGAAATCCGGGAAGACCGGTGATAGCCCCGGATTGCATCCGGGCTACGTTTGGCCGACTTTACAGCTAAGCTCGCTTCACTGATTTCCTTGCGAGGCACATGTATGGGGCAACAATGGCCGGCCGGCGAGATCGCTCGTCTGATCCTCGACGGCTTCGACGACTACCGCGAGCACTTTCGCCAGATCACCGATGGCGCCCGCGTACGCTTTGAGCAGGCGCAGTGGCAGGAGGCGCAGCAGGCCTCGGCGGCGCGGATCAACCTGTACGAAGAGAAGGTCGCAGAAACCCGCGAGCGTCTGCTGCAAAGGTTCGATGCTTCGCTGCTGGATGTAGGGCAATGGCCGCTGGTCAAGAGTGCCTATATCGCCCTGATCGACCTGCGGTTTGATGACGAGCTGGCGGAAACCTGGTTCAACTCGATCTTCTGCAGCCTGTTCAGTCATGACCAGATCAGTGATGGCTGCATGTTCATCCACACCACCCGGCCGTCGCTGCGCAATCAGCCCAGCGCTGCGCAGACGCGCAGCTACCGGCCCGCCGGAGAACTGCATCAGGCGCTGCAGGCGATTTTCGAGGATTACCGTTTCGATGTGCCTTACGAAGACCTGCCTCGTGACCTGCAGCGCCTTGAAGAACAACTGCGCGCCAGCCTGCCGGACTGGGTGTGCAAGGACCCGGCGCTGTGCATCGAGCTGTTTTCCTCGGTGCTGTATCGCAACAAGGGCGCCTACCTGATCGGGCGCATCTACAACCGTGAGGAGCAGTGGCCGCTGGCGATCCCGCTGCTGCACCGTGAAGGTCAGGGCATCCAGGTCGATGCGGCGATCACCGACGAGGCGGAGGTGTCGATCATCTTCTCCTTCACCCGCAGCTATTTCATGGTGGACGTGGCGATCCCAGCCGAGTTCGTCGGTTTTCTCAAGCGCATTCTGCCGGGCAAGCACATCGCCGAGCTGTACACCTCGATCGGCTTCTACAAGCACGGCAAATCCGAGTTCTACCGCGCCCTGATCGGCCACCTGGCCAGCACCGACGACCGCTTCATCATGGCGCCGGGCGTGCGCGGTATGGTCATGAGCGTGTTCACCCTGCCGGGTTTCAATACCGTGTTCAAGATCATCAAGGACCGTTTCGCCCACGCCAAGACGGTGGACCGCAACACGGTGATCGAGAAGTACCGCCTGGTCAAAAGCGTCGACCGGGTAGGGCGCATGGCCGATACCCAGGAGTTTTCCGACTTCCGTTTCCCCAAGGCCAAGTTCGAGCCTGAATGCCTGGCCGAGCTGCTGGAGGTGGCGCCTTCGACCGTGGTGGTGGAAGGTGACACCGTGGTGGTTCGGCACTGCTGGACAGAGCGGCGCATGACGCCGCTGAACCTCTATCTCGAAGGCGCCAGCGAGGCCCAGGTGCGCGAGGCGCTGGACGACTACGGCCTGGCCATCAAGCAACTGGCGGCGGCCAATATCTTCCCCGGCGACATGCTGCTGAAGAACTTCGGCGTCACCCGCCATGGCCGCGTGGTGTTCTACGACTACGACGAGATCTGCTTTCTCACCGAAGTGAATTTTCGGCACATTCCGCCGCCGCGTTTCCCCGAGGACGAGATGAGCTCCGAACCCTGGTATTCGGTGGGGCCGATGGACGTATTCCCCGAGGAGTTCCCGCCATTCCTGTTCGCCGATATCAAGCAGCGCCGGTTGTTCAGCCAACTGCATGGCAATCTCTATGACGCCGATTACTGGAAACGATTGCAGGAGGCGATCCGCGCGGGCAAGGTGATCGACGTGTTCCCCTATCGGCGCAAGAGTCCGGTGATTTGACGGAGGCTGGTTGAAATCCGTTTGGCCCGGCCTAATCTGATAAGTGAGCCGCCGGCTCTTCCCTTAACTTGGCAGGAGGTCGTACCCATGCTCGCCAAGCTGCAAGAACAACTGCAAGCCCTGCTGCAGGCCCTTGGCCTCGTCCCGCAACCTCAGCCGATTCGTATCAGCGAGGCCGAGCAGGAGCGCCTGCGGCGTGAAGCGCGTCAGCGCCGCTGAAGCTGTTCAGTCGAGATGGTGGGCGTCGAACCAGGCGTCTATCAGCTCGCGCATCCGCTGCCCCGAGAAACTCGCGAAATGCCCGCCATGCACGGTGCGCACGGGCAGTTCGCGCAGGCGCGCCAGACTCTGCGCGTAATCTTCCAAGTTCGAATGGTAGGCGTCCTCGATCAGCGGGCCGTCGTAGAGGATGTCGCCGGAAAACAGCGTGTGCGTCTGCGCTTCCCACAGGCTGATGCCGCCCGGTGAATGGCCGGGCGTGTGCAGCACCTGCAACACCCGATTTCCCAGATCCAGCACGTCGCCATCCTCGATCAGGCGCGTGGCCGGTGCCGCCCGTACGCGGTATTCGGCGTAGCACAGCGGGCAATCCGGGTGCGCCTCGAACATCTCGTCACCGACGAAATCGGTGGCCATGGTATTGGCGCCGTCCGGTGCGGCAAGGATATCGGCCTCGGCCGGATGCACCAGGCGCTCGGTGAATTCGTGATGCCCGGCGATATGGTCGAAGTGGCAGTGGCTGGCCACCGCCAGCAGCGGCCTGTCTGTCAGCCAGGGTAGTTGCTCGCGCAGGCTGACCAGCCCGGAGCCGGAGTCGATCAGTACGTCATGCTCGCGCCCCTGCACATGCCACATGTTGCAGCGGTAGAAGGGGCGAACGTAGGGCTCGTGGATCAGGCAGATGCCATCGTGGCGGTGTTCCACCTCGAACCAGCGGTCACGGCTGACGATTTTCATGATGGGGACTTGCCTCATTGGCGGGTTGCACCCGCCCTACAGATTCGTATGGCGGGTAGGGCGGGTGCAACCCGCCACGATGTTCATCACGCTACGCCAGCTGCGCGCGTGGCACCAGCACCCAGCGGCGCAGGACCGTGTAACTGGCGGCGGTGATCAGGAACACCGGCAGCGACGCGCCCCAGGCCAGCGGCGAGATCCAGCCCCAGTAGTAGGCCAGCACTGCGCCCAGACCATAGGCGACGAAGGCGGCCGGGTTGAAGCCGTTCAGGTAACGGTAGCGGCCGCCGTCTTCGCTGAGCAGTTCGTCCACTGCGTAGTGGCCTCTGTGGATCAGGAAGTAGTCGGCGATCAGCACGGCGAAGGCCGGGATGAACACGCTGCCGATCACCAGCAGGAAATTCTGGAAGTTGTCGAGAATGCCGGGGATCTGCGAACCCAGGATCGACAGCACGCCGATGGCCAGCGCCGGCTTCCAGAACGGAGTCTTCGGGCTGATGTTGAGGTACGAAAGCGAGGCGCTGTAGACGCACATGACGTTGGTGGTCATCACCGAGAGGAAGACCACGATGGCCGCTGGCAGGCCGAAACCGAAACCGGCCAGCAGCACCGCCGGGTCGTAGGTCTGCTCCATGCCGGTCAGCACCGAGAAGCCCGACACCGTGGCGCCCAGACCCATGGCCAGCAGGGTGGCCGCGACATAGCCGACCCAGGTGCCGACCGCCGCTACGCCCTGGCTGCGGCAGTTGCGGTTGTAGTCGGCCGCCAGCGGTATCCAGGAAAACGCGGTGGCGATGACAATATCGAAGGCGATACCGGGGGTGATCTCGTTGCGCGGCTCGGTCGGCATGGCCAACAGGTTGGCGAAGTCGAACTTCTGTCCCATCACGTAGAACACCGCACCTGCCAGCAGAAGCATGCCGATGGCGGCCCAGCGTTCGACCCGCTCGATGCCCAGATGGCCACGCAGGGCGATCAGCAGCACCAGGGTCTCGCAGAGGATGGTGAACAGCGGCAGGTTGGAGTAACCGGTCAGGTGCTCCACCGCATAGTTCAGGCTCATGCCGGCCAGCAGCGCCTGGATCCAGCTCCAGGCGAGCAGGGTCAGCAGGTTGACCAGCGACGGCAGCTTGGCGCCGTGCACGCCGTAGCTGCCGCGTGCCAGCACCATGGTGGTCAGGCCCGAGCGTTGGCCCATCAGCCCGACCAGTACCAGTGGCAGGATGCCGATACCGGAGCCGATCAGGACTATGAGCATGGCCTGGGTGAATTTCAGATCCGGCACCAGCAGCATGCCGGTGAGGATGGTGGTGACCACCACGTTGGCGCCGAGCCACAGGGCGATGGTGCCACCGAGACCGAGGCTGCGATGCGCCTTGTCGGTTGGGGCCAGGCCGTCCTGGCCGAAATACTGGCTGAGATGCTTGAACATGGAACGACTCCCCGATGCTTGATTATTGGTCTTGGTAGAACGGCAGTCAGTGATGCAGCTGAATCTTGTGGTTATGTCGGTAGCCCCGATGCAATCCGGGGCGGGATGTCGCGGCTAAAGCCCCTCCCACAGGGGCACCTCGATTTCCGTGGGAGGGGCTTTAGCCGCGATCAATGTCGTCAGGGGTGAAAGGGCGCGGCCTCCTGCACTTCGATGATCAGCGGGCGATCCTGCGGCGCGCTGCGCAGCAGCGCGGCCAGATGCGCATGGGCGCGCGCTCGTTCGGCGGCGCAGCCGAAGCCGCGGGCGATGGCCAGCAGGTCCGGGGTGTAGATGTCGACGCCGATCGGCTCGATCTCGCGGCGCTGCATGTAGCGCTTGATCTCGCCATAACCGGCGTTGTTCCACAGCAGCACAATGATGCCGACCCGCGCTTCCACGGCGCTGGCCAGCTCGGGCAGGGTGAACTGGATGCCGCCGTCGCCCATCAGGCTGATCACCGGGCGCTGCGGCTCGGCCAGCTTGGCGCCGATGGCCGCCGGCAGGCCGTAGCCGAGGGTGCCGTAGCCGGTGGAGGCGTTGAACCAGCGCCGCGCGCCGTCCAGTTCCACCAGATGGTTGCCGCTGTACACGGTCTGCGTCGAGTCGCCGACGAAGCGGGCATCGGGCAGAGCATCGAGGATGCAATCGAACAGCTGGCGGTAATGCGCCCAGCCGCTGAAGTCCTCGTTCAGGCGCGCCTGCACGGCTGCGGTACGCCGGGCGCCGGGGCTATCTGCGTTAGCCTCGAGCGGGTCGAACTCGGCCAGCAGCATGCGCATGGCAACGCGCGCATCGCCCTGGATCGCCAGATGCGGGGTGAAGTTGCGCTGCAGTTGCTGAGCGTCGATGTCGATGCGGATCAGCCGGCCGGGCAGGCGGAAGTCGCCGTCGAACACCACGTCGTAGTCGGTCTCGCCCAGCTCGGTGCCGATGGCCAGCACCACGTCGGCCTCCAGCGCCAGGTCGCGCACCGGGCGCAGCGACTGGTTGCTGCCCAGCAGTAGCGGATGGCCTGGCGGCAGCAGGCCCTTGGCGTTGATGGTCAGCGCGGTCGGTATATCCAGGGCGCTGGCCAGGACGCGCGCTTCGGATTCGGCAGTCACGCAGCCACCACCGAGCAGGAGCAGCGGGCGTGGGGGGGGGGGGGGGGGGGGGGCGGGGGGGGGGGGGGGGCGGGGGGGGGGGGGGGGGGGGGGCGGGGGGGGGCGGGGGGGGGGGCGGGCGGGGGGCGGGG
>NZ_RHQP01000017.1:24742-102829 GCF_003935465.1 Pseudomonas sp. o96-267
CCCCCCGGCCGCGGCCCCCCCCGCGCCCCGCGCCCGCGGCCGCCCCCCCCCCCCCCCCGCCCCGCCCCCGCGGGCGTGCGGCCGGCTGGCGCCGCCCGGCGGCTTCGCGGATCAGCGTGCGATTCGGTGCCGGGCGGCGCACGGTCGGCCGTGGTGCCACGGCCATATGCGTGGCGTCGGCGGTGATGATGTCCAACGGCAACTCGATATGCACCGGGCGCGGCCGCGCGCCCTCGAACACGGCGAAGGCGCGGGCCAGCACGGCGGGCAGCTCCTCGACGCTCATCAGGGTATGGCTGAAGGCGGTGACGCCGGCGGTCATGGCGCGCTGGTTGGGCAGCTCGTGCAGATAGCCCTTGCCCAGGCCGAGGCGCGCGCGCTCGTTGACGCTGGAGATCACCAGCATGGGGATGGAATCGGCGTAGGCCTGGCCCATGGCGGTGAGGATGTTGGTCATCCCCGGCCCGGTGATGATGAAGCACACGCCAGGCTTGCCCGAGACGCGCGCGTAGCCGTCGGCCATGAAGCCGGCGCCCTGTTCGTGGCGCGGGGTGACATGGCGGATGCCGCTGTGCGGCAGGCCACGGTAGAGCTCCACGGTATGTACGCCGGGTATGCCGAACACGGTGTCAACGCCCCAGGCTTCGAGTTGCTTGACGAGAAATTCGCCGCAGGTGGTCATGGTCAGGTCCTTGTGTCGACGTCAGCCGACGATCCAGTGCGCCATCAGCGCGATGATCGGCAGGGTGATCAGGGTGCGGATGATGAAGATGACGAACAGCTCCAGCAGGTTCAGCGGCAGCTTGGCCTTGAGGATCAGCACGCCGACTTCGGACATGTAGATCAGCTGGGTCAGCGACACACAGGCGACCACGAAGCGGGTCAGCTCGCTTTCGATGCCCTTGCCCAGGACCGCCGGCAGGAACATGTCGGCGAAACCCACCAGCATGGCCGGTGCCGCCTTGGCCGCTTCCGGCAATTGCAGGGCTTCGAGCAGGGGCACGAAGGGGTAGGACAGCCAGTTGAAGATCGGCGTGAACTCGGCGATCGCCAGGGAAACGGTGCCGATGGCCATGACCAGCGGCAGCAGCCCCAGCCAGATATCGACCACGTTGTGCACGCCGATCTTCACCATCTGCGCAGGCGAGGGGTTGGCATTGGCGCGCTGGACGGCTTGCAGCAGGCCCCAGCGCAGCAGCGAGGTGCCGGCCGGCACGTCTTCCTGGATCTGCTTGCCGACGCCGGCGACGTAGTCGTCCTTCTTCCACGACAGCGGCGGAATGCGCGGGGTGATGATCGCGGCGGAGAGGCCGGCGACCACCACCGTCAGGTAGAAGGGCACGAACAGGTGATCGATTTTCATGAAGCTGGTGATCAGCAGGCTGAAGGCGATCGAGGCGATGGAGAAGTTGGTCGCGATCACTGCCGCTTCGCGGGCGCTGTAGAAACCTTTCTGGTACTGCTGCGCGGTGATCAGCACACCAACGGTGCCGGAGCCGAGCCAACTGGCGATGGCGTCGATGGCCGAGCGCCCGGGTAGACCGAAAATCTTGCGAAACACATTGCGCACGATGGTGCCGATGAACTCCATCAGACCGTAGTCGGTAAGCAGCGGCAGGATCAGGCCGGCGACCAGGAAGAAGGTGATCAGCACCGGCGCCAGGTCTTTCAGCACCACGCCGCCGGTGTTGGCGCTCCATATCCATTCCGGGCCGAACTGCCAGAAGGTCATGGCGGCGAACAGCGCGCCGAGCACGCGCAGGCCGAGCCATAGCGGGTGTAGGTTGAACAGATCGTTGAGTGCACGCCGCTCGGTGACCCAGCGCGGCTTGAGCAGGCTGCCGAGCACGCCCAGCATGGCCGAGAGGATCAGCAGTGCGGTGGCGATAGCCGGCAGATGGTCGTTGACCGCGGCCTTGAGCGCATCGGCCATCACGCCGAGGCCGATGGTCACCTTCTCTTCATAGACGATGGGGGTGAGAAACAGCAGCACGCCGAGCAGCGAGGGGATCAGGAAGATCAGTAACTGACGCATGCTGTAGGAGGTATCGGTCGGCGGCTGGTCATCCAGCAGCGGTATGGCTTCGTCACGATTCATCAGGGCACCCTAATTCTTGTTGTATGAACGTGCCGGGTGCCGCGATGGACACCCGTGCGGGTATAAAAAAACCGTGGGTCAGCGACGCTGAACCCCAGGCAGCACGCAGAGCATTTCGTAGAGCAGGTTGGCGCCGAGCAACGAGGTGTTGCCGGTGGTGTCGTAGGGCGGCGAGACCTCGACCAGGTCGCCACCGATCAGGTCCAGGCCCTGGCAACCACGGATGATCTCCATCGCCTGGATGGTGGTCAGGCCGCCGATCTCCGGGGTGCCAGTGCCGGGCGCCCAGGCCGGGTCGATGCCGTCGATGTCGAACGACAGGTACACCGGGCCGCCGCCGACCTTTTCGCGCACTTCGGCCATCAGCGGTGCCAGCGACTGGTGCCAGCACTCTTCGGCCTGCACCACGCGAAAGCCCTGCTTGCGGCTCCAGTTGAAGTCCTCGGCGGTGTAGCCCTGGGCGCGCAGGCCGATCTGCACCACGCGCTGGCTATCCAGCAGACCTTCTTCCTGGGCGCGGCGGAAGGTGGTGCCGTGGGCGATCTTCTCACCGAACATATGGTCGTTCACATCGGCGTGGGCATCGACGTGCACCAGGCCGATCTTGCCGTACTTCTTGTGCAGGGCACGCAGGATCGGAAGGGTGATGGTGTGATCGCCACCCAGGGTCAGCGGTTTGATGCCGAGTTCGACGATCTCGTCGTAGGCCTCTTCGATGATGCGCACGGCGTCGAGCA
The DNA here is from genome assembly GCF_003935465.1 of Pseudomonas sp. o96-267. Lineage (NCBI taxonomy): Bacteria > Pseudomonadati > Pseudomonadota > Gammaproteobacteria > Pseudomonadales > Pseudomonadaceae > Pseudomonas > Pseudomonas sp. o96-267. Next base: position 27,578 of record NZ_RHQP01000017.1, read on the forward strand.
GGTTGAAGGTGTTGATCGCCACGTCGCCGATATCGGCCACGTTGAGCGAGTCGAAAGGAGCGGCACCGGTGGCCATGTTGTACGGGCGGATCATCACCGACTGGGCGCGGATCTCACGTGGGCCGAAGCGAGTGCCGGAGCGTAGTGAGGTGCCGATGTCCAGCGGCACGCCGACGAAGGCGGCGTCGAGCTGGCGTTTTTCCTCGGTGCTCTGGATGTGGGGCAGGCGCATCATGGTGGCGATGCCGCCGAAGCGGGGCATTTCATTGCCGCCCAGGGGCTGGTGGAAGGTCTTGTCCATGGGTGGGCCTCAGGCTCGTTCTGGTTGTGGCCGGATTCTTGGCCGGCCAGGCGCTGGGAAAAATCGGCTGGGGCAAAAACTTACTTCAGGATTGTTTGAAGTAAGGCTGTAAGCCCCGGTTCATAAGGTGTGGCGTGGCGTGCGCGTCAGTCGCGGTAGCTGGGATCGAGGCGATCGAGCCTGCGTAGCCAGGCCTGCCAGAGCAGCTGGCGCTGCCATTGCGCGCCCTGCAACTGCTCGCAGGCGTGCTGCGCCAGGTGCGCCGGAATCTCGCTGCAGGGCTGGCCACCACTGGTGGCGGCGAGCTGGATCTCGCAGGCGCGGTTCAGGTAATACATGACGTAGAAGGCATCGGCGACGCTGGCGCCGACGCTGAGCAGGCCATGGTGGCGCAGCAGCAGGGCGATGTTGTCGCCCAGCGAGGCCTGGATGCGCGCACGTTCGTCCAGATCCAGTGCCACGCCCTCGTAAGCGTGGTAGCCCAGGCGCTGGTGAAACTCGGTGCTGATCTGGTTGAGCTGCAGCAGGCCGTCATCCTGCGCGGCCACCGCCATGCCGGCCAGGGTATGGGTGTGGATCACGCAGTGGGCGTCGTCGCGGGCCATGTGCACGGCGCTGTGGATGGTGAAACCGGCGACGTTGTAGTCGGCATTACCCTCGACCACCTTGCCGTGCATGTCCACCACGATCAGGTCGCTGGCACGAATCTCTTCGAAGAACAGGCCGAACGGGTTGATCAGAAAGCGCGGCTCGCCGTCACCCGGCAGGCGCACGGAAAAGTGCGTGTAGAGGGTGTCGTCCCAGCCGAACAGGGCGGCCAGGCGGTAGGCCGCGGCCAGGTCGTGGCGCAGGGTAGTGATGTCGTTCATGCGTTCTCCAGGCCGATGAAGCGGCGTACGCGCTGGTGGTTGCCGTGGTGGATGGCGGCAGGTGAGGCGTCGAGCTGGACATGACCGTCTTCCATGAACAGCACGCGGTCGGATATCGACAGGGCGAAGTCCATCTCGTGGGTGACGATCAGCATGGTCATGCCTTCGCGCGCCAGGTCGCGGATCACCGCGAGCACGTCGCCCACCAGTTCCGGGTCGAGCGCCGAAGTGGGCTCGTCGAACAGCATGATGTCCGGCTGCATGGCCAGGGCGCGGGCGATGGCCACGCGCTGCTGTTGGCCGCCGGAGAGCTGGTGCGGGTACTTGTCGGCGTGGACCAGCAGGCCGACCTTGTCCAGCAGCGCGAGGGCCTGGCGACGCAGTTCGGCGCTATCACCCAGGCCGTGGTAGCGCGGCGCGAGCAGGACGTTGTCGACGATGGTGCGGTGGGGGAACAGGTTGAAACTCTGGAACACCATGCCGATGCGCCGCACGCCTTCGCGCTGGCGGCGATTCTCGGGGCGGTCGCCGGCCTGGATGAAACTCTCGCCGAACAGCACGATCTCGCCTTCGTCGATGCTTTCCAGGCCGTTGACAGTGCGGATCAACGAGGTCTTGCCGGAGCCGGACGGGCCGATGATGGAGATCACCTCGCCAGGTTGCACGCTCAGGTCGATGCCCTTGAGCACATGGTGGTCGCCGTAGTGCTTGTGGATGTTGCTCAGGTACAGCGCCGCCGGTGTACCTGGCTCACGAACCCGGGCGTTGCCGGTCGCCACCTGTGGCAGGCCGCTGCGCAGCTTGGCCACCTGGGCATCGCCGAGGGTGCCCGGCTTGCGCCGGCCAAGGTCGAGGTGGCGCTCCAGGTACTGCAGACCCCAGCCGAACAGGCTGACGATCAGCACGTAGTACACGGCCACGGCGCCGAGGGTTTCCAGCACCAGGAAGTTCTGCGCGTAAAGGCGCTGGCCAACCAGCAGCAGTTCGCTGAGGGAGATCACCGAGACCAGCGAGGTCAGCTTGACGATGGTCACGTACTCGTTGGTCAGGGTCGGTAGGGCGATGCGAAAGGCCTGCGGTACGACGATCAGCCGCTGGGTGCCAAGCCGGCCAATACCCAGGGCACGGGCGGCTTCGCGCTGCCCTTTGGCCACCGACAACAAGCCACCACGGTGGATTTCGGCCATGTATGCCGCTTCTGTGAGTACCAGGGCGAACAGACCGGCGTAGAACGGATTGGACAGTACCTTGCCGCTGGCCGGCATCAGTTGCGGCAGGTTGTAGACGAAGATCAGCAGCACCAGCAGCGGCACGCTGCGAAAGAACCATACGTAGATCGCGGCTGGCGCGCTGAGCCAGCGATTGGCGGCTTGCTTGGCACTGGCCAAACCGAAGCCCAGCACCAGGCCGAGCAGCCAGGCCAGACTGCTGAGTTTCACCACCGTCCAGCACGCCGCCCAGAAGGCCGGCATGGAAAACAGGGAGAAGAAATAGCTCCATTCGAACGGCATATGGGGCACCTGTGACTCAAGCCGAAAAGGGGCAGGCCGGATCAAGGACCGGCCTGTGGGATGAAGCGGTCATACCTGGGCGCTATCACTCGCCCACGGATTTGACTCAGGCTTCTTCCAGGTTGTATTTCTTCAGCAGCTCGCTGTACTCGCCGCTGGCCTTGAACTCGTCCAGCGCGGCCTTCAGCGCGTCGAGCAACTGGGCATTGCCCTTTTTCACGTAGATGCCCAGCACCTGCGGATAGATCGAGCCCTTGGAACTGATGGAGATGCGGCCCTTGGCGCGTTCGACGATGCGCAGCGAGGCAGCGTCGATTTCCAGGTGCGCCTGGATATGGCCGGAAAGCAGCGCCTGGGTGGTTTCGGCGGTGGTCGGGTACTGGTTGATGGTGATGGCGCCGGCGCCTTGCTCCTTGCAGTAGCCGTCGGAGACTTTCTGCAGTGCCGGAACCCACGAGGTGCCCTGTTGCAGGCCGACGGTCAGGCCGCACAGATCTTCGGGGGTCGCCGGTTTCTTCTCGGCGTCGCTGCGCACCATGATCGCCGCGCCAGTCTTGGCGTAGGGGATGGCGTCGGCTTTCTCCAGGCGCTCGGGGAGGATGTACATGCCGGAGATGATGGTGTCGAAACGGCCGGCGTCGAGGCCAAGGATCAGGTTAGGGAAGCTGATGTCGCTGAAGCTCGCCTCAAGGCCCAGACGCTTGGCCAGCGCTGCGGAAACCTCCGGGTCGAAGCCGAGCACCTTGTCGCCTTCGTAGTATTCGAACGGTGGGTAGGAAATCTCCATGCCCACCTTCAACTCGCCGCTGGCGAGGGTCTTGGGCGTTTCGGCAGCGTGGGCGTTGGTGAACAGGCCGGCCAGGGTGCAAGCGAGGGCCAGGGCGGTAGTGCGCAGCGGGGTACGGGTTGCCATTGTGCTTATCTCCGGATCAGGTTTTCTATTGGCAGAGGGCTACTTAGGGGAAAGTCAAAGTGCACTCGGTTGGTGCTTCAGGTGGCCGAAGCTGGACGGTGCGCGGGCGCGTTCGGGTAGCTGCAACTGGCCGTCCTCGACGCGCTTCTTCAGGTATTGGTAGGTCTGCAGCGCCTGGCTCCACATGTGCTCGCCGATGCTGATGGCCTCGTAGCGCTGGCCGGTGGCTTCGAACTGCGGCAGCGGGCGGATCTGCGTGTGGTAGTCGCAGGCATAGAAGAAGGGGAAGGAGTAGCGCTCCTGGCTGACCTTGCGCACGCGGTGCGAGGTGGCGACGAAGGTGCCGGCGCTCATCACTTCGAGCATGTCGCCGATGTTGACGACGAAGGTGCCTTCGCGCGGCGGGGCGTCGATCCACTGGCCGAGGTCGTTCATCACCTCCAGCCCGGGGCGGTCGGCAAGCAGGATGGTGAAGCACTCGTAGTCGGTGTGGGCGCCGATGCCGGGGGCGTCCTGGGCGTCGCCATCGAAGGGGTAGTGGATCAGGCGCAGCTTCGACGGCGGGAAGTTGGCCATCTCGTCGAAGGTGTTCTCCGGCACGCCGAGAGCCAGGGCGAAGCCGCGAAACAGCGTGCGGCCAAGCTGGAAAATGCGCGCGTAGTAGGCCTGCACCGCCTCCTTGAAACCGGGCAGGGTGGGCCAGTCGTTGAGCCCCAGCAGCGGCGTGCCGGCCAGCACCAGCGGGTTGTTGGCGGGGACTTCGAAGCCGATGTCGAAGGCTTCCTTTTGATCCGGCTTGCCGGTGCCGTAGCGCTCCTCGCCCTCGGGCACGAAGCCCTTGTGGCTGGCCGAGGCGCCGATGTAGTGGCGCATCTTGGTGTCCAGCGGCTGGGCGAAGTAGTCCTCGGCGGCGCGGTGCAGACCGTCGATCAGCGCCTGCTCGATGCCGTGGCCGCTGATATACAGAAAGCCTACCTCGCGGGCGGCGCGGCCCAGATTCTCGGCCACGGCCAGACGTGCGGCCGGATCACTGCTGAACAGGCCGGCGATGTCGACCACGGGGATTTCGGTGAAATACTTGGCGTTGTTGTTCATCACGGCTCCTCAGCGACTGGTGAAACGGTGGAAGTGCTGGCGCTCGCAGCGCGCCATCCACTGATTGAGCTGCCACAGGTCGGCCACCGGCACGTCGGTGAAGGGCAGGTGGTGCAGGTAGCCGTCCGGGCCGAATTCGGGGGTCATGGTGGTGGTCTGCAGGCCGCGCTTTTCCTGGCTGCTCCAGATGCTTTCCCAGTGGCGCTGGTGAAAGGCCAGTACCTCGGCATACTCCGGGGCGCCGGGGTGCGGCACCTGCGGGCCCTGGTCGTAGCCCACGCGGGCCTGGATGTGGTCGACCCGCTCGATAAAGGCGGAAAGGTCGTCTGCGGGATCGTCGAGCAGGCGCTCGCAGGTCACCAGCCAGTGGCTGATGTCGCTGGTGAAGCGCAGTTCGGGCACCTGGCGAATCACGTCGAGGGTGACCCAGGGGCTGTACAGCGAGCGGCCGCGATGAATTTCGAAGCACACGTGCAGGCCGCCGGCCGAGGCCAGCTCGGCGGCGTGGGCGAAGAAGTCGACCTGTTCACTCAGCGCCCAGCGATCGTTGCCGGGTAGCACGTTGACCAGGCGCGGGCCGAGTTCGGCGGCCCAGTCGAGCTTCATGCGCAGGTCTTCGAGGTGCACCTGCGGGCTGTCGCTCTGACGTGGCAGCACCGGGGTGGAGGTGAACAGGGTGGCGATATAGGGGACGTTCTGCTCGCGCAGCAGACGGGCATTGATGGCGCGCTGCGCGGCGGTCTCGGGGATGCGCGCTTCGATGCCGTCGAAGCCGGCACCGAGCGCTTCGTCGAGCGCTTGCTGCCAACTGCCGCGGTAACCCCAGAGGGTGCGGAAGATTTCCAGTCGCATGGCCGTCTCCTGGAGAGGGCGAAGGTCAGCGGCAGATTGGCAAGGGGCGTGGTGTGGCGCCCGGTGGCGGCCGATTCGAGTCGGCGCCTGGTTATGTCAGCATTGTTGGCTCAGCCTGCGAATGGGTTAAATCGCATCGAACAAAAACTTAGTTCAGTGATTGCTGAACTATTGATACGCCTTGCGCTGCCCCGGATTTCATTCGGGTACCAAGCTAGCGCCGCTGCGTAGGGTGCGCCGCGCGCACCTGTTGTTTCGTCGGTCTGTGCCTAGAGCAGGGCGGTGTAGTCTTGTAGGGGAAATAGGCTGGCTGTTGTCCCGGATTTCATCCGGGCTACGTTTGCTGGATGTGCCAGGCCAGGGCAGGGCGCTACACTGGCGTTCCGTTCCTCTGCCGTGCGCCGCCATGTCCCTCGCTTTACCCGACCTGAAACTGCTGAAGATCTTCGTCGCCGTGGTGCGTCATCAGGGTTTCGCTGCTGCGCAGCAGGAACTGAACTTGTCCACCTCGGCCATCAGCACCTACATGAGTCAACTGGAGAGCCAGCTCGGCATCGTGCTCTGCCATCGCGGCCGTGGCGGCTTCAGCCTGACCAGCAAGGGCGAGCTTTTCCACCAGGAAACCCTGCGTCTGCTCGGCGAGCTGGAAGGCTTCGAGCGTTACTCGGCGGCGCTCAAGGGCGAGCTGCGTGGCACGCTCAACCTCGGTGTGCTGGACTCCACCGTCAGCGACCCGGCCTTGCCGCTGGCCGAGGTGATCGGTGCCTACAGCCAGGAACACCCAGGCGTGCACATGCACCTGTCGGTGATGAGCCCCTACGAGCTGCAACTGGCGGTGCTGGACAACCGTCTGGATCTGGCCATCGGTGCGTTCTCCACACGTATGAACGGCCTGGTCTATCAGCCGCTCTACCGTGAACAGCACTGGCTGTATTGCAGCGAGCGACACGCCTTGTTCGAGCAGCGGCGGATACCTGAGGAGTTGATCACCCAGCAGCGCATGGTGGGCCGTGGCTACTGGAGCCAGGCCGAGCTGGCGCGCCATGGCTTCAAGCACAGCGCGGCCACCGTGGAGTCGATGGAGGCACAGCTGATTCTGGTGCTTTCCGGCGCCTACATAGGCTATCTGCCCGAGCATTACGCTCAGCCCTGGGTCGATCAGGGCAAGCTGCGTGTGCTGTTGCCCGCCACCTTCGGCTACCAGGCCCCGTTCTCGCTGATCCTGCGTCGCGGACGTACCCGCGAGCCGCTGATTCAGACCTTTCGCGACCTGCTCAAGGCGCAACTGAATCAGATCTGAAACAGGGTCGCCTTTCTCCTCCGAAAGGCTTAGAGCCTACGACTGGCGCCGTTATTAGGCTGTGCTAGTACTTATTCATACGTCTGTACCAACTTCAATTCGAACAGGGAAGCCTCGATGCGCCAGAACCTGCCCGTGACTCAGCGGGAAAGAACCTTCCCCGCTGATGAACGCCTGATTTCCACCACCGACCTCAACAGCAAGATCACCTACTGCAACGATGCCTTCGTCGAGATCAGCGGCTTCACCCGCGAGGAACTGATCGGCCAGCCGCACAACCTGGTGCGCCACCCGGACATGCCGCCTGCCGTATTCGGGCATATGTGGGACACCATCAAGCAGGGCAAGCCCTGGATGGGCATCGTCAAGAACCGCTCGAAGAACGGCGACTTCTACTGGGTCAGCGCCTACGTCACGCCCATCTATGAGAACGGCAGAATTTCCGGCTACGAGTCGGTGCGCTCATTGCCCACCGAGGCCCAGAAGCGTCGTGCCGAAGCACTCTATGCCCGGCTGCGGGCCGGAAAATCACCCGTGCCGAAGTTGGAATACTGGACCTATGACCTGGTGCGCTCCTGGCCGCTGATCGCCGCGTCGCTGCTGATTGTTGCGGCGCACTGGGTGGTTTCTGGCTGGGCGCTGATGGGGTTTATCGTGCTGACGCTGTTCGCGCTGGGCTCCTACCAGCTGTATCGGACCCGGCAACTGATTCGCCGCACGCTGGCGGAGCATCCGAAAGCCTTTACCAGCGGCCTGGTGGCGCTGACCTACAGCGATAATCGCGGTGCCCAGGCCTTGCTGGACATGGCAATGATCAGCGAAGAGGCGCGACTGCAGACGGCACTGACGCGGCTGGAAGATGCAGGCGAGAACGTCAAGAAGCGTGCGACGCAATCGGCCGAACTGTCGCAATCCAGCGCACAGATGCTCGATCAACAGCGCGCCGAGACAGACCAGTCGGCCACCGCCATCAACGAGATGGCGGCGACCATTCAGGAAGTCGCACACAACGTACAGAACACCTCGCATGCCGCCGAAGAGGCGGATCGCCTGGCGCGTGAGGGACGCGATCTGGCTGTCGGCAGCTTGGATTCGATGCGACAGATGGCCAAGGCGGTCAACGATATTGGTCAGGCGGTCAACGAACTGGCCAACTCCACGCAGTCGATCGGCAGCGTTGCCGACGTGATCACCTCGATTGCCGAGCAGACCAACCTGCTGGCGCTCAACGCTGCCATCGAGGCGGCCAGGGCAGGGGAGCAGGGGCGCGGTTTCGCTGTGGTCGCCGATGAAGTGCGCTCGCTGGCATCGCGTACCCGTCAGTCCACCGAGCAGATTCACCAGATCATCGCTGACCTGCGTGCTGGAGCCGAGCGCGCCGTGGTGACGGCGGGCAAGGGCGAGGAAATTTCCCGTGGCAGCGTGCAGAGCGTGGAGTCGGTGCGCGATGCACTGGAGGGCATCAGCTCGGCGGTAACGCGTATCACCGGTATGAGCCAGCAGATGGCGGCCGCCTCCGAGGAGCAGAGCCACGTGGCCGAGGACATCAGCCGGCAGATCACCCGTATCGCCCAGCTTTCCGATCACAGTGCCGGCCAGGCGCATCAGGGCGCGGCGATCAGCCGCGAGCTGGAGGAAATGGCCGATTACCTGCACAGCCTGGCGGAGCGTTTCAATCGCTGACCCGTAGTCGGATGTCATCCGAGGCATGCTTCGATGTTCCGGGTTGCATCCGGACTACGCGTTGGCAGGGCGTTCTGGCACACTGCGCGGCATGCCTCGTCCGACCTGTTCCCGCTGCCAGCGCCCGCTCAGCCATTGCCTCTGTCCGCTGATTCCCGACCTCGAGAGTCGCACTCGTGTGCTCATCCTGCAGCATCCGAGCGAGGTCGGTCATGCCCTCAATACCGCTCGCCTGGCTGCGCTGGGTTTGCGCAACGCCGAGTTGCGCGTCGGTGAGGTGTTCGATGATCTGCCGCAATTGCTCGCGCAGCGTGACTATCGAGCCTGTCTGCTGTTTCCCGGCGAAGAGTCCGTCGCCTTGAGCGCTTATGCGCCCGACGAGAAACCGTTGTTGTTGGTGGTGCCCGATGGCACCTGGCGCAAGGCGCGCAAGCTGCTGCATCTCAACCCGTCGCTGGCGGCACTGCCGCGTGTGAGCCTGGGGGCAGTGGCGCCGTCGCGCTACCGTCTGCGCAAGGCACCGGAAGAGGGGGCGCTGTCGACCATCGAGGCGATCGTTGCAGCGCTGGATGTGCTTGAGGCACCACGGGGTTTCGAGGCATTGCTCAGGCCTTTCGATGCGTTGATCGAAGGGCAGATCGCGGCGATGGGGGAAGAGGTCTTCATCCGCAATCACCGGCGCTAATGAGGTGCGCGCGGCGCACTGCGTTTGTCGAATAGCCCGAATGCATCTGGAATGCGTTTAGCGCTCAGGGATTGGGCAGGGTTTTCTGCTTGAGGATGTACAGGCTGACCAGCACCGCACTGCTGAGCATGAATACGCGCGCCCAGGGCATGGGCACCAGATAGCAGGAAAAGCTGATGCTGGCCCACATCAGCACCAGGGCGTAGATCTTGCCCTTGAGCGGGATGCCCTGGCCTTCCAGGTAGTCGCGAATCCATGGACCCAGGTGCGGGTGGGTGACCAGCCAGAGGTAGAAGCGCCGTGAGCTGCGTACGAAGCAGGCCGCCGCTAGCAGCAGGAACGGCGTGGTCGGCAGTACGGGCAGGAAAATGCCAATGACTCCGAGGGCCACGCTCAGCCAGCCGATGCTCAGCAGCAGGTAGCGGACACTGCGGTGGCGGCTTGGCTGGATATCACGCGGCATGTGTGGGTCTTGGCGGCAGCCGGGGCTGGGCCCCGGCTGGCACAGTCAGTGGCGGGGTTTGAGCAGCGCAGGTTTTTCTTCCGGAGCCTGGCACAGCAGGAAGAGGGCGGTCAGCAGCTCGGGAATCTGGTCGATCATGCTGTCCACCAGGTCGCGGTCGCGAGCGATCTCGGCAAATTCCTGCTGCTCGTCGAACAGCCCCGAGCCGACCATGATCGGCAGCAGCAACTCGCTGACTTCGTCTTCGGCATCTTCGAACCACACCGCTTCACGCAGGAACACGCCTTCCATGAAACCGATGCACCAGCCGCGCAGATCGGAGTCGTCCGGCTCTTCGCCGAGGTCTAGGTCGCAGGGCAGTTCAGGCTCTTCTTCGCCAGCCAGCTGACGGGAGATATGCGCCTTCAGGTGGATCAGGGTGTTTTCGATCTCTTCGCGTTCGGCGTCGCTGCGGTAGTGCGGCGGCTCAGCGAACAGCGCATCGATCCACTCGCGGTCTGGCACCTGATCGGGGCAGATCGCCAGGGCTGTCAGGTAGCCATGGGCGGCCACGTAGTCCAACGCCTCTTCGTGCAGCTCATCGGCATCGAGAAAGGCTTGCAGGCGGGACAGTTGCTCAGCGAAGGACATCGTGGGGTTACCTTGAGGCTTAGGGGATAAACGAGGAAGGATTCTAGCAGGCTGTTGAAAAACTACCTACGTTGCCATTGCTGCGTTAAAAACAGGCTCACAGCCGAAGGCTGAACGCGCTTCAGCGCGGCCCCGTAGGGATGAGCGAAGCGAATCAAATGCTCATTTACAACTCGTAAAGTCGGACGCGACCCCGGTCGTTTTTCGCCTGTTTTTGCGGGGCCGCCATCGGTATTGTACTGGCTGCCTCGGCTCGGGCTTCCTGCTTCGCTCTACCTCCTGCATCCATGCAGTCGTCGCCTACGTTTTTCAACGACCTGCTAGTTCACCGCTGCCTCTGCGACCAGCGCGGGTGCTCTACTGACGGCGATTCAACAGCTTCGGACGGGTAGGCGCCCTGTTACCTGCGATCCTGCGGCATAATGCGCGGCTAGATTTGGAGGCCTTCATGCTCGATCACGCCATGCGCATTCTCAAAGACGTTTTCGGCTACGACGCCTTTCGCGGCAACCAGGCCGCGATCATCGAGCGTGTGGCCGGCGGCGGCGACGCCTTGGTGTTGATGCCTACCGGTGGCGGCAAGTCGCTATGCTTCCAGGTGCCGGCACTGATGCGCGAGGGCCTGGCGGTGGTGGTTTCACCGCTGATCGCCTTGATGGACGATCAGGTGGCCACCCTCGACGAGTTGGGTGTGGCAGCTGTGGCGCTGAATTCCACTTTGAGCCCTGACGAGCAGCGCGAGATCGCCGACCGTATACGTCGCGGGCAGATCAAGATGCTCTACCTAGCGCCCGAGCGCCTGGTGCAGCCGCGCATGCTGAGCTTCCTGCAGGGCCTGGATATCGCCCTGTTTGCCATCGACGAAGCGCATTGCGTGTCGCAGTGGGGGCACGACTTCCGGCCTGAGTACCTGCAGCTCGGCCAGCTTGCTGAGCTGTTTCCCAATGTACCGCGTATCGCCCTGACCGCCACGGCGGACAAACGTACCCGTGAGGAAATTGTCCAGCGCCTGCATCTGGACAACGCTGAGCGCTTTCTGTCGAGCTTCGATCGGCCGAACATCTTCTATCGCATTCAGCCCAAGGATCAGCCGCGCAAGCAACTGCTCGGTTTTCTCGCAGCGCGCAAGGGCGATGCCGGCATCGTCTATTGCCTGTCGCGCAAGAAGGTCGAGGAGGTTGCCGACTTTCTCAGCAGTCAGGGCTTCCCGGCCTTGCCTTATCACGCCGGCCTGCCCAACGAATTGCGTGCCTTCAATCAGAAGCGCTTCCTCAATGAGGAAGGCCTGATCATGGTGGCCACCATCGCTTTCGGTATGGGCATCGACAAGCCTAACGTGCGCTTCGTCTGTCACCTCGATCTGCCCAAATCGCTGGAAGCCTACTACCAGGAGACCGGTCGCGCCGGTCGTGACGGTCTGCCGGCTGATGCCTGGATGGCTTACGGCCTGCAGGACGTGATCTTCCTCAAGCAGATGCTCAACAATTCCGAAGGCGACGAGCGCCACAAGCGCATCGAGCAGCACAAGCTCGATGCCATGCTCGCCTTGTGCGAGGAAACACGCTGCCGCCGTCAGGTGCTGCTGGCCTACTTCGATGAAGAATTGCCCAACCCTTGCGGGCATTGCGATAACTGCATCGACGGCGTCGAGACCTGGGATGCCACCGAGCCGGCGCGTCAGGCGTTGTCGGCGGTGTACCGCAGTGGCCAGCGCTACGGCGTCGGCCATCTGGTGGACATTCTGCTGGGCCGCGACAACGAGAAGATTCGCGCCGCCGGTCATCAGCACCTGGCAGTGTTCGGCGTCGGCAAGGGCTTTTCCGAGGTCGAGTGGCGAACCCTGTTCCGCCAGTTGGTCGCACGCGGCCTGGCCGATGTCGATCTGGACGGTTTCGGCGGTTTGCGCCTGACTGAGTCCTGCCGGCCGCTGCTGCGTGGTGAGGTCAGCCTGCAACTGCGTCGCGAGCCCAAGCCGGCGCAGGCGGCCAAGGCCTCCAGTAGCGCCGCCAGCCAACTGGTGTGCGGCCATGAGCGGGACATGTGGGAGGCGCTACGCAGTCTGCGTCGTAAATTGGCCGAAGAGCACAGCGTACCGCCGTACGTGATCTTCCCTGATGCCACGTTGCTGGAAATGTTGCGCAGCCAGCCCAGCTCGCTGAGTGAAATGGCCGAGGTCAGCGGCGTCGGTGCGCGCAAGCTGGAACGCTACGGCCAGGCCTTCCTGGAAGTACTCAACGGCAGCAGCGCGGATGACACGCCACCGCCGGTGGCCGATCTGCGTCATGAGCTGGTCAGCCTGGCTCGCGCCGGTATGACCCCGACGCAAATCGCCGGCCAGTTGGGTTGCACCGAGAAGAACGTCTACAGCCTGCTAGCCGAGGCAATCGCCCAGCAGCAACTGACCCTGGAGCAGGCGCTGGATCTTCCTGAGGAACTGTTGGGCGAGATTCAGGAGACCTTCCTCGATGGCGAGGGCGAATTACCGGCGGTCAGCGAGATTGCCCCGCTATTCGCCGGGCGGGTCGACGAAGCGGTGCTCTACTGCGTGCGTGCGGCGCTGCAGGCCGAGTTCGAGATCTAAGCGTCCTCGGTGAAACCTGGCAGCCTGATTCTGGCGGCATTTCGATCGCAGGGCTAAGGTGTGGGCAGGCCGCCAGATAACGAGGTGAGGGTGCCTGACTATCACGCCTGGTACGACGAGGTTCGTCCGAGCCCTTATGCCGAGCAATTGAGCCTGGGGTTTCGGCGGTTGCGTTTTTCCCGCGCTCTCGAGCGTGAATATCGTGCGCATATGCTTGAGGACGGCTTCGAACTCAAACGTATCGCGCTCTGCGTCGCCACGGTCATCTGGCTGGCCCTGACGGTGTTGGACATGTTGGTGGTGCCTGCATCGCACCTGGGCTGGGTGATCGCAGTGCGCCTGGTGGCGCTGGTCATCCTGCTGGTTTGCGCGACCCTGATCCTGCGGCGGCGCCATAGCCATCTTCTGTTACCGCTGAGCATGACCTGCATCCTCGTGCTCGGTGTGGGGGCAACGGTGATTGTCGGTATCGCTCATCGCGCCGACCCTGGCTACCCCTATGAAGGTCTGCTGCTGGTGAGCATGGCGGCGTACTTTCTGGTCGGCCTGCGTTTGAGCGAGGCGCTTGCCTGTTCTCTGGTGGTGTTGCTCGCCTATGTGCTGGCGGAATTGGCCGCAGGGCTGCCGGCTCCACGATTGATCAACAACCTGCTGTTCCTGGGGTTCGGTAATCTTATCGGCGCCGTCGGTTGCTACCTCCTGGAATACAAATCACGCGAGCATTTTCTGATCAGCCGCCTGATGCATCTGCTTGCCCACCATGACAGTCTTACTGGGCTGCACAACCGTCGCAGCTTCAACCGGCAGTTCGAGCGCCTCTGGCGCCAGGCGCAGCGTGAGGGCATATCGCTGGCACTGCTGCTCTGCGACATCGACCATTTCAAGGCGTACAACGATCGCTACGGCCACCAGGCTGGCGATGCGGCTTTGCAGCGTGTCGGATCACTGATCGACCAGGCTGCGCGGCGACCACTGGATATGGGCGTACGGCTTGGCGGTGAGGAGTTCGCGCTGTTGTTGTTCGACATCAGCGCCGATGAAGCCAAGCTACGCGCCGAGGCTTTACGCCATTCGCTGGAGGAAGCGGGCATTGCTCACCGCGGCTCTGGGAGCGCCGATGTATTGACCATGTCCATCGGCATCGCTTGCCTGAGCTCCGATAGCCAACCTGAATTGAGCCAGCTGTACGAACAGGCCGACCGAGCGCTATACGAGGCAAAGGCTTTCGGGCGTAACAGGGTTGCGGTCTGAGTTGGAGCCGTGGGCAAGGTGTCGGTCGCATTCTGCAATGCACGTGGCGCAATCTGCGCTTGCCCTGTGCATCGGGTTATGGCTAGCTGGCTAATAATTAGTTTTTGACCTTTGTATGAGTCCGCTTGCCCATGTCTTATCCTGATCAACATCGCTTTGCCATGCAGGTTGCCCAGCTTTCCCGTGCCTGGCGTTCCGAACTCGATAGGCGCCTGGTGGGCCTCGGCTTGTCCCAGGCTCGCTGGCTGGTGCTGCTGCACCTGGCGCGTTTCAGCGAAATGCCGACCCAGCGTGAATTGGCGCAGAGCGGCGGCGTAGACGGGCCGACTCTGGCGCGTCTACTCGACAGCCTCGAAAGCCAGGGGCTGGTGATTCGTGTGGCGGTACCCGAAGATCGCCGTGCCAAGAAGATTGCGTTGCAACCGAATGCGCAGCCTCTGATCGAGAAGATCGAGGCGATTTCCACCCAACTGCGCCATGAGGTCTTCGCCGGTATCGACGAGGATGATCTGCGCCGCTGTCAGCAGGTGCATGCTCGAGTGCTCGGCAACCTGATGAAGTGACTACCTGGATCGTCAAAAAACCGATCATTTTTTGATTGGATGTTTTTTTGTGCCTAGTTTTTGACTGATTCAGCTTGATGGCACTGTGCTTTCGTCGGCAAACTGGCGTCCAAGCCGCTACTTTGTGAATTAGTAGCCATAATGCAATTCGAGGCGGTCTCGACAAGGACCTTGTCGCTCGTTCTCGGAATTATCAAGGGCGCCAGCCTCCCGGCCAAGGGAAGCTCAGACAGGAAGTCGAGGAGGTGGCGTTCGAGCCGGATAAGCCTGGAGGTCACATGGCACGGGTGCGTCAGTTAATGTTGGGTTTGGCGTCGGGGTCCGCTCTCTATTCGGGAATGGCGCCAGCGCTCGGTCTGGGTGAAATCACGCTGCATTCGGCGCTCAATCAGCCTTTCGAGGCGGAAATCGAGCTGCTCGAGTTGGGCGACCTGGGCGCGCAGGATCTGCGTGTCGGTCTGGCCTCAGCCGAGGTGTTCAGCCGTTCAGGTGTCGAGCGCTTCTACTTTCTCAACGACCTGCGTTTTACGCCGCTTCTGCAGGGTTCACGTAACGTGATTCGCGTGGTGTCCAACCGCCCGGTGCGCGAGCCATACCTGAACTTTATCGTCGAAGTGGCGCGTCCCAACGGCCAGCTACTGCGTGAATACACGGTTCTGCTCGATCCACCTGGCTCTTCGGCTTATTCCGCTGTAGCTGCGCCAAGCGCTGTTGCCGTATCGCAACCCTCCAGCCGCACCGCAGCACCGGCCTCGTCAATCAGAGCGGTTACGCCGCCGAGTGCATCTGCTGGGCACCGTCATCAGGTCAGCCGTGGCGATAGCCTCTGGTCCATCGCCGCGCGTCTGCGTGAGCAGGGCAGCACGTTGTCTCAACAGGCGTTGATGGAAGGCATTCTTGCTCTCAACCCGAATGCCTTTGCTGGCGGCGATCCAAGTCGTCTACAGGCTGGCGCTGACTTGCTGCTGCCGGATGCCGCTCGTGCTGAGGCTACTCAGCCGGCCGCTGCTCCGGTCGCTGCCGAGGCCGCACCTGCGCTCGCTGAAAACACTGCCGAAGGGCCTGTAAGCGCACCTCTGGCTGCCCTCGAGTCCGCACCGCAACAAACCGAAAGCCTGGAGCTGTTGGCCGAGAAACAGCGCCAGGTCGATCTGGAGCTGGCCAACCAGGCTGCGGAAAACCTGCAACTGCAACAAGGGCTGGCGCAACTGCAAGTGCAACTGCAGCAGTTGCAGGAGCAATTGGCGCAGAAGGATGCTCAGTTGGCTGAGCTTGCAGCGCGTACGCCGGCCGAGCCGGTCACCCAACCCATTGCCGCCGCGCCGGTCAGTATCGAACAGACGCCCGCAGAGCGTGGCTGGTGGTCGACATTGGTGGCCGGTGGTATTGGGCTTCTGCTATTGCTCGGTGCGCTGTTCTGGGCTGTGCGGCGCCGTGGCGAGAAAACCAAACCGGTGGTGCAGGTCCAGCCAAAGGCGCAGCCACCTCAGCAACCGCCTCGTCCGCAACTCGCGGCGGTTGCCGTTCCCGTTGATGCTGCTCCGGTGGCCAAGGCTGTCCCGACGCCAGCCCCGGCACGTGCTCAAGGGCCGGTCGACCCGCTCGAGGCGGCCAATGTCTACATTGCCTACGGTCGTGTCAGCGAGGCGCGTGGTGAGCTGAGCAAGGCACTGGCTCAGGACCCGCAGCGCAGCGATCTGCGCTTCCGTCTACTGGAGGTGCTGGCGCTGTTGGGCGATGGGGCGGGTTTTGCGCGTGAGGAGGCCGTGCTGCGTGCCGAAGAGTTCGACACCGCACGCATCGATGCGCTGAAGGCGCGTCATCCTGATCTGCTGGCGAGTCAGCAGGCTCCGACCGAGCCTGTGGCTGCGCTGCAGCCGGCGGCAGCGCCTGCGACTGAACCTGATTTCCAGCTCAACCTCGACGACCTGTCGCTGGATGCCGACTGGGATCTGGTCAGCCCTTTCCCTGCTGCCGCCAAGGCCAAACCCAAGGCTGCTGCAGAACCGGAGTTCGATCCGTCGTTCGCCAGCAACCTGCAGGAGCTGCCGGAGGTGTTCGAGCTGCATCATGAAGACGAGCAGTTGAGCGCCTTCGGTGAGATGGAAATGGTGCTGAGCGATGACGCGCCGGGGCTGGATGACAACTTCCTCGACGTTTTTGCCGGCGATGCTGATGCCACTGCTGCGCTGCAGGGCGATATCGATCACCTGGCAGGCAACCCGGAGCATATGGCCCAGCTCAACCAGGCGCTGGCTTATATCAAGCAGGGCGATATCGCCACCGCCTGCGACATCCTCAACGAGGTGATCGATCACGGCGATGACGAGCAGAGGAAGGCCGCGCGCCAGTTGCTGGCGGAAATCGCCTGACAGACTTGTGCTGCTACACCTGACGAGGCCGCGCGTATGTCGCGGCCTCGTCGTTTCAGAAACTCTTGCCCAGATTGAGATACAGCGCCTTCTCCCGCTCGTCGTTGAAGCCATAGCTGAAGTTCAGCGGGCCCAGCGGGGTGTCCAGGCCGAGGAAGATGCTGGCTGCATTGATATAGCCACTGTCGAAGGCGTTGTCGTTGTTCCAGGCGCGGCCGCGCTCCAGCGACATGCCCAGGTACAGCGGGAAGTTCAGCGGCAGCATCGAGGTTTGCGTCATGCGCCGGTAGTAGATCATCCGTGCCAGGGCCATGTTCTGGCCGCTCAGCGAGTCCTGGCGAAAGCCCGACAGTTCCTGGGCGCCACCGAGGATGAAGCCCGAGGTGACCACCTCCGCCTGATCCAGGGTGCGCCCGTAGCGCCCACCGAACAGCCAGGTATTGGGGCCGTGGCTATAGGCCTTGTCCAGTTTCAACTGCCATTGGCGATATTCCTCGTCCGAGCCCAGGCCGCGATCATACTTGCGCAGCATCAGACCGATGTCCTCACCTGTGCGCGGGAAGTCGAGATTGTCCAGGGTGTCGAAGGAGTACAGCAGCTCGTAGTACCCCTCGCTGAAGCTGAAGCTGGGCAGATCGCGCTCGCCGACGCGTACATCCGCCTCGCCCCAGGCCTGGGCGATGCCTAAGCGAATCTCGCCATTGTTGGCGATCTGCCGACCGAGGTTGAGACCGTAGCCGTAGCGCTCCAGGCGGTATTCTGCGATCGGGTCGTTGTCCAGAATCGCTTCGACGTTCTGCGCCTCGCCGAACAGGTAGGGCGCGACGAAGTAACGTGAGCCGGCGTCCAGCGGCTGATAGAACTCGCTGTAGAGCTCCTGGCGGTCACCTAACTGCAAGCGAGTCAGCCATTCGGCACCGAGCTCGTTGATGCCATTGATGCGGTAACTGGCGCCGATATTGAAGGCGCTGTCGCCGCGCATGTCGTCGGACAGGTTCAGCCCCAGGCGCAGATAATCGGTGCCGGTGCGCTTGCCGCGGGCATCGATCACCAGGGCGCTACCGCGCTCGTCCAGTGGCTCTACGCGGTATTGCACGCGCTCGAAGTAGTCCAGGCCGTAAAGGGTGCCCATGTCTTTTTGCAGGCGATCCATGTCCAGTGGCTCGCCGAGCGGTTGGCGAATGTGCCGGCGAATCACCGCGTCGCCGACTTTCGAGTCGTTCTCCACATGGATCTCGCGAATCACCGGTGTGCGCTGTTCGCGCGAGCGCGCCATGGCCAACGCCGGGTTGCCGGCACTGCCGGTGCGCAAGCGAGCCAAACGCTCTGCCTGAATCTGTGTGGCGCGATAGCCGGCCTCCATCATCTGTTCGCCCCGATTGAAGTCGGCGACGCCGAACCCAGCCAGAGGTGGCAGGATCAGTACGTCGTCCGCTTCCAGCGTTTCAAGTTGCGCCTCGGAGTTCTTGCGCATCATCAGGTTGATCGACTGGTTCATCACGTCGACGACGGTGAGCAGTTCCTTGGCCGGTTTCAGTGGCATGCCCAGGTCGACGACGATAACGTGATCGACGCCCATTTGTCGCGCCACGTCGATGGGCACGTTGTTGACCATGCCGCCGTCGACCAGCAGGCGGCCGTCCACTTCCACCGGGGCGAACACCGCAGGGATCGACATGCTGGCGCGCATCACCTGCGGCAGGTGACCGCTGCCCATGATCACCTGTTCGCCCGTGACCACATCGGTGGCCACGGCGCGATAAGGGATCGGTAGATGATCGAAGTCGCGAGTGGCACTGCGGTGTACCAGCAGACTTTCCAGCAGCAGCGCCAGGTTCTGGCCCTGGATCACGCCCAGCGGCAGGCCAAGGCTGCCGTCGTCGCGAAAGCTGAGCTTCTGCTTGATCAGGAAATCGCGGTCGTCCTGCTTGCGCCGGAAAGGTACGTCCTCACGTGGCGGTGAGTCGGACAGTGCCTGTTGCCAGTCCAGTTCCAGCGCCAGACGCTCAAGTTCCGCCACCGAATAGCCGGACGCGTACAGCCCGCCGACGATGGCTCCCATGCTGGTGCCGGCGATGGCATCTATGCGAATACCTTGTTCCTCCAGCGCCTTGAGCACGCCAATGTGCGCCAGGCCACGGGCGGCGCCGCCGGACAACACCAGACCGACACGGTCGGCGGCGATGACGGGCAGGCTGGAGAGGGCGAACAGGCAGAGCAACGAAAAGAGCAGGCGGCGCATGGTGGATTCCGGCAGGAGCAGAGACAAAGGCCGTTATTATAGGCATCAAGCCCCACAGTAGAGCCGCTGCCATGCCCGATCAGAAGCCCGAAATCGTCATCACCTATTGCACCCAGTGTCAGTGGCTGCTGCGCGCCGCCTGGCTGGCTCAGGAGCTGCTGAGCACCTTTGCCGACGAGTTGGGCCGGGTTAGCCTGGAACCAGGCACCGGCGGCGTTTTTCGCATCCTCTGTGATGGCCAGCAGATCTGGGAGCGCAAGGTTGATGGTGGCTTCCCAGAGGCCAAGGTGCTCAAGCAGCGGGTGCGCGATCTGATCGATCCAGGTCGCGATCTGGGCCACAACGACCGTTAGAGTTTCAGGATCAACGCGCCATCCGCGCTGAAACGAAGATCGCGCTGACGATGAGCAAGCCGCCGGCCAGCATGCGCAGGGTCGGCTGCTCGCTGAACAGCCACCAGGCGAACAGAATTCCGTAGACCGGCTCCAGGGCGAAGATCACTGCCGTGGTACGCGCCTTGAGCACGCGCAGGCTGGCGACGAACAGGCTGTGCGCCAGGCCCGTGCAAAAGATGCCGAGCATGGTCAGCCACAGCCAGTCCACCGGGCGCACGCTGGGCAGTAGCGGCCAGGCCAGCGGCAGGAAGCAGATCAGCACCGTGACGTTCTGGTACAGCGCGGCCTTTACCGGATCTAGGCCACGGGTGCTGGCGCGGTTGAGCAGCGACAGCAGGGCGAACAGAAAGCCCGACAACACCGCCCACAGCAGCCCGACGGTGGCGCCGCTGTTCAGGCTGAATTCGGGCGTGACCAGAATCAGTCCCAGGCATACCACGCCGACCATGGCGAACTCGCCGGGGCGGGTACGCTCGCGAAACAGCAGGCCCTCCAGCAGGACGGTGAAGGCCGGGAAGCTGGCGAAGCCCAGGGTGGCGATGGCCACACCGGAGACTTTCACCGCTTCGAAGAAGGTGACCCAGTGCGTGCCCAGCAGCAGGCCGCCGAGTGCCAGCAGTGCCATCTGCCGCAGATTCGGGCGAACTGTGTGGCGACTGCGCCAGAGCGTGGCAGCCAGGCCCAGGGCGAGCACCGCGAAGAATGCGCGGCCGCCTGCAATCATGTTCGGCGTGGTCGCCGCGAGTTTGCCGAAGATGCCCGACAGGCCGAACAGCAGGGCACCCAGATGAATCGCCAGCAGGGCGTTACGCTGCGTCATGCCAGGCGCGCACCGTTGGGCAGTGGCTGGTCGAAGCCTGCCAAGACGACGCGGTTATCGCTGTCATAGACACCGGTGACCAGCACTTCCGAGCGCACCCCGGCGATTCGTTTAGGGGCGAAGTTGCAGACGCACAGCACCTGACGACCAATCAGCGCGTCGCAATCGTAATGCGCGGTGATTTGGGCGCTGGAGGTCTTGATGCCCAGTTCGCCGAGATCGACTTCCAGCACGTAGGCTGGCTTCAGCGCTTTTTCATTGGGACGAGCGTTGCGAATGGTGCCGACGCGCAGCTCCACCTTCTCGAAATCCTGCCATTCGATGGTTTGCATAAGGTACTCCTTCGATGATGCCGCGCAGTCTAGGCAGCGCGGCAGCAGCTGTCTGTCGCGCGAGTGAGGCGTTTTGTCGCCAGACTCTCGTCTGCGCGTAGGGTGCGCCGCGCGCAACGGGGCAACCGATAGTTTTGCGGTGCGCACGGCGCACCCTACGATCCAGCTGTAGCCTGGACGAGTCCGGATTGGTTTCAGGTAATGGCGCCGGCAAGATCGCTAGCGAGCGCGACGCAGCTGTCTCGGCGTCATACCCAGATGGCGGGAGAGGGCGGCGGTGAAGGCGCTTTGCGAGCTGTAACCGACCCGTGCGGCGATTTCTCCAACCGCCAGGTCGCTGCCACGCAACAGCTGTTCGGCGAGTTGCAGACGTCGTTGGCGAATGTATTCCATGGGTGTGCGACCGCTCTCGGCGAGGAAACGCGCATGGAAGCGCGCCACCGACAGACCGGCCAGGCGTGCCAGATCTACCACCTGCAGCGGATGCGCTGCGTGCTGTTCGATATAGCGATCCAGGGCAGCCATCGGCAAGCCGGGCGCTTCCGCATGCTGGCGGCTGCAGGCCAGGCTGCCGAGCAGCAAGGCCGCACCCTGGCCAGCGATGATTGGATCATTGATCGGGCTGCTGGCCAGCCAGTTGAGTAGCTGCCCCTGCGAGGGATCGAGTTGCAGTGCGTTGGGTTTGTCCAACAGACGCTGGATGTCGCTCGCATGGTGGCCAAGCTGGCGCTCCAGCCAGTCATTGGCCGGCAGGTCCAGCACCAGGCATTGGCTGCCACGTGGGCTGCCGCAGGTGTGGCGCGCTTCGGCTGGCACCACGGCCAGGTGATGGCGCAGTACCTGAGTGCCCTGGCCGTCCACTTCGAATTGCAGCTCGCCCGCCAGGCCGAACACCAGTTGCGCGTGGTCGTGGCTATGGCTGAGCACTTCGTGGCTGTAGTGACGCAGGGACATGATCGGGAGCATGGCGGTTTCCTCGGCAGCCGCCGCAGTGTAACGCCTGGGGCGCAGCAATGCCGTGTCATGGAACCGTCTTTTTCCCGTCACAAGCTTTTCACCGCAACGCCTCAAGCTCGACTAAACCCAGCCGGAGGCCGTCCATGACCAGCGCCCAGCTCGCCAAGCCCAGTCGCAAACAACGTGTCCGCACCCTGTGGATCTCCGACGTGCACCTCGGTACGCGTGATTGCCAGGCCGAGCACCTGGCAGCGTTTCTCAAGCGTTACCACGCCGACCGTATCTACCTGGTAGGCGACATCATCGATGGCTGGAAGCTGCGTGGCGGCATCTACTGGCCGCAGGCGCACACCAATGTGATCCGCCGCCTGCTGACCATGAGCAAGCGCGGCACCGAGGTGATCTACGTCACCGGCAACCACGACGAATTCCTGCGTCGCTACTCCAGCCTGCTGCTGGGCAATATCCAGCTGGTCGACGAGGCCGTGCACGTCACGGCTGATGGTCGGCAACTGCTGGTCATCCATGGCGACCAGTTCGATGTGATCACACGCTATCACCGCTGGCTGGCCTTTCTCGGCGACTCGGCCTACGAGTTCACCCTGACCCTCAATCGCTGGCTCAATCACTGGCGCAGCCGCTGGGGCTACGGTTACTGGTCGCTGTCAGCGTACCTCAAGCACAAGGTCAAGACGGCGGTGAACTTCATCAGCGACTTCGAGGAGGCCATCGCTCACGAGTGCGTTAAGCGCGGCCTACAGGGCGTGGTCTGCGGCCATATTCACCATGCCGAGATTCGCCAGGTGAGTGGCGTGGAATACATGAACTGCGGCGACTGGGTGGAATCCTGCACGGCGCTGATCGAGCACTGGGATGGGCAGATCGAGCTCTATCGTCTGGCCGAAGCGCAGACGCAGCAGGCCAGCGAGGAGCAGGCCATCGCCCTCGAGACCGGTGCATGAGGGTACTCATCGTCACCGACGCCTGGTCACCTCAGATCAATGGCGTGGTCACCAGTCTGGCGGCGCTGTTCAGCGAACTGCGTGGGCTGGGGCATCAGGTCAAACTGCTGTCGCCCGCCGATTTCCGCGCCGTGCCGTGCCCCACCTATCCGGAGATTCCGCTGGTGTGGGATCTGTGGCGCGTCGGTGCGGCGATTCGCGACTTTCGTCCTGACTGCGTACACCTCGCGACCGAGGGACCGCTGGGTTGGGCAGCGCGGCGTTGGCTGGTCAAGCGCGGGCTGGCGTTTTCCTCGGCGATCCACACGCGCTTCCCGGAGTACGTCAGCACACGCTGGCCGTGGATTGCGCCGCGTTGGGGGTATGCCTTCCTGCGCGTTTTTCATCGCCCCAGCCAAGCCGTGCTGGTGACCACCGAGCGCTTGCGTGAAGAGTTCGCCGGCTGGGCTCTGCAACGGCTGCAACTGTGGCGCAAAGGTGTGGATACCCGGCTGTTTCGGCCGGACGAGACGCGCCCCCGACCTGGGCGAATGGTGTTTCTCTACGTCGGACGCATCGCCCCGGAAAAGAACCTGCAGGCCTTTCTCGATCTGGACTTGCCCGGCGAGAAACGCGTGGTCGGTGACGGCCCGCAGCGCGAGGCGTTGCAGCAGCAGTATCCGTTGGTGCGTTTTCTCGGCTACCGCCATGGCCAGGCGTTGGCCGAAATCTATCAGCAGGCCTCGGTGCTGGTCTTTCCTTCGCGTACCGATACCTATGGCCTGGTGATGCTGGAAGCACTGGCATGCGGTACGCCCGTGGCCGCGTTTCCGGTGGCCGGGCCGCTGGACGTGCTGCAGCAGGGGCTCAGTGGCGTGATGGACGAGGATCTGCGCGTCGCCTGCCTGGCTGCGCTGGAGCTGGATAGGAAGCGTTGCGCAGAACTGGCGGCAGCGCAGTCCTGGCGCGCCTCCGCGCTGGAGTTTCTGGCGTTGCAGCCGCTTATCGACGGTGAGCCGGTGGGGTTGGATGAGGCGTTACCGGATACTGCGTTGTGAGCGATCTTTATCGCGGCTGAAGCCGCTCCCACGGGGGCGGATGTAGGAGCGGCTTCAGCCGCGAATCGAGCTCAGGTTGTGCGCGTCAGAGAATGACCTTGTCGCGCAGCTTTTCGGCGGCCTGGTTGAGCGCCTGGATCACTCGCTCCTTGTCGAAGTTCTGAATACCGTTGGTGTCCAGGTACATGGAGAAGCCCGGCAGCTCGTGCTCGACGTAGCTGGAGGTGGCGCCCAGGTCGCGGCGGAAGTCCACCACCTGGTAGATCTGCACCGGGCGGGTGAAGCCCTTGACGGTGATCTGGCCCTTGTCGCGGCACATGATCACGTCCTTGACCAGCGAATAGGTCTCGTGGGAGATCAGGATCTCGCCGGATTCTGCGGCACTTTCCAGACGGCTGGCGAGGTTCACGTCGCGGCCGATGATGGTGTAGTCCATGCGCGTGTCGGCGCCGAAGTTGCCCACCGTGCAGTAGCCGGTATTGAGGCCCATGCGAATTTCCAGAGGCTTGGTGATGCCCTGGGCGCGCCACTGTTGGCGCAGCACCTTCATGTGCTTGCGCATGGCGATGGCCATGGAAACCGCTGCGACCGCATCCTTTTTGGCGCCATTGCTGCTGGGGTCGCCGAAGAACACCATGACGCAGTCACCGATGAACTTGTCGATGGTACCGCCGTATTTCAGGGTGATCTTCGACATTTCATTGAGGTAGGTGTTGAGCAGGTCGGTCAGCGCTTCGGCTTCCAGCTCTTCCGACAGTTCGGTGAAGCCCTTGATGTCAGAGAAAAACACCGTGAGCTTCTTGCGCTGGGTTTCCAGGCGCACGCTCTTCTTGCCGGTGAAGATCGACTCCCACACCTGCGGTGACAGGTATTTCGCCAGGTTGCGCGCCAGGCGGGCGGCCTTCTCCTGCTCGCGCTTGATCTCGCTGCGCACCTGGGCCAGGCGCAGGCCTTGCTGGTTGACGAAATAGGCGGTGATGCAGATGTACAGGGTGGCGAAGAGAATGCTGACCAGTGCCACCAGGGTGGGTGTGTCGGTATTGGGATGAACCTCTATCGACGCGGCGCACAGCGCCATGCCACTAGCGGCCACCAGCAGTCCCAGGCCCAGGTAGCGCATGCCGCCGATGACCAAAGCGCTGAAGCAGAGAATCAGCAGGAACATCAGGCTGGGTACGGCGGAGAAACCGAGCAGCACGCAGGCCGCGCCAGCATGCAGGGCGTCGAAGAACAGCAGGGCAAGATCGGTCTGCGCAGGGTAGTCGCGCTTGAAGCGGCGGCTCAGGTTGTGCGCCAGATGGGGATAGAGCAGGGCGTAGGGCACCATCCACAGGATGTCGTAGCCGAAGTGCCCCACGTAGGTGCCGGCGGCGATGCTGGCAGCCGTGGCGATATAGGCCAGTACGCGCGAATAGTATTCGCGCAACGGCGGCGTCGGCAGCCCGTTGGCACGGCTGGGGGTTGCTGGCTTCATCTGCTGGAACTGTCCCTGCTGGATTTCTGGCGTCTCTACTGGACGCCTGGCTGGTCTGCAAGACCTGAGCCAGAGGCTCGCTGGGCGGGGATCATAACCAAGGGGGTGGCGGCCAGCCAAGCACGGCCGCCGAACGGTGGCGCAGCAGAGGCCAGCGGTCAGGTGCTGGTGCTGTCCATGGCGGCCAGGTAGATGGAATTCTTCGGTCGGGCGAACACACGCTGCAGCATGGGTTCGAAGAAACTCAGCGGCAAGCTTTCGTAGTCGGGGTCGAAGGCAGCCGCGTCGTACTTGGCACAGAAGTCGATGGTCGCCTGGTATTGCGGGTGGTCCTTGAATTGCTCGCGCAGGTGGCGATCCATGCCCAGGTGGTGGAAGAAGTAATAGCCCTGGAAGATGCCGTGTTTCTCCACCATCCAGTGGTTCTCGGCACTGACGAAAGGTTTGAGGATGGCCGCGGCAATGTCTGGGTGGTTGTAGCTGCCGAGCGTATCGCCAATATCGTGCAGCAGCGCGCAGATCACGTATTCCTCGTCACGGCCGTCGCGATGGGCGCGGCTGGCGGTCTGCAGTGAGTGGGTCAGGCGGTCGACCGGAAAACCACCGAAATCGCCGTCGAGCAGGCGCAGGTGGGCGAGGATGCGAGCGGGCAGTTCGGCGGCGTAGGCGGCGAAGTCCTGGGCGATGATGGCCCAATCCTCGGCCTGGCCGTCTTGCATATGGGTGAAGCGGGCTCGGCTATTCATGGCATTTCTCGTTCTTGTTGTTCTGGGGCATGACGGTCAACTTCTCTGCGGCACATGTGGCTGCGGGCTAGAAGCGGATACGGCCGGTAAAGGCATCCTTGAGCATCACCCAGTCACCCATCAGGCTATACAGCGGGTAATCGAAGGTCGCCGGGCGGTTCTTCTCGAAGATGAAGTGGCCGATCCAGGCGAAGCCGTAACCGGCCAACGGCATGGCCAGCAGCCACAGCCATTGTTGGGTAAGCAGGACATAGGCGAGGATCGTCAGCACCAGCAGGCTGCCGACGTAGTGCAGGCGGCGGCACACGGGGTTGCTGTGCTCCTGCAGGTAGTAGGGATAGAACTCGGCGAAGCTCTGGTAGCGCTCGGTAGTCTGGGCGGTCATGGCGCACCTCCTGTTATTGTCACGGTCGAGTGTAGGGTGGCTGTCTCCATCGGCCACTGACTTAAAGTGCCAGTCTAGTATCCTTGCGCCGCCAACCATGGCCTTGCTGTTTGATCATAAGAACAAGACGATGAGTGAAAGAACCACCTCTTCCAACTGGGCATTGGCCATCGTGCAGGCGCTGGAACTGGGCGGCGTCGACTGCGTCAGCCTGTTTGCCGAGCTGGGCATGGAGTACGCCGCGCTGAACGATCCGGATGCGCGTTTTCCGCAGGACGGCATGACCCGCCTGTGGCAGCGCGCCGTGGCGCTGTCAGGCAACCCGGCGATCGGCCTGAACATGGCGCAGGTGGTACGTCCGGCGTCCTTCCATGTTGTGGGATATGCGCTGATGTCCAGCCGCAACCTGCGTGATGGCTTCACCCGTCTGGTGCGCTATCAGCGCATCATTGGTGAAGGGGCGGACCTGAACTTCCTGCCGCAACCCGACGGCTACGCGCTGACCCTGGCCATTCATGGCGACCGTTTGCCGCCGGCACGGCAGAGCGCGGAGGCTTCGATGGCCTACTGCCTGGCGTTCTGCCGTTGGATGACCGGCAAGTTGATCCGGCCGCGTGAAATTCGTCTGCAAGGCCCGGCCCCCGCTGATCTGGCGCCTTATCAGCAGGTGTTCCAGGCGCCGCTCAAGTTCAACGCCGAGCACTATGGGCTGATCTTCGAGCGTGCTGATCTGGAGGCGCCGCTGCCCAGTGCCAACGAGGCGCTGGCGCAACTGCATGATCGTTTTGCTGGCGAGTACCTGGCGCGTTTCTGCAGTAGCCGTGTCACCCATCAGGCGCGCCAGGTGCTGTGCCGCCTGTTGCCGCAGGGCGAGCCACGCCGTGAGGTGGTGGCGCAGGCGCTGCATCTGTCGCAGCGCACCTTGCAGCGCCGCCTGCAGGAGGAGGGCACCAGCTATCAGCAACTGCTCGACGACACGCGCCGCGAGCTGGCCGAGCAGTATCTTGGCCAGGTCGACCTGACGTTACTGGAGGTTGCCTATCTGCTGGGCTTTGCCGACCCGAGCAACTTCTTCAGGGCGTTTCGCCGCTGGTTCGGAGAAACGCCCGGTGAGTATCGCAGTCGCCGTGGACTGGCCGGTTAAGGTCCATCTACCGCTCAATGGCGCCAGAAGGCGGGGAACAACAGCACCAGCACCGTGAGGATTTCCAGGCGCCCGAGCAGCATACCCAGGCTCAGTAGCCACTTGGCCGTATCGGGGATGGTGGCGTAGTTGCCGGCCGGGCCGACCATCTCACCCATGCCCGGGCCAACACCGGAGACCATTGCCGCCGCGCCGGTCAGGGCGGTGATCCAGTCCACGCCGCACATCGCTACTGCCAGGGCCAGCGTGGCGATGGTGATGGTGTAGAAGAAGGCGAAGGCCAGGATCGAACGAACGATGTCTTCATCCAGCCGGTGATGGTTGTACTGCTGCTTGATCACGGCGCGCGGGTGGATGAGCTGCTTGAGGTTGGCCTTGAGCAGGATGTAGGCGACCTGGAAACGGAAGATCTTCAGGCCGCCCGCGGTAGAGCCGGAGCACCCGCCAACGAAGCCCAGGTAGAAGAACATCATGCTGGCGAAGGGGCCCCACAGGTGGTAGTCACCCACGGCGAAGCCGGTGGTGCTCATGATCGAGGTGATGTTCACCGCCACCAGGCGCAGTGCATCGAGCCAATACAGATCGGTGGTGAACCATTTCCAGCCAGCCAGCACGAACCAGCTACCCACCAGCAACAGCAGGAAACCACGCACTTGCGCATCGCGAATCAGTGCGCGGTAGTTGCCACGTAACGTGCTGACGTAGAGCACGAACGGCAGGCTGCCGAGCACCATCACCACGATGGCGACCCAGTGAACCGCAGGCTGTTGCCATTTACCCAGCGACGCGTCCGAGGTGGAGAAACCACCGGTGGCGATCGCCGACATGGCGTGGTTGATCGCGTCGAAGACGCCCATGCCAGCCAACCAGAAGGCCAGTACGGCGAAGGTGCTGAGGCCGACGTAGGCCAGCACCATGTACTTGGCGACCATGTGTGAGCGCGGCATGACCTTTTCCGAACGGTCCGAGGACTCGGTCTGGAACAGGCGCATGCCACCGATACGCAGGATCGGCAAGATCGCCACGGCCATGCCGATGAAGCCGATGCCACCCAGCCAGTGCAGCAGCGAGCGCCAGATCAGCGTGCCGGGCGACATGTCGTCGAGGCCGCTGAATACGGTGGCGCCGGTGGCGGTAATGCCGGACATGCTCTCGAAGTACGCGTCGGTAATGCTTGCGCGTTCGGCGAACATAAATGGCAGCGCAGCGAAGATCGATACCATCACCCAGCTCGACACCGTCAGCATGTACATGTCGCGTGGGCGCAGTTGCGTTTGTTTGGGTCTGCCCTGGGCGATCATGGCGATGCCGACGAGTGCGGTGATCAGGCTCGACCAGAGGAAGGCATTGATCTTCTGGGGCTGCTCGAAAATCAACAGGGTGACCACCGGCACCAGCATGCTAAGTGCCAGGGTGATGAGGAAAATGCCGTTAATGAAGGCGAGGATGCGCAGGCTGGCTAAAGGCATCGGTCAGTGTTTCCAGAAGCTGCGGGTGATCAGCACCAGCACGGTCAGAATTTCCAGGCGGCCCAGCAGCATGCCGGCACTGAGCAGCCACTTGGCTGAATCCGGCAGGCTGGCGAAGTTGCCGGCCGGGCCGATGATCGGGCCAAGGCCCGGGCCGACGTTGCACACCGCGGTGGCAGCGCCAGTCAGCGCGGTGACCCAATCCAGGCCAGTAAGGGTCAGGGCCAGGGCCAGCACGCCGATGGTGATGGTGAAGAAGAAGGAGAAGGTGATCATCGAGCGCACGATCTCTTCATCGAGATTGTGGTTGTTGTACTGCTGCTTGATCACCGCACGCGGGTGCACCAGCTGCATCAGGTTGGCCTTGAGCAGCACGTAGGCGACCTGGAAGCGGAAGATCTTCAGGCCGCCTGCGGTGGAGCCCGAGCAGCCGCCGACGAAGGTCAGGTAGAAGAACAGTAGCACGGCGAAGCTGCCCCAGGTGGTGTAGTCGCCGAGGGCGAAGCCGGTGGTGGTGACCACCGAGGTGACGTTTACCGCGACGATGCGAAAGGCGTCGAGCCAGGCGTAGTCCGAGTTGATCCACAGCCAGGTGCCGAAGACCAGCCAGGTCAGCAGCAGAAAACCGATGAAGCCGCGAACCTGATGGTCTTTGAACAGGGCGTTGCGATTGCCGCGAATAAAGGCGACGTAAAGCATGAACGGCATGCCGCCGAGCAGCATCAGTACCACCGCCGTCCAATGCACGGCAGGCTGTGGCCAGTGTGCCAGTGACGAATCGGAAGTCGAGAAACCACCCGTGGAGATCGACGCCATGGAGTGATTGATGGCCTCGAAGGGAGTCATGCCCGCCGCCCAGAACGCCAGGAAACCCAGCAGGGTGAGGGCCAGATAGATCAGCAACAGGTACTTGGCCGCCATGTGCGAGCGGGGCATCACCTTCTCGCCCCAGTCCGAGGATTCCGTCTGGAACAGGCGCATGCCACCGACGCGCAGCAGCGGCAGAATCGCCACGGCCATGCCGATGAAGCCGATCCCGCCGAGCCAATGCAGCATCGAGCGCCAGATCAGGATGCCGGGTGACATGCTGTCCAGGCCAACCAGTACGGTGGAGCCGGTGGTGGTGATGCCGGACATGGTTTCGAAGATGGCGTCGGTGTAGCTGATATGGGCGATCAGCATCAGTGGCAGAGCGGCGAAGGCGCACACCACGGTCCAGCTGCCGGTGGTCAGCAGGTACATGTCACGCGGGCGTAGCTGGGCACTCTCCGGTCGGCCGGGTATCACCAGGGCCAGGCCGGCGATCAGGGTGATCAGGCTGGACCAGAGGAAAGCGTTGAGATCTTCCGGGTGCTCGAAGATCAGCAGCGTCAGCATCGGAATGGCCATGCTGATCGCCAGGGTAATCAGGAATATGCCGATGATGAAACCGATGGTACGTAGCGTCGGCAAGGCCATTTAGGGGGCTCTGGCGGGTTGTAAAAGTGCGCCATTCTACCCGTGGACGGGCGGCTGTAAACCGCTGCACCAAGGGGCTTTACAAGCGCATCGCCAAGCATAGAATAGCCGCCAGTTGCCGACGTCCGTCGGTTTCCGAGTCCTCCCCAAATGTCCGAAGCTAATCCTTGCCTTACGTGCGGCGCCTGCTGCGCGTTTTTTCGTGTGTCCTTCTTCTGGGGCGAGTGCCAATCCGCGGGCGGTAGCGTGCCGGATGAGCAGGTTATCCAGATCAGCCCTCACTACGTCGCCATGCGTGGCACGGAGAGCAAACCGGCACGTTGCACGCAACTGTTGGGCGATGTCGGTTGTGGGGTGCGTTGCACCATGTATGAACAACGTTCGAGTAGCTGCCGCGAGTTCGAAGCGTCATGGGCGAACGGTGAGCACAACCCGCGTTGCGACGATGCGCGCAAGGCTTACGGTCTGCCACCGCTCACTCCGCCGGTGCAGCCGGTGATATCGCCTGACCGCGTCGCCTGACGGCAGCTGCAGACTAGCGTGTCGCCTGGATGCAGTCCGGGGTCCAGCGTTCCCTGGGGCATCCGGGCCACGGTTCGACCGTCGTCTGTTATCCGCTCCGTGCATTGGTCAGCTTGCAGCTTGCAGCTTGCAGCATTGAGAATGCGCCATCTTTGTTTTTGGAGGTGGCCGATGGAAGCTCTCGACGCTCTGCTCAACCGTGTTTCTGTTCCTCGCCTGGTCGAACCAGCCCCGGATGCCGCGCAGCGTGACCTGATGTTTCGTGCCGCCCTGCGCGCCCCGGATCATGGCCAACTGCGTCCCTGGCGTTTTCTGACGATCGAAGGGGCGGCGCGTGAACGCATGGGCGAACTGTTCGCCGAAGCCCTGCAGGTCGCCGATGCGCAGGCCGCGCCGGAGGCGCTGAACAAGGCGCGTGGCATGCCGCTGCGCGCGCCATTGCTGGTGGTGGTGATCGCTCGCGTGCAGGCTCATCCCAAGGTGCCGGCCTCCGAGCAGGTGAGCGCGGCTGGCTGTGCGGCTCACGGCATGCTGCTGGCGGCTCATGCTCAGGGCATAGGCGCGGTGTGGCGCACCGGCGACATGGCCTACAACGCCCACGTGGGCAAAGGTCTGGGCCTGGCGGCGGACGAACAGATCATCGCCTATCTCTACCTCGGCACACCGGAGCGTGAGCTGCGCCGCGCCCCGGAAATGGTCGTCGAGGATTTCGTCAGCGCCTGGCAGGGCTGATCGACACGCGCTTCAGCCTGCCTGCTGCCTGGCCGGCAGGCTGAGCGTGGCAACGAAGCCCCCTTCTGGATGGTTGGCCAGCAGTAGCTCGCCGCCATGGCGCTGCGCGGCCCGGCGTGCGATGGCCAGCCCGAGGCCGTGGCCGGTGCTGCTCTGACCGGGTGCACGAAAGAAAGGTTTGCCCAACTGCTGCAGGTGCTCGCTGGCCACGCCAGGGCCATGGTCGCGCACACTCAGCGTGACGCTTGCACCCTGGCGCTGCATGCTGATGACGACAGGCTGATCCGGCGGGCTGAAGCGCAAGGCATTGCGTAGCAGGTTGTCCAGCGCGCGTTCCAGCATGTCTGGCCAGCCTTCCAGGCGTGCCGCGGGGTCGAGATCGATCTGCAACTGTTGCTGTGGGGCGGTCAGGCGAGCGTCTTCCTGCAGTTTGCCGAGCAGGGCGGCCAGGTCGACGGGGTGCGCATCGCCCGGGTCTGCATCCAGACGCGCCAAGGCAAGAATTTCGCTGATCAGCGCCTCCAGCCGTTCACACTCCTGACTCAGGCGTGGCCACAGCCTTTCTCGCTCTGCAGCATCGGCGCGCTCTGCCAATGCCAGTGCAATACGCAGTCGCGCTAGGGGCGAGCGCAATTCGTGGGAAACATCGCGCAGTAACTGGCGCTGGCTGCCGATCAAGCCCTGCAGTCGCTCGCCCATGCGGTTGAAGTCCTTGGCCAGCAAGCCCAGCTCGTCGCGGCGGGTGGCCAGACGAGCCAGGCTGTTCTGCTGATAGGCGGTCTGACCGAGGTCATGCACGGCGCCGCGCAAGCGGTCCAGTGGGCGGGTAATCGACAGCGTCAGCATAAGGCTGAACAGCGTCAGCACCACCAGGGCAATAGCGATGGCGCTGAGTGGCCAGAACAGGCTGCCGCGGTGCCAGGCTGCCAGTTCCGGGTGTGGAATTCGGTAGATGAACAGGTAGCTTTCGCCGCTTTCCGGGCTGGTGTATTCGGCGGGCAGACGCCGCCAGGGCAAGCGACGGTCGTCGCCTTGACGCGCCTCGAAGGCTGCAGCACGGGACGGAAAAGTGCCTTTGACCAGTTGCTGGCCGCTCTCGCCAAGCACCTGCGTGTCGATGCGGTATTCGCGTTTACGCTGTTCGAGAAAATCCTGGGCGGCTGCTGGCCCCTTCTGTTCGTAGCGCTTGACCCATTTGCTGTCGAGGCCATCCAGGCCTGGGTGCAGGCTTAGAATCCAGGCGTCCTGATTGAGGGCGCGACCCAGCAGCAGGGACAGGCCGGCGACCAGTGCGATGCCCAGCCAGAAAGTCGCCAGAATGCGCCAGAACAGTGAACGCACGGTAATTCCTCATGCAAAAGCCGCCGGTCTCTGGGAGCGCGGCGGCGGGTTTAGGGGCGTCGATCAGTTGGTCTTGCTGTCCTTCTCAGCCTTCCAGGCCTTGAATTCGGCCATCTCGGCGCGACGGGCTTCCATTTTTTTCTGATGCTCGTCGAAGGCCTTCTGCTGCTCGGGGTTGAGCAGGTCACGCAGGGCCTTGTGCTGGTCGGCGCGGGCCTTGTCCAATTCCTTCTTCATGGCCTGCTTTTCGGCTTCCGGCAGCTTGTCCAGGTAGCGCTTGGTGATGTCGCGATGGGTTTTCATCTGATCGCCCATCAGTTTGCGAAATTCCTGGCGCTGTTCCTTGCTCAGGTTCAGCTCCTTGAACATGCCGGGGCCGCGGTCGTGGTGGCGAGGGCCACCGTCTTGCATGGGCATGGCGAAGGCCAGGGTCGGCAGGGTGGCAGCGAGCAGCAGGGCGGTGAGGGTCTTGCGCATGGTGATTCTCCTTGTCTCGAAACCGGTAACGACCGGATGGGCTCAGTATGCGGCGGTCAAGGTCAAGGGCAGTCAGGTGTGGGTAAAGCTTGGGTAAAGGCGATGTTGCGGGTTATTTACGCTGCGCCAGGCAGTCACTGCGCGTAGTAATAGCCGCGACTGCGCAAGGCGAGAATGCGTGGGCGGCCATCCGGGTGCGGGCCGAGCTTCTTGCGCAGGTTGCTGACGTGCATGTCCAGGCTACGGTCATACAGCGTCAATTTGCGGCCCAGGGCGAGTTGCGCCAGGGCCTGTTTGTCCACTGGCTCGCCCGGCTGCTGCAGCAGGGCCTCCAGCAGGCGGCTTTCGGAAAGCGTCAGGGGAACGTCATGTTCGCCAAT
Organism: Pseudomonas sp. o96-267; assembly: GCF_003935465.1. NCBI lineage: Bacteria > Pseudomonadati > Pseudomonadota > Gammaproteobacteria > Pseudomonadales > Pseudomonadaceae > Pseudomonas > Pseudomonas sp. o96-267. The sequence goes on from NZ_RHQP01000017.1 coordinate 61,520, forward strand.
ACTGACCACCCCGCGATTGGGGCTGAAGCGGAGGTCGCCCAGCTCCAACTGGCTGCTTGCCGGTGCGGGCACGGTGCGGCGCAGCACAGCGCGCAGGCGTGCGGTCAGCTCGCGAGGGTCACAAGGCTTGGCCAGGTAGTCATCGGCGCCTAGCTCCAGGCCAAGGATGCGATCCAGGGGTTCGCCCCTGGCCGAGAGCATCAGCACCGGCAGTTCCGGATGCTCGCCACGCAATTGCTTGAGCAGCTCCAGGCCGCTGCCGTCCGGCAGCATGACATCCAGCACCACGGCCTCAGGCGCGTGTGTAAGGAGGGCCTGGCGGGCGCCGCCGGCATCATGGCAAGCCGTGACCTGAAAGCCTTCCTGGGTCAGCCAGCGGGTCAGCAGTTCGCAGAGTTCCTGATCATCATCGATCAGCAGCAGTCGGTTCATGGGTTAGTTGATCCACTCGCGACGGGTCTTGCGAGAGCCGCGCAACAGTGCGCCGAATACCATCGAGATCAGGCTCAGGGCAGCGCCAACGGCGAACCAGGTCTGTTCTTCGCTGAGCAGGCGAGGTTGAGCCTGAGCCTGGCTTTCCTTTAGTTGCATGCGCAGGCGCTGGTTTTCCTGGCGCAGGCGTTGCAGTTGCACGGCGCTGCTCGCTTCCTGCTCGTTGCGCAATTGCTCACTTTGCGCCAGGCGCTGCTCCAGCGCCTGGGTGTCGAGCGGCGCTGCAGGGGCAGATGGCTCAGAGGGTTGTTCTTCTGCCTGTACCGAAGCACAAGTCAGCATCACGGTGACCAGCAGGGACAGCGGGATCGAGCGCATCGCGATTCCTTGTGTGCGAGAGCAGCGTTGGTAGAACTCTTTCAGGGCAGTACTTTCTTGAAGGGTTTGACCAGAACGTTGGCATACACACCGGCGGTTCGATATGGGTCGGCGTCGGCCCATTTCTGCGCAGCTTCGAGGGAGTCGAACTCGGCAACCACCAGGCTGCCACTGAACCCTGCTGGGCCCGGATCGTTGCTGTCGACGGCCGGATGCGGGCCGGCCAGCAGCAGGCGGCCTTCCTGCTTCAACTGCTCCAGGCGAGCGAGATGAGCAGGGCGGGTGGCCAGGCGATTTTCCAGGGAGTTTTCGACGTCGGTGGCGATGATGGCGTAGAGCATCTCAATCCTTATTTGGGGTCGAAGCGGGGAGGGGTGAAGCGTTTGCGCCACACGGCAACAGCCTGCTTGCGGCGGATGTGGGGCATAATAACAAACATCAATCTCAACGAAAGCGCCGCCATGATTGTCGATTTGCACTGCCACAGCACCGCCTCCGATGGCGCCCTGGCCCCCGCCGTACTGGTGGCCCGAGCACATGAGCGGGGCGTGCGGCTACTGGCGTTGACCGATCATGACACCCTGGAAGGTCTCGATGAAGCGCGCCGTGCTGCCGAGCCGTTGGGTGTGAAGCTGGTCAACGGTATCGAGTTGTCCTGCACCTGGGGTGGGGCGACCATCCACGTATTGGGCTATGCCTTCGAGCGCGAGGCGCCAGCGCTGTGCGCTGCCATAGAGGCCCTGCATCACGGGCGCTGGCAGCGAGCCGAGGAAATCGACCGACGCCTCTCGGCTAAAGGCATGCCGGGCGCACTTGAGGGCGCACGTGCTGTCCAACAGGAACTGGGCGACAGTGGTAACGCGCCGGCGCGTCCACATTTCGCCGAATTTCTTGTGCGCGCCGGCCATGTGCGCGATCGCGCCGAGGCTTTTCGCAAGTGGCTGGGCTCGGGTAAGTTGGGTGACGTCAAGCAACATTGGCCTATGCTGGAAGAAACCGTCGCCACTTTGCGTTCGGCCCGGGCCTGGATCAGCCTGGCGCATCCGTGGCAGTACGACTTTACTCGCAGTAAGCGTCGACGTTTGGTGGCCGATTTCGCGGCGGCCGGCGGTCATGCCCTGGAAGTGGTCAATGGCATGCAGCCGGCCGAGCAAGTCGGCGGTTTGGCGATTCTGGCGCGCGAATTTGGCTTGATGGCCAGTGTCGGCAGCGATTTCCATGCGCCCGGCGACTGGTCCGAGTTGGGCATGTATCGCCCATTGCCTGATGACCTGACTGCGCTCTGGGAGCGCTTCGAACATGCACAGCCATCCGCTGTCACTTCATGAGCTGGGAGCAAGTGTGAGTCAATTTTTCCAGGTTCACCCGGAAAACCCACAGGCACGCCTGATAAAACAGGCTGTGGAAATCATTCGTGGCGGCGGCGTGGTGGTCTATCCGACCGACTCTTCCTATGCGCTGGGCTGCATGATCGGTGACAAAAATGCGGTAGAGCGCATTCGCCGCCTGCGTCAGCTCGACGACAAGCACAACTTCACCCTGGTTTGCCGCGATCTGTCGCAGATCGGCCTGTTCGCCAAGGTCGACACCGCCGCTTTCCGCCTGCTGAAGAATCACACCCCGGGCCCTTACACCTTCATCCTCAACGCCACCCGCGAAGTGCCGCGGATGTTGCTGCACCCCAAACGTCGCACCATCGGCATTCGCGTACCCAGCCACCCGATCGCCCTGGCGCTGCTGGAGCAATTGGGCGAGCCGTTGATGAGCGTCAGCCTGATAATGCCGGGCGATGAGCTGCCGATGTCCGACCCCTACGAGATGCGCCAGATTCTCGAGCACCATGTGGACCTGATCATCGATGGCGGTTTTGGTGGTCTGGAAGCCTCTACCGTGGTCAATCTGGCCGACGACAGCCCCGAGGTCGTGCGCGTCGGTTGCGGCGACCCGACGCCGTTCAACGATCTCTGAAGCGAGACCGGAAAAATCCGTCATGCTCGCGCCGGCGGGCATCCAGAATGTTCGAGTGATCTGGGCTTCCGGCTTCGCCGGAGTGACGATCAAGCGCTTTTTCAAAACATCCCTGACACCGCCTTTTCCGTTGTGAGCGCAGCTACCCTATACTCCGTGGTCTTGTCTGGATTATGGATAGAACGGTTTGAGCCTTAACGACTCTGAGCGTCGAGTGTTGTCAGGGATGCGTCCGAGTGGTCGTCTTCACCTCGGGCACTACCACGGTGTGTTGAAGAACTGGATCAAGTTGCAGCACGAGTACGACTGCTTCTTCTGTATCGTCGACTGGCATGCCCTGACCACCGAATACGCCGATGCCGGCCAGCTTTCCCAGCACGTCATGGATATGGCCGTGGATTGGCTGGCCGCAGGCATAAGCCCCAGCTCTGCAACGCTGTTCGTACAATCGCAGGTGCCGGAGCATGCCGAGCTCCACGTGTTGCTGTCGATGATCTGCCCGCTCAGCTGGCTGGAGCGCGTACCGTCCTACAAGGAGCAGCAGGAGCACCAGAGCGGTAAAGACCTCTCCACCTACGGTTTTCTCGGCTACCCGCTGCTGCAGGCCGCGGACATCCTGCTGTACCGCGCCGGGCAGGTGCCGGTCGGCGCCGATCAGCTCCCCCATATCGAATTTGCTCGTGAAGTGGCGCGCCGCTTCAACCACCTGTACGGCAGCGAGCCGGATTTCGAGCGCAAGGCTGAAGCTGCCATCGGCAAGCTGGGCAAGAAGCTCGGTAAGCTCTACAGCAACCTGCGCAAGGCTTATCAAGAGCAGGGTGACGCACAGGCCCTGGAGACGGCGCGGGCCTTGCTCAAGGAGCAGACCAGCATCACTCTCGGCGACCAGGAGCGCCTGTACGGCTATCTCGAAGGTGGCGGCAAGGTGATTCTGAGTGAGCCGCAGCCGATTCTTGCCGAGTTTTCGCGGGTACCTGGCCTGGACGGACAGAAGATGGCCAAGTCCAGCGGCAACTCGATATTCCTGCGCGATAGCGATGCCGAACTTGAGGAAAAACTGCGGCGCATGCCCACCGATCCGGCCCGCGTACACCGTGACGATCCAGGTGAGCCGCAGCGTTGCCCGGTCTGGTCGCTGCATCAGCTGTATTCCAGCGACGAGCAATTGCATTGGGTGATCGAGGGTTGTCGTAGCGCCTCGATTGGTTGCCTCGACTGCAAGAGCACGCTGTGCTCCTCTCTGCAGGCCGAGCTTGCGCCGCTGCAGCAGCGCGCCATCGACTACGAGGAAAGCCCGGACCTGGTGCGCAGCATTCTCGCCGAAGGCGCCGAGCGCGCGCGTGACGAAGCGCGTGAAACCCTGGCCGAAGTGCGCATGGCCATGGGCCTGAATTACCGTTGAAGGAGCGCCCGTCGATGAGCGAGCCCGCCACGCCAACCCCCGACAGTCAAGCCGGTGCCCAGCAGGAGCTGCCGTTCGCCCTGGTGTACGGCGAGGCGGTCACCGAGCTGCCACTGGATCTGTACATTCCCCCGGATGCCCTGGAAGTCTTCCTCGAGGCCTTCGAGGGGCCGCTGGACCTGCTGCTCTATCTGATTCGCAAACAGAACATCGACATCCTCGACATCCCGGTGGCCGAGATCACCAAGCAGTACATGGGCTACGTTGAGCTCATGCACTCGGTGCGTCTGGAGCTGGCTGCCGAATACCTGGTGATGGCCGCCATGCTGGCCGAGATCAAGTCACGCATGCTGCTGCCGCGCTCGACCGAGGCCGAGGAAGAAGAGGACGACCCGCGTGCCGAGCTGATTCGCCGCCTGCAGGAATACGAGCGCTTCAAGGCCGCTGCCGAAGGTATCGACGAACTGCCGCGTGTCGGCCGCGACGTGACCGTACCGAAACTGGATGCTCCCGAAGCCCGCGCGCGCAAGCTGCTGCCGGACGTCAGCCTGGAGGAGGTGCTGCTGTCGATGGCTGAGGTGCTGCGCCGCGCCGACATGTTTGAAAGCCACCAGGTTACCCGTGAGGCCCTGTCGACCCGCGAGCGTATGAGTGAGGTGCTGGAGCGCCTCAAGGGCGGGGCGTTCGTGCCGTTCGTCGAGCTGTTCGCTGCCGAAGAGGGCCGACTAGGCGTGGTGGTGACCTTCATGGCGGTGCTCGAATTGATCAAGGAATCCCTGGTCGAGCTGGTGCAGAATGAGCCCTTCGCCGTTATTCACGTCCGAGCCCGTGCCGAATGAACCTCAACGATCCCAACGACCTGGCCCAATTGCTTGAAGCCTTTCTGCTGGCTTCCGGCAAGGCGCAGTCGCTCGAACGCCTTTTCGAACTCTTCGAAGAGGGTGAGCGGCCCGAGCCTGAGCAGTTCAAGGCGGCGCTGGAGGTCCTGCGTCTGTCCTGTGAGGGGCGCGCCTTCGAGTTGAAGGAGGTGGCCTCGGGCTACCGCCTGCAGGTGCGTGAGCGCTTCGCCCCCTGGGTTGGCAGGCTTTGGGAAGAGCGTCCGCAGCGTTACTCTCGTGCGCTGCTGGAAACCCTGGCGCTGATCGCCTACCGCCAGCCCATCACCCGTGGCGAGATCGAGGACGTGCGCGGCGTGGCGGTCAACAGCAACATCACCAAGACCCTGCTCGAACGCGAGTGGATTCGCGTGGTGGGCTATCGCGATGTGCCGGGGCGCCCGGCGATGTTCGCCACCACCAAGAGCTTTCTCGATCACTTCAACCTGAAAAGCCTCGACGAATTGCCACCGCTCGCCGCCCTGCGCGAGCTGGAGCCCGAGCCTGAACTGGCGCTGGATGACGACGCCGAGGTGCCGGCCGGGTTGCAGGCACGCGCCGATCTGGCCTTGCAGGAAGACGGCGAAGCCGCCGAGCCCCGCGAGGAAACCAGCTTCCGCAGCCTGCTGGCCGAGCTGGATACCATGGAGCAAGGGCTCAAGACCGATTTCGATGATCTGCGCCTGGCCGATGAGGACGAGGCAGGCGAGTCGGATGAAGCGGTCGAAGACGATCTGGCCGACCTGGATGGCGATCAGCCGTTGCATTGAGTGCGTGTAAGCCAGCTATCGAATACTTCAATCTCGCTGTTGTGTGCTCGGCCTTTATTCTGGCGCCCATCCGATCCTTCTCGGCCCAGGAGCGCCCATGAGCAAGAGCCCGTGCATCAAGGTCTGTGAATTCGAAAAGGACATCTGCCTCGGCTGTGGCCGTAGCCGCCAGGAAATCAAGGGCTGGAAGCGCCTGGACAAGGGCGAGCGCCTGGCTCTGCTGGCCGAAGCCAATATGCGTCTGCTGGCGCTGGAGGCGACCGGACGGCGCAAGTTCTGAGCGTGCCGGGCGCTGCTTCAGCGCTTTTCGCTGTCGTTTGGCCGAGCCTCGTCTACCCTAAGGGCTCTGTAGTGCGTATGATGCGCGCCCTTCGATCATCAACTACTACACCGGGAGGTGCCCACGATGACTGAGCACGAACAACCGCGTCCTGCAGGCGAGAAACTGCAGAAAGTCCTGGCCCGCCTCGGGCTGGCTTCGCGTCGCGAAATCGAGACCTGGATCGCCGAAGGTCGGGTCAAGGTCAATGGCGCTGCTGCGACCCTGGGCCAGCGCGTCGATGCCAACGACGCCATCGCCCTCGATGGCCGCTTGCTCAAGCGCGAAGAAATCACCGGCTCGGTACGCCGCGTGCTGATCTACAACAAGCCGGACGGCGAGATCTGCACCCGTGACGACCCGGAAGGTCGCCCAACCGTCTTCGACCGCCTGCCGCGTCCCAAAGAGGGGCGCTGGATCAACATCGGTCGCCTCGATATCAACACCACCGGTCTTTTGCTGTTCACCACCGATGGTGAGCTGGCCAACCGCCTGATGCACCCCTCTTATCAGATGGACCGCGAATATGCGGTGCGCGTGCGTGGTGAAGTCACTGAGGAAATGCTGGAGAACCTCAAGAACGGCGTGATGCTCGAGGACGGTCCGGCCAAGTTCACCGACATCAAGGAAGCGCCGGGCGGCGAAGGCTTCAACCACTGGTATCACTGCGTGGTGATGGAAGGCCGCAACCGTGAGGTGCGCCGCCTGTGGGAGTCCCAGGGTCTGGTGGTGAGCCGTCTGAAACGTGTGCGTTTCGGTCCGGTGTTCCTGACCTCCGAGCTGACCATGGGCCGCTGGCGCGAAATGGAGCAGCGTGAAGTGGACATTCTCAGCGCCGAAGTTGGCCTGACCCCGCAGGCACTGCCGGCGATGAAGGAAAAGACCCGCGAGAAGCTCGACCGCCTGCAGCGCAAATCGGCCAAGCCGGTCGAGGTACGTGGTAAGCGCGTGTTGCGTCCGGCGAAGGATGAGGCCGGTGCTGACAATGCTCGCCCGAGCCGCGCACCGCGCCGTGACGAGGCTGAGCAGCGTACACCGCGCGGCCCGCGTAAAGAGGGCGGTGAGCGCCGCGAGAATGGCCGTGGCACACCGGTGGCGGAGCGTCCGAGCGATGTGAAGAAGCGCCAGCCGCGCCCGGCCGTCGAGTTGTCCGAGCGTCCGGCGCGCAAGCCGCGTCCGGCAACACCCGGCAAGCGTCCGCCTGCTGGTGATGGTCAGCGTCCAGGCTTCGGCCGCAAGCGCTGATAAACGAAAAAGGGACTCTGCGGAGTCCCTTTTTTCATTCTGCTTTCCGGAAGGCAGCGTGAACTACTGTATTCAGAGCATTCCGAATTAGGCGGGCAATCTCTCAACCGGCCATGGACAGGCGGTTGCGGCCTTCGCGCTTAGCCACGAACAACGCGTTGTCAGCACGGCGCAGCAAGCTTTCGCCTGACTCGCCCGGCAGCAGGCTGGAACAGCCCAGGCTGATGGATACGTCGATGTGGCGGCCGGCATCCAGGCATTGCAGCTCCATCACCGCAAAGCGCAAGCGCTCGCCTACCAGTGCGGCGCCCTCGCGGTTGGTGCCGGAGAGAATCACCAGAAACTCCTCGCCGCCGTAGCGAAAGACCATATCGATATTGCGCAACTGGTTCTTCAAGGTCTGCGCGACCGCTTTCAGCACTTCGTCGCCAAGTGTGTGGCCATGGTTGTCGTTGATGCTCTTGAAGTGGTCGATGTCGAGCATCAGCAGCGACAGCGGTTGCAGGTTGCGGCGGGCCAGATCCACCTCGCGCTGCAGCACCTGGTCCATGGCGATGCGGTTGCCGGTGTCGGTCAGCGGGTCGCGCAGCGCGCTTTGCAGCGCGGTGCGGTAGAGCAAGGCATTGCGCAGCGGGAACAGCAGGCTCGCCAGCAGTGATTCCAGCTGGATCAGTTCGTCTTCGGCAAAGCGTTGCTTGCGACGGAAAATCAGCTCGCCCAGGTATTCCCCCTCATGGCTCAGGCGATAGCCGGCCGAGTGGGGCGCGCGCTCGCCCAGTTCGAGGCGCAGGTCGTGCGACGGATGTTGAAAGGCCAGTGCATCGAGCGGCACCAGACGCTGTACCTCGCGAAAGAACAGGCTGAGGATTCGTTCCACGTCCAGGCTGGTCTGCAGTTGCAGGCTCAATTGGTGGCGCAGCTCTATCAGGCTGGCGGGCTTGAGCGGCAGATTGCGACTGCCGGTAAAGCCGAGACGCTGCAGCTTGGCGGCATCGAAATCGATGGTGTTGGACTGGCTGGGGGGAACCATGGAGCTGAACCTCTGGCGCGGATGGTGCGACGAGAGGGTTAGAGCGAATTTCGTGCCAGGTGGTTCAAGTGAGCTTAAAGTCTTGTGAAGTCAGTCACTTAGATGTTTTTCGAAAGGCTGATCGGCAAGCGGTTGCCGGTTGGCTGACGGTGATGCTGGCAATGTGCTGCCGCTTGGCAAGGTTGGTGGCGGTTTTTTGTCGGCGATGGCCCGCTGGGGTGCAGCGGGCCATGGCGGGTAATCACTGGGCGTCGAACGCCTGGCCGTTGACGCCCTTGCTGTCCGGGCCCATCAGGTACAGATAAAGCGGCATGATCTCTTCCGGCAGTGGGCGGGTCGCCGGGTTTTCCCCAGGATAGGCCTGGGCGCGCATGGCGGTGCGGGTCGCCCCCGGATTGATGCTGTTGGCGCGCACGTTGGCGATGCCGTCCAGTTCGTCAGCCATGACCTGCATCAGGCCCTCGGTGGCGAATTTCGATACCGCGTAGGCGCCCCAGTAGGCGCGGCCCTTGCGTCCGACGCTGCTGGAGGTGAAGGCGACGGAGGCGTCCTGCGACAGTTTGAGCAGCGGCAGCAGGGTGTTGCTGAGCATGAACATGGCGTTGACGTTGACGTGCATCACGCGCATGAAGTTGTCGCCGGACAGCTGCTCCAGCGGCGTGCGCGGGCCGAGGATCGAGGCATTGTGCAGCAGGCCATCGAGGCGGCCGAACGCGTTCTCGATCATCACCGACAGTTCGTCGTACTGGTGCGGCAGGGCGGTTTCCAGGTTGAAGGGGATCACCACCGGCTGCGGGTGACCGGCCGCCTCGATTTCGTCATAAACCTGGCTCAGGTTGGCTTCGGTCTTGCCCAGCAGCAGCACGGTGGCGCCGTGGGCGGCGAAGCTCTTGGCGGCGGCCGCGCCGATACCGCGACCGGCGCCGGTGATCAGGATGACGCGATCCTTGAGCAGGTCTGGGCGGGCGGTGTAGTCGAACATGTGAGGATCCTTCGAAGAACTGGTAGGGCGGGTGCAACCCGCCAGAGTGGAGAGTGACGGGTTTCACCCGTCCTGCGCGATCAGCAACTGCACAGGGCGCGATCGAGCACCGCACGCAGTTCCTGGGGGTGATCCACGACCACGTCGGCGCCCCAGTTGCGTGGGTTGTCCTCGGGGTGGATATAGCCGTAGGTCACTGCGGCCGTGCGGCAGCCGGCGGCGCGGCCGGATTCGATATCCCGTGCGTCGTCGCCGATGAACAGCACTTCCTCGGGTTTGACGCCCATCTGCTGGCAGGCGAGCAGCAGCATGTCCGGCGCCGGCTTGCTTTGCTCGACATGGTCAGGGCAGACCAGCACGGCCGAACGCTCGGCCAGATTCAGACCTTGCATGATCGGCTCGGCGTAACGCACCGGTTTGTTGGTGGCGACGCCCCACAGCAGGCGCGCCTGTTCGATATCGTCGAGCAGGGCTTCGATGCCCTCGAACGGGCGGGTGAGGACTGCGCAGTGTTGCTGGTAGCGTTCCAGGAACTCCAGGCGCAGGGCTTCGAAGGCGGCCGAATCCGGATCTTCATCGAAAGCGCAGGCGACCATGGCGCGTGCGCCGCCGGAGACCTGGTCGCGTATGGCCTTGTCGGCCAGTGGTGGCAGACCGCGAGCGGCGCGCATGGCCTGGGTGATGGCGATGAAGTCCGGCGCCGAGTCGAGCAGGGTGCCGTCCATGTCGAAAAGAACTGCTTTCAAACGCATGCGGCCTACTCCTTGCGCAGCGTCTGGATCATGTAGTTGACGTCGACGTCTGCTCCCAGCTTGTAGTGCTTGGTCAGAGGGTTGTAGGTCAGGCCGATGATGTCCTTGACCTCCAGCCCGGCTGCGCGGCTCCAGGCGCCCAGTTCGGAGGGGCGGATGAACTTCTTGAAATCGTGAGTGCCACGCGGCAGCAGGCGCAGGATGTACTCGGCGCCGATCACGGCGAACAGGTACGCCTTGAGGTTGCGGTTGATGGTCGAGAAGAACACCTGGCCGCCGGGCTTGACCAGTCTGTAGCAGGCACGGATGACCGATGAGGGATCGGGCACGTGCTCGAGCATTTCCAGGCAGGTGACGACGTCGAACTGGCCCGGCATCTCCTCGGCCAGCGCTTCGGCGGTGATCTGCCGGTAGTCGACTTCGACGCCGGACTCCAGCTGGTGCAACTGGGCGACCGACAGCGGCGCTTCGCCCATGTCGATACCCATCACCGTGGCGCCGCGCTGGGCCATGGCCTCACTGAGGATGCCACCGCCACAACCGACGTCCAGTACCCGCTTGCCAGCCAGGCCGACGCGTTCGTCGATCCAGTTGACTCGCAGCGGGTTGATGTCGTGCAGGGGTTTGAACTCGCTCTCGCGGTCCCACCAGCGGTGTGCCAGGGCCTCGAATTTGGCGATTTCGGCGCGGTCGACGTTGCTCATAAGCATCTCTATTCAAAGCATGGAAAGCGTATCGCCGCTATGTTGCCAGTTTAAGAACGGGCATGGGGCGGCGCGGGTTCGTTCAATGTATGTCAGTTTGTCGCAGTCGTTTGGGAATGTTGTAGAGCCCAAGGTTCATCGGCTGCTCATTTATCTCGTACATACTCGTTCTGCCCCCTCTCCCATTTATGGGGGAGGGTTGGGGAGGGGGCTTGGCAACGGCTCGGTGTTGCCTGACAGCCCTCTCCCCCCCGGCCCCTCTCCCGCAAGCGGGAGAGGGGAGAATAAGCGGCGTTACTCGCTGGCAATCCTGGCTCCCCATTCCCTGGCCTTGGCGATCAGCACGCTTTCGTCCATGCGGGCCAGTCGGCCGTCGTCCAGCAACTGCTTGCCGCCAACCCACAGATGCTTCACGCAGTCGCGGCCGCTGGCATAGATGAGCTGCGATACCGGGGCGTAGATCGGTTGCTGGGCCAGGCCGGAAAGGTCGAAGGCGACCACGTCGGCGAGCTTGCCCGGTTCCAGCGAGCCGGTCTGTGTTTCCAGTCCCAGTGCGCGGGCGCCATTCAAGGTGGCCATGCGCAAGGCACTGTGAGCGTTCAGGGCAGTGGCGGAGCCGGCGACGGCCTTGGCCAGTAGCGCGGCGGTACGGGTTTCGCCGAGCAGGTCGAGGTCGTTGTTGCTGGCGGCGCCATCGGTGCCGATGGCGACGTTGACGCCAGCCTGCCACAGACGCTCGACCGGGCAGAAGCCGCTGGCCAGTTTGAGGTTGGATTCAGGGCAATGCACGATGCTGCAGTTGTGCTCCACCAGCAGCGCCAGGTCCTCGTCATCGATCTGCGTCATGTGCACCGCCTGGAAACGCGGGCCGAGCAGGCCGAGGCGTGCCAGGCGGGCCAGTGGGCGTTCGCCGTGCTTGGCGACGGCTTCGGCCACTTCCTGGACGGTTTCGTGCACGTGCATATGAATGCCGGCATCCAGCTCGTCAGCCAGTACGCGAATCTGTTCCAGCTTGTCGTCGCTGACCGTGTAGGGCGCGTGAGGGCCAAAAGCGATGCGGATGCGAGGGTGCTGCTTGAGGTCATCGAACAGTTGCAGGCCCGTGCGTAGGGCTTCGGCTGCATTGAGTGCGCCGGGTACCGGGAAGTCCAGTACGGGAACGGTGATCTGCGCGCGCACGCCGGCGTTGTGCACGCGTTCGGCGGCGGTCTGCGGGTAGAAGTACATGTCGGAGAAGCAACTGATGCCGCCCTTGATCTGTTCGGCGATGGCTAGGTCAGTACCGTCGCGGACGAAATCCTCATCGACCCACTTACCCTCGGCGGGCCAGATGTGCTCGTGCAGCCAGGTCATCAGTGGCAGGTCGTCGGCAATGCCGCGCAGCAGGGACATTGCTGCGTGGCCATGGGCGTTGATCAGCCCCGGCGCGAGCAGGCACTGAGGCAGTTCGCGCACCTCCTTTACTGGGTGGCGCAGTGCCTCGGCACGTGGCGCGATCAGTGCGATCTGCCCGTCGCGGATTCCCAGGCCATGATCGCGCAGCACGACCCCGGCTGGTTCCACGGGCACCAGCCAGGTGGGCAGCAGCAACAGGTCGAGAGGAGATTCGGGCATGAGGGCGTCCGTCTGGCTTGATCGATGCAGGGAAGGTCGCCAGTGTATAGATGAACGCACTCAGCTTGAAGTCGTGGGGCGTGCCGGATAGTTCGGCTGGTGCCAGTTGGTCTGCGTATAATCCGCGATTTTTTGGCGGTGACAGATGGAGTGCGCGATGCGCGAGCAATTGCTGGCGGTGGAGAAGGTTCAGGCAATCGAGTGGCGCGATGGTGCGTTGTACCTGCTCGATCAGCGCCTGTTGCCGCATCGGCAGACCTGGCTGCGCTTCGACTCTGCCGCCGAGGTGGCCGATGCGATTCGCGACATGGTGGTGCGTGGTGCGCCGGCTATTGGCATTGCTGCTGCCTATGGGCTGGTGCTGGGTGTCCGTGCTCGTCTGCAAGCCGGTGGTGACTGGCGTGAGGCGTTGGAGGCGGATTTTGCCTATCTCGAGCGCTCGCGCCCGACTGCGGTAAACCTGTTCTGGGCTCTGCAGCGCATGCGTGAACGCCTGGCAAGACTCAAGGATGGCGACGACATCCTGGCGCTACTGGAGGCTGAGGCGGTGGGGATTCATCTCAGCGACCGTGAGGCCAACCTGACCATGGCGCAGTTGGGCATGGAACTGATTCGAAAGCATCAGGGCAATCTGCAGGTGCTGCTGACGCACTGCAATGCCGGTGCCCTGGCAACCGGCGGCTTTGGCACCGCGCTCGGGGTGATCCGTGCGGCGTATCTGGAAGGTTTGGTCGAGCAGGTCTATGTCGATGAAACCCGCCCCTGGCTGCAGGGAGCGCGACTGACTGCCTGGGAATTGGCGGGTGACGGCGTGCCGGTCACGCTCAATGCCGATGCAGCGGCGGCTCACCTGATGAAGACCAAGGGCATCACCTGGGTCATCGTCGGCGCTGATCGCATCACCGCTAACGGTGATGTGGCCAACAAGATCGGCACTTATCAGTTGGCGGTCAACGCCATGCACCACGGCGTGCGGCTGATGGTGGTGGCGCCAAGTTCGACCATCGACATGAATCTGGAAAGTGGCGAGGACATCCTGCTCGAAGAGCGCGATGGTATTGAGTTGCTGGAGGTGGCGGGGCATCGAGTCGCGGCCGATGTGCATGCCGTCAATCCGGTTTTCGATGTGACGCCGGCTGATCTGGTTGACTACATCGTGACCGAGAAGGGCGTGATCGAGCGTCCAGATAGCGCCAAGCTGGCGCAGTTGATGTGCCGTAAGCGCCTGCATTGAACCTGCCATGCGCGCGCCGTCGCGGGGTAGGTGTGTAGCACGCTTTGTGGTAATCTCCGGCAGTTTTCAAGGGGGCTGACTGCAGCCTCCTTCACTGCATCGAATCGTGACATAACTCGTTGATTTGTCGTGAGTCGCTGATGGCCTGAGGCTATCGCGACGAGCTCCATGGCGTTCAGGAAGAATGGCGCGGAGTTTCACCAGAAAAAGGAACCAGGCTTCTCATGGGCGAACTGGCCAAAGAAATCCTCCCGGTCAATATCGAAGACGAGCTGAAACAGTCCTACCTCGACTACGCGATGAGCGTGATCGTCGGGCGTGCGCTGCCGGATGCGCGCGATGGCTTGAAGCCGGTACACCGCCGTGTGCTCTACGCCATGAGCGAGCTGGGCAACGACTGGAACAAGCCCTACAAGAAATCCGCCCGTGTGGTCGGTGATGTAATCGGTAAATACCACCCGCACGGCGACATCGCGGTGTACGACACCATCGTGCGTATGGCGCAGGACTTCTCCCTGCGCTACCTGCTGGTCGACGGTCAGGGCAACTTCGGTTCGGTGGACGGCGACAACGCCGCGGCCATGCGATATACCGAAGTGCGCATGACCAAACTGGCCCACGAGCTGCTGGCCGACCTGGAAAAAGAAACCGTCGACTGGGTGCCCAACTACGACGGCACCGAGCAGATCCCTGCTGTCATGCCGACCAAGGTGCCGAACCTGCTGGTCAACGGCTCGTCCGGTATCGCCGTGGGCATGGCCACCAACATCCCGCCGCACAACCTCACCGAGGTGATCGACGGCTGCCTGGCGCTGATGGACAACGCTGAGCTGACCGTCGATGACCTGATGCAGTACATCCCCGGCCCTGATTTCCCCACTGCGGGCATCATCAACGGCCGTGCCGGCATCATCGAGGCCTATCGTACCGGCCGTGGGCGCATCTACATCCGCGCTCGCGTCGAGGTCGAGGATATCGACAAGGTCGGCGGTCGCCAGCAACTGGTGGTCACCGAGCTGCCGTACCAGCTGAACAAGGCGCGTCTGATCGAGAAGATCGCCGAGCTGGTCAAAGAGAAGAAGATCGAAGGCATCACCGAGCTGCGTGACGAGTCCGACAAGGACGGGATGCGCGTGGTGATCGAACTGCGTCGTGGTGAAGTGCCGGACGTGGTACTGAACAACCTGTACGCCCAGACCCAGATGCAGAGCGTGTTCGGCATCAACGTCGTGGCGCTGGTCGACGGTCAGCCGAAGATCATGAACCTCAAGGACATGCTTGAGGTGTTCATCCGTCACCGCCGTGAAGTGGTGACCCGCCGTACTGTCTACGAGTTGCGCAAGGCGCGTGAGCGCGGCCACATCCTCGAAGGCCAGGCGGTAGCGCTGTCGAATATCGATCCGGTGATCGAGCTGATCAAGGCCTCGCCGACGCCGGCCGAAGCCAAGGAGCGCCTGATCGCCACTGCCTGGGAATCCAGTGCGGTGGAAGCCATGGTCGAGCGCGCGGGCGCCGACTCCTGCCGCCCGGAAGGGTTGGATGCGCAATACGGTCTACGTGACGGCAAGTACTACCTGTCGCCGGAGCAGGCTCAGGCCATCCTCGAATTGCGCCTGCACCGCCTGACCGGCCTGGAGCACGAGAAGCTGCTGGCCGAGTACCAGGAAATTCTCAACCTGATCGGCGAGCTGATCCGCATCCTGACCAACCCCGAGCGCTTGATGGAAGTCATCCGCGAGGAGCTGGAGAAGGTCAAGGCCGAGTTCGGTGATGCCCGTCGTACCGAGATCGTCGCCTCGCGTCTGGACCTGACCATTGCTGATCTGATCACCGAAGAAGAGCGCGTCGTCACCATTTCCCACGGCGGCTACGCCAAGAGCCAGCCGCTGGCGGCCTACGAGGCGCAGCGTCGCGGTGGCAAGGGCAAATCGGCCACTGGTGTGAAGGACGAGGACTACGTCGAACACCTGCTGGTCGCCAATAGCCACGCAACCCTGCTGCTGTTCTCCAGCAAGGGTAAGGTGTACTGGCTGCGTACCTTCGAAATCCCCGAGGCCTCGCGTGCTGCGCGTGGTCGTCCGCTGGTCAACCTGCTGCCGTTGGACGAGGGCGAGCGCATCACCGCGATGCTGCAGATCGACCTTGAAGCGCTGCAGCAGAGCGCCGGCGCAGACGAAGATCTTGATGATGAAGGCGTGGTGATCGAGGGCGAAGCCAGCGAGGTGGTCGAGGCCGAGGAAGTCGAAGAAGTCGAGGGCGAAACCCCTGAACTGGTCGCGGAACCGACCGGCGCCTTCATCTTCATGGCCACCGCCTTCGGTACCGTGAAGAAGACCCCGCTGGTGCAGTTCAGCCGTCCGCGTAGCGCCGGTCTGATTGCCCTGAAGCTGGAAGAGGGTGACACCCTGATTGCCGCCGCCATCACTGATGGTGCCAAGGAAGTCATGTTGTTCTCCGACGCCGGCAAGGTGCTGCGCTTCGCCGAGAGCAAGGTGCGCACCATGGGCCGCACCGCGCGCGGTGTGCGCGGTATGCGCCTGGGCAAGGATCAGCAACTGATCTCCATGCTGATTCCGGAGTCCGGTGCGCAGATTCTCACCGCCTCTGAGCGCGGCTTCGGCAAGCGCACCGGTCTGGGCAAGTTCCCCCGTCGCGGTCGTGGCGGCCAGGGCGTTATCGCCATGGTCACCAGCGAGCGTAACGGCAAGCTGGTCGGCGCCATCCAGGTGCAGGACGGCGAGGAAATCATGCTGATTTCCGATCAGGGCACCCTGGTGCGGACCCGTGTCGACGAAGTCTCCAGCTCGGGCCGTAACACTCAGGGCGTGACCCTGATCAAGCTGGCCAAGGACGAGACCCTGGTCGGCCTGGAGCGTGTGCAGGAGCCGACTGCGGTGGAAGAGGACGAGCTGGTCGAAGGCGAAGAGGGCGCTGAAGTCGCCGAAAGCGTCGAAGCACCAGTCGCCGACGCCGAGGAAGGCAGCGAAGAGTGAAGTCGGGCTCTGTAGGAGGGGCTTTAAAAGCCCCTCCCGCAGACACGGTGACAGTGTGGACATGCCATCGCCTGGTGGTGGCGTTCTGTGAATCTGAGAGAGACAGACGTGAGCAAGCGAGCTTTTAACTTCTGCGCCGGCCCGGCCGCGCTGCCGACCGCTGTACTGCAACGCGCCCAGGCCGAGATGCTCGACTGGCAAGGCAAGGGCCTCTCGGTGATGGAGATGAGCCATCGCAGCGACGAGTACGTGGCCATCGCCAGCCAGGCCGAGCAGGACCTGCGTGATCTGCTCGCTGTGCCCACCGACTACAAGGTACTGTTCCTGCAGGGTGGTGCCAGTCAGCAGTTCGCCGAGATTCCGCTGAATCTGCTGCCGGAAGACGGCGTGGCGGATTACGTCGAAACCGGCATCTGGTCGAAGAAAGCCATCGAAGAAGCGCGTCGTTACGGTGCCATCAACGTCGCCGCCAGTGCCAAGGCGCACGACTATTTCGCCATTCCCGGTCAGAACGACTGGCAGCTGTCGAAAGACGCTGCCTACGTGCATTACTGCAGCAACGAGACCATCGGTGGTCTGCAGTTCGACTGGGTGCCGCAGACCGGCGATACCCCGTTGGTCGCCGATATGTCCTCGGACATCCTCTCGCGTTCGCTGGATGTTTCGCAGTTCGGCCTGATCTACGCCGGTGCGCAGAAGAACATCGGCCCGAGCGGTCTGGTGGTGGTGATCGTCCGTGAAGACCTGCTCGGTCGCGCCCGTTCCAGCTGCCCGACCATGCTCGACTACAAGATTTCTGCCGATAACGGTTCGATGTACAACACCCCAGCGACCTATTCCTGGTACCTCTCCGGCCTGGTCTTCCAGTGGCTGAAGGAGCAGGGCGGCGTCGAGGCCATGGAGCGCATCAACCGCGCCAAGAAGGACCTGTTGTACAAAACCATCGATGACAGCGACTTCTATAGCAATCCCATCGCCCACAACGCGCGTTCCTGGATGAACGTGCCGTTCCGCCTGGCCGACGAGAAGCTGGATAAAGCCTTCCTGGCCGGCGCCGATGAGCGCGGCCTACTCAACCTCAAGGGCCATCGCTCGGTCGGTGGCATGCGTGCCTCCATCTACAACGCCGTTGGTATGGATGCGGTCGAGGCTCTGGTGGCCTATATGGCCGAGTTCGAGAAGGAGCACGCCTGATATGTCCGAGCAGGAGCTGCAAGCGCTGCGGGTACGCATCGACAACCTCGACGAGCGCATTCTCGAGCTGATCAGCGATCGCGCGCGCTGCGCTGAAGAAGTCGCCCGCGTGAAGATGAAGGAGCTGAAGGAAGGCGAATCGCCGGTCTTCTATCGTCCTGAGCGCGAGGCTCAGGTGCTCAAGCGCGTGATGGCGCGCAACCAGGGCCCGCTCGGCAACGAGGAAATGGCGCGGCTGTTCCGCGAGATCATGTCCTCCTGCCTGGCGTTGGAAAATCCGCTGAAAGTCGCCTACCTCGGCCCTGAAGGTACCTTCAGTCAGGCCGCAGCGATGAAGCACTTCGGTCATGCGGTGATCAGCGTGCCCATGGCTGCCATCGATGAAGTGTTCCGCGAAGTGGCTGCCGGTGCGGTCAACTTCGGCGTGGTGCCGGTGGAGAACTCCACCGAAGGCGCGATCAACCACACCCTCGATAGCTTCCTCGAGCATGACATGGTCATCTGTGGCGAGGTGGAGCTGCGCATTCACCACCACCTGCTGGTGGGCGAGACCACTCAGACCGACAAGATCACCCGCATCTATTCCCATGCCCAGTCGCTGGCGCAGTGCCGCAAGTGGCTGGACGCGCACTACCCGAACGTCGAGCGCGTGGCTGTTTCCAGCAACGCTGACGCGGCCAAGCGAGTGAAGAGCGAGTGGAACAGCGCGGCGATTGCCGGCGATATGGCGGCCAACCTGTATGGCCTGACCAAACTGGCGGAAAAGATCGAGGATCGCCCGGACAACTCCACGCGCTTTCTCATCATCGGCAGCCAGGAAGTGCCGCCGACCGGCGACGACAAGACCTCGATCATCGTCTCGATGCGCAACAAGCCGGGTGCGCTGCACGAGCTGCTGGTGCCGTTCCATAACAACGGTATCGACCTGACTCGCATCGAGACCCGCCCGTCGCGCAGCGGCAAGTGGACCTACGTGTTCTTCATCGATTTCGTCGGCCACCACCGCGATCCGTTGGTCAAGGGTGTGCTGGAGAAGCTCGCTCAGGAAGCGGTGGCGCTGAAGGTGCTGGGTTCTTATCCGAAGGCGGTACTGTAAACCGCGTCCCTGTAGGAGCGGCTTTAGCCGCGATGTTCGCGATTGAAGTTGCTCCTGCGAAGCCTGTGGCGCTCGGTCGAGACAATGAGGTTTTGTAATGAGTTGCGATTTTCTGACCCTGGCCCAGCCAGGGGTGCAAAAGCTGTCTCCGTACGTACCCGGCAAGCCGGTCGATGAGCTGGCCCGTGAGCTGGGTCTCGACCCGGCCGGTATCGTCAAGCTGGCCAGCAACGAAAACCCGCTCGGCCCCAGCACCAAAGTGCTGGCAGCGATTCGCGCCGAACTGGACGAGCTGACCCGCTACCCGGATGGCAATGGCTTCACCCTCAAGACTGCGCTGGCTGCCCGTTACGGTGTCGACGCTGCGCAGGTGACGCTGGGTAATGGCTCCAACGATATCCTTGAGCTGGTTGCTCGCGCCTACCTGGCGCCTGGCCTCAACGCCGTGTTCAGTGACTACGCTTTCGCGGTTTATCCCATTGCCACGCAGGCAGTCGGCGCACAGGGCAAGATCGTGCCGGCCAAGGATTACGGTCACGATTTGCAGGCCATGCTTGCCGCCATCGATGGCAATACTCGCGTCGTCTTCATCGCCAACCCCAACAACCCGACCGGTACCTGGTTTGGCCCGGACGCGCTGGAAACCTTCCTGGCCAAGGTGCCGGAGTCGGTGCTGGTGGTGCTGGACGAAGCCTATATCGAATACGCCGAAGGCGACGAGTTGCCGGACGGCCTTGATTACCTGGCGCGCTACCCGAACCTGCTGGTCTCGCGCACCTTCTCCAAGGCCTATGGCCTGGCCTCCCTGCGTGTTGGCTACGCCATCAGCTCGCCGGCCATTGCTGATGTGCTCAACCGCGTGCGTCAGCCGTTCAACGTTAACAGCCTCGCGCTGGCAGCTGCCTGCGCGGCGCTGAGCGATGCCGACTACCTGGCTGAAAGCCGTCGCCTAAACGATGCCGGCATGCAGCAGTTGGAAGAGGGGTTGCGGGCTCTGGGGCTGAGCTGGATTGCCTCCAAGGCCAACTTCATCGCCGTCGATTTTGGCCGCGACACAGCTGCGATCAACCAGGCGCTGCTGCGTGAAGGGGTGATCGTGCGACCGATGGCTGGTTACCGCATGCCGAATTTCCTGCGTGTCTCCATCGGCCTGCCGCAAGAGAACGCACGCTTCCTCGAGGCTTTGGCCAAGGTGCTGTCGGCGTGACTGTCACTGCAGTGCAATCGTTTACCCCTAAGATCGGCCGCCTGGTAGTGGTCGGTCTCGGCCTGATCGGTGGCTCCTTCGCCAAGGGCCTGCGTGAACGTGGTCTGTGCCGGGAAGTGGTGGGTGTCGATCTGGATGCAGAATCGCGTCGCTTGGCGGTACAGTTGGGCGTGGTCGATCGTTGTGAGAGCGATCTGGCCGCCGCCTGTCAGGGGGCCGAGGTCATTCAGTTGGCAGTGCCTATCCTGGCCATGGAGAAGGTGCTTGCTCAACTGGCTGCGCTGGATCTTGGCAACGCCGTGCTGACCGACGTCGGTAGCGCCAAGGGCAATGTCGTGCGCGCGGCGCGCCTGGCGTTTGCTGGAAAGGCAGTGCGTCTGGTGCCCGGCCATCCCATTGCGGGGTCCGAGCAGAGTGGGGTGGAGGCTGCCAACGCCGAGCTGTTCCGCCGTCACAAGGTCATTCTCACTCCGTGCGAATACAGTGATGAGGCCGCTCTGGCGCTGGTCGAAGGGCTATGGCGCGAGCTGGGGGCGGATGTCGAGGCGATGGAGGTCGAGCATCACGACCAGGTGCTTGCCGCCACCAGCCACCTGCCGCATCTGCTGGCCTTTACCCTGGTTGACTCGCTGGCCAAGCGCAGCGAGAACCTGGAAATTTTCCGCTATGCCGCTGGCGGTTTCCGCGACTTCACGCGGATCGCCGGCAGTGATCCGGTGATGTGGCACGATATCTTCCTTGCCAACCGCGAGGCCGTGCTGCGCACATTGGATACGTTTCGCGACGACCTCGACGCCTTGCGCGACGCGGTCGACGCTGGGGATGGGCATCAACTGCTGGGCGTGTTCACCCGCGCCCGCGTGGCCCGCGAACATTTCAGCAAAATTCTGGCCCGCAGGGCCTATGTGGACGCTATGCACTCGACCGATCTGATTTTCCTGGCAAAACCCGGTAGCAGCCTGTCCGGACGTATCCGCGTCCCCGGTGACAAGTCCATTTCGCACCGCTCGATCATGCTGGGTTCGCTGGCTGAAGGCACCACCGAGGTCGAAGGCTTCCTCGAAGGCGAAGATGCCCTGGCCACGTTGCAGGCGTTCCGCGACATGGGCGTGGTCATCGAAGGCCCGCACCACGGCCGCGTGACCATCCATGGCGTCGGCCTGCATGGTCTGAAAGCGCCGGCCGGCGCGCTGTACATGGGGAACTCCGGTACTTCCATGCGCCTGCTCTCCGGCCTGCTGGCTGCGCAGCCGTTCGATACCACGCTGACCGGTGACGCTTCGCTGTCCAAGCGCCCGATGAATCGCGTGGCCAAGCCGCTGCGTGAGATGGGCGCGGTGATCGAGACTGGCCCGGAAGGTCGTCCGCCGCTGACCATCAAGGGTGGCCAGCGCCTCACCGGCATGGCCTACGAAATGCCCATGGCCAGCGCCCAGGTCAAATCCTGCCTGCTGCTGGCTGGCTTGTACGCTGCGGGGAGCACCTCGGTGACCGAGCCGGCGCCGACCCGTGATCACACCGAGCGTATGCTGCGCGGTTTCGGCTACCCGGTCAGCGTCGAGGGCAGCACCGCCAGCGTCGAGTCCGGCCACAAGCTGAGCGCCACGCGCATCGAAGTGCCGGCGGATATTTCCTCGGCTGCTTTCTTCCTGGTCGCTGCCAGCATCGCTGAGGGCTCCGAGCTGGTGCTGGAGCACGTCGGCATCAACCCGACCCGCACCGGCGTGATCGACATTCTCAAGCTGATGGGCGGTGACATCACCCTGGAAAACCAGCGTGAAGTTGGCGGCGAACCGGTGGCGGACATTCGCGTGCGTGCAGCCAAGCTGAAAGGCATCGATATCCCGGAAGACCTGGTACCGCTGGCCATCGATGAATTCCCGGTACTGTTCGTCGCTGCCGCCTGTGCCGAAGGTCGCACCGTGTTGCGCGGTGCCGAAGAGCTGCGGGTGAAAGAATCCGACCGTATCCAGGTCATGGCCGACGGCCTGATCTCGCTGGGCGTCAAGGCTGAGCCGACCCCTGACGGTATCATCATCGACGGCGGCGCCATTGGCGGTGGTGAAGTCTGGGCGCATGGCGATCACCGCATTGCCATGTCCTTCAGCGTCGCTTCGCTGCGTGCCAGTGCACCAATCCGTATCCACGACTGCGCCAACGTCGCCACGTCCTTCCCCAACTTCCTCGCCCTGGCAGCTGAAGTCGGTATCAATGTGGTCGTAGAGGGCAACGCATGAGCGCGCCGGTAATCACGGTCGACGGGCCGAGCGGGTCGGGCAAGGGCACGCTCTGTTCACTGCTGGCCAAGCAGCTGGGCTGGAATCTGCTCGACTCTGGTGCGCTGTATCGCTTGCTGGCCTTTGCTGCCGGTAACCATGGTATCGATCTGACCAACGAAGAGTCGCTCAAGCAGCTGGCCGCGCATCTGGATGTACAGTTCATCGACAAGCGCATCATCCTCGAAGGCGAGGAGGTGACCGACGCCATCCGTAATGAACAGGTTGGTGCGGGTGCTTCGATGGTCGCCTCGCTGCCTGCCGTGCGCGAAGCACTGCTGCAGCGTCAGCGCGCATTTCAGGAGATGCCGGGCCTGGTGGCCGATGGCCGCGACATGGGCACCGTGGTGTTCGCCGAGGCGCCGCTGAAGATTTTCCTGACCGCCAGCGCCGAGGAGCGTGCCCGTCGCCGCTACTTGCAGTTGAAGGCCAAAGGCGATGATGTTAATCTCGCGAGTCTTCTCGACGAGATACGGGCGCGCGACGAGCGCGATACCCAGCGCGCGGTGGCTCCGCTCAAGCCGGCAGCCGACGCAATCGTGCTGGATTCCACCGAACTTTCCATCGAGCAAGTGCTTGAACGAATTCTGAGCGAGGTCGCCGATCGCGATCTCGCCGGGTAAGGGCTCTCGGTTGCTTTAAATCGAAGGGTCCGCAAGGAGGCATACGGGAGACCAGTCCTTGTCCCGTAGGCCTCTTTTCATATGAACGAACCCACATGGTCTGGAGTGTGGTTTGGGCGAATCCCCGCCCTTGATCAACAGGAATCAACATGAGCGAAAGCTTTGCAGAACTATTTGAAGAAAGCCTGAAATCCCTCGACATGCAGCCGGGCGCCATCATCACCGGTATCGTGGTCGACATCGACGGTGACTGGGTTACCGTTCACGCAGGTCTGAAGTCCGAGGGCGTCATCCCGCTCGACCAGTTCTTCAACGAACAAGGCGAGCTGACCATCAAGGTCGGTGACGAAGTCCACGTCGCGCTGGACGCGGTTGAAGATGGCTTCGGTGAAACCAAGCTGTCCCGCGAAAAAGCCAAGCGCGCTGAATCCTGGCTGGTTCTGGAAGCTGCGTTCAACGCTGAAGAAGTGGTCAAGGGCGTTATCAACGGTAAGGTCAAAGGCGGCTTCACTGTTGACGTCAACGGCATCCGCGCGTTCCTGCCGGGTTCCCTGGTTGACGTCCGTCCGGTGCGTGATACCACTCACCTGGAAGGCAAAGAGCTGGAATTCAAGGTCATCAAACTGGACCAGAAGCGCAACAACGTTGTCGTTTCCCGTCGCAGCGTCCTGGAAGCCGAGAACAGCGCCGAGCGCGAAGCTCTGCTGGAATCCCTGCAGGAAGGCCAGCAAGTCAAAGGTATCGTCAAGAACCTCACCGACTACGGTGCGTTCGTTGACCTGGGCGGCGTAGATGGCCTGCTGCACATCACCGACATGGCTTGGAAGCGCATCAAGCACCCGTCCGAGATCGTCAACGTTGGCGACGAGATCGACGTCAAGGTTCTGAAGTACGATCGCGAGCGTAACCGCGTATCCCTGGGCCTGAAGCAACTGGGCGAAGACCCATGGGTTGCCATCAAAGCTCGTTACCCGGAAAACACCCGCGTTGTTGCCCGCGTCACCAACCTCACCGACTACGGCTGCTTCGCCGAGCTGGAAGAGGGCGTGGAAGGCCTGGTGCACGTTTCCGAAATGGACTGGACCAACAAGAACATCCACCCGTCGAAAGTCGTTAACGTCGGCGACGAAGTGGAAGTCATGGTTCTGGACATCGACGAAGAGCGTCGTCGTATCTCCCTGGGTATCAAGCAGTGCAAGACCAACCCGTGGGAAGACTTCTCCGGTCAGTTCAACAAGGGTGACAAAATCTCCGGCACCATCAAGTCGATCACCGATTTCGGTATCTTCATTGGTCTGGACGGCGGCATCGACGGCCTGGTTCACCTGTCCGACATCTCCTGGAACGAAGCTGGCGAAGAAGCCGTGCGTCGCTTCAAGAAGGGCGACGAGCTGGAAACCGTCATCCTGTCGGTTGATCCGGAGCGCGAGCGTATCTCCCTGGGCATCAAGCAACTGGAAGACGATCCGTTCAGCAACTACGTCTCCATCAACGACAAGGGCACCATCGTCCGTGGCGTTGTGAAAGAAGTAGACGCCAAGGGCGCCATCATCGACCTGGGCAACGAGATCGAAGCTACTCTGAAAGCCTCCGAAATCAGCCGTGACCGCGTTGAAGACGCGCGCAACGTTCTGAAAGAAGGCGACGAAGTAGAAGCCAAGATCATCAGCGTCGACCGCAAGTCCCGCGTCATCAGCCTGTCCGTCAAGTCGAAAGACGTTGAAGACGAGAAAGACGCGATGAAGGAACTGCGTAACAAGCAAGACGTTGAAAGCACCGGCCCGACCACCATTGGTGATCTGCTCCGTGCTCAAATGGAAAAACAGAACTAAGTTCGGTTAATCCATCCAGAAAAAGGGCGGCCCTCGGGTCGCCCTTTTTCGTTTCTACATCCCGTAGGGTGTGCCGCGCGCACCAGGCGATGTGTAGTCCTGCCAAGCGCAGTGCGTCCCCACAGCAATCGGCATGCTCGCGCTGTAGGTTGAGAGGAGCACTGCTCGCGAAGCCTTGTACCTGTCGTTGATTAGTGGGTGCGCGGATTCGCTTTGGTGTGGCCATCCAGGGCGGGTCTTGCCCCAGTCCCGGGTTCGGCAAACCGTTTTATGTCCCTGCTGTAAGCCTCTTGTGTGTCGCGTGGCGCGGTTCTGCCTCAGATTGCGCTAACACCTTGTTTTTTAGGCTGTTCAAAAGATGACCCGCGTGCTACAACCAAACCGTCGAGTCTTCTAGCCGCTTGAAAAAGAAGGGAAAACCATGACCAAGTCGGAGTTGATCGAAAGAATTGTCACTCATCAAGGTCAGCTGTCCTCCAAGGATGTCGAGTTGGCCATCAAGACCATGCTGGAGCAAATGTCCCAGGCACTGGCCACCGGAGATCGCATCGAAATTCGCGGCTTTGGCAGCTTCTCGCTGCACTACCGCGCACCGCGCGTTGGGCGTAACCCGAAAACCGGCCAGTCGGTGCGTCTGGACGGCAAGTTCGTGCCGCATTTCAAGCCGGGTAAAGAGCTGCGTGATCGGGTGAATGAAGACGAGTAGATGTTCTGGCAAAGCTGTAGAGATGTCGGCGCTAATTTTGCGTCATGCTGGATCGTCTAGTCCTGAAATAGGCTAATACCGTTTTAGCTAGATTTGCGGTACCTATAAAATCCGGTGCACTGCATCGGGCGTTCTGTATTCCAAAGCCAGGTGCGGTCGCTCCGTCTTGTAGATCCCGGCGGCCTCGCTAAGCAGCGCTCTGGCTTGCTGCAAATCGGCTGCGCAGCAGTTCGTTCTTCAAAATGCCATTCACCCGCCCCGTCTGTGAGTTCTGATAGCAATCGTGGCCTCGGTCACTGAGCACTACGATCTATGTTGCCTTTGCAGTGCCTGATAAAGTGCAGAGCAATACTGAGTTCCGCGATCACTATGATGGATCAGCGCTTGGTTACTCCATCTTCCTCGTAGTGCTTGCCGAAAGGCGACCGTCACAGATTCGGCATGCAAGCCCTTGTGGGCGTGATGGCCAATGATCTTTCGTGAGTAGGCGTCGGTGACCAAGTTCAAGTATCGAGTGCTATTTCGGGCCGGTAAGTAGGTTATATCTGCCACCCAGACATGTTCGGGCCTTATCGCCGTAATTTGATCGGATCCAGGCTTGAGCCGATGCGGATGCCGATAAAGCCGATGAAATTTCTATGTGGTCTTGTGATGCGCGCGCTTGGGCAGTCCCAATAGGCGGTCTTCGGCCAAGATCTTATAACTGGTCGCATTCGACCTTCAGGCTGTCGTTGGACTGGCGGTGCAAAAGGTAATTGAACTTGCGCGTACTGACCCTTGGCTGGCGAAGCCTTAAACGCTGGGCACGCCCTGCTTAGCGCGTTGATCAGCCGCACGGTTGTGCTTGTAGGGGGGGGGCTACCCCATTTCGACGGACGGTTTGAAAAGGGCTGAAAACTTCAGGTCTTGCCGGGCGACTCTACGACGTATTTGTGGGTTATGAAGCCACTCGATGTAGTCGAATAAATCCGCCCGCGCTTCATCACGAGTCCGATACCACTGATGGGCAACGCGCTCCCGTTTGAACTGACCGAAGAAGCCTCCACAAGCAGCATTGTCGCCCAATGCCCGACGGCGATCATACTGTAATCCGGTGTGTTGCGATTCAGAAAACGCTGGTATTCAGCGCTGGTAAATTGGCTACCGCGATCCGAATGCAGGATCTCCGACCAGTCACCCTGACGCTACCAGATCGCCACCTTTAACGCTCGAATCGCCATCTTCCGATCCTGACGATGATGCATCGACCAGCCAATCACCAGCTTGCTGTAGAAGTCGAGCGTCACGCATAGGAAGAGCTTATCTTCCAGTGTGGCTATTTCCGTAATGTCCGTGACCCACTTGCGCTCTGGTTCCTGCGCGGTTAAATCGTGCTCCAGCGCCTGCTGGACGGTGGTTGGCGACTCTTCCAACATCACGCCTCTTCCGGCGTGGCCAGCCTTGAATTCGCTCGGCGGCCGTCAGGCGAGCAACGTGGTTCAGGCTGACGGTTTCGCCTTCGTCGAGCAGATCCTCGTGCATCCGTGACGCTCCGATCACGCCACGGCTGTCCTCGTGAATCTCCGGAATGCGTCTCACCAGGCATGCATTCTCTTGAGTACGTGAGCTTGGCTCGCAATTCTGCCAGGCGTAACAGCCACTGGCAGAAACCTTCAGGCAGCGGAACATCAGGGGCGTACCGGGTACTCGCTACGGCAGCGCTGGACCCGCGTGTGCCGCTCGATGATTCTTTGTCAAAGTACGCTGCCGCGTCTATTGAAAAATCACGTTCCTTGGTTACTCGGGCCAACTCGCGTTTGAGGCGGGCAGCTCCTCATCCCGCGGCCTTCCCGTTCCAGGAAAGGCTTTCTCTGTAGCAGGTTGCGCCTCCCGAGCCCAACGTGTGAGCAGGTTGGGAGCAACACCAATCTTTAGGGTCACCTGTCGGCAGCTCGCCCCTGAACGACGAATCAGTTCAATGGTTCCCGCTTGAGTTCGGAGCTGTATTTCTTGCGCTTGCACATGAGCGCTCCTTCAGCTCGGTGTGAGCATACTCGAAAGTGCCCGTGCTAACGTGGTAGAGCCCAACCTATTCTGCTGATCGATATGAAAGTTTTTGGGGAGGGGCAGGGTAGAACTCTTTCCAATTTATCGTTTGATAGTGAATCCGTGATTAGCGTACTTAATTTTTTCGCTGCTGGGGCTGATAGTTGGTTTTCGCTGTTGGTTCTGCTGACCATTGTTAGTCTGTTCGATACTGTGTCGCCCCCCCCCAGGTGCGGGTTGGTGTCATTAGAAGCCTTTCAATTTATGAAATTCCGCGCCATGAAGGTGTATACCGTCTAGGCTCCCACCTTAGCTAGTAACGCACCCACTATCCGTTGAAGCATTTCCCGCGAACGACTAAGCTCGGCGAGTGGCTTCAACTGTGGGGCGTACTTAGGAGATGTGCTTGGTTGGACGTCGTCCTGGTCAGTTCAATCGTCAGGAACTGACTGCTGAGAGGGTAGGTGTAGTATCTATGAGGCTCGCCCTGGTGTTACTGGCTTAGCCCAAGTAAGTGGCATTAATGTTTCGATTCCAAAACCTTTGGCTGAAATTGATCTGATATATTTTTAACTTTTCCGGAAAAGCCTTTGGGGATTGTATAAAGGACTGATTTGAGTACCGTCTGCAGGTGTGCTGCTTGGCTCGAAGTAGTTATTAAATTTGGAACGTAGGATTGGCCTTTGAACGGCATATTGGGTTGCGGGTGTGTGTAGATTCGCTATGGCTAGGGTCGTTTTTGCCCTTTTGCTTGCCGGTTGCGGCCGACTGCTGACGATACCAAGCGGCCGCTGGTCTGGCGAGTACCGCCCATGCATAAGCAGAGCACTGGTTTGGCTGCAATGCGGGCTAAGATGGCATCAAGGATCATTGGCGAAGCGCCATTGAAATCCCGTTTGGCTTTGCGGCGGGCCAGGGTGCAAGCTGAGCGGCTTTGGACCTTGCATTCACGCGCAAGGGTAATGTAAGTGGAGGGTAATCTGTTTGTGTGCTGGCCACGCTGGATTGCGCCCGAAAGGGGGCAATTGGCTGGTTGTTTCGTGGTAGATTATGTGCATCAACAGGATGTAACGATACCGGCACGACTGTGCTGACTGCACTGGGCAGGTGAGGATCACGGCGCTAAATCGCATTTTATCTTAAGTGGGAAGCTTTCCGGTTAATTGTCACCTTACTACTCGTTCTTCGCGAGTTCTTTGTTTTTCGTCATCGCGTGACGGAGTCATTTCATATGTGCGTGAGGCTACGTTGATTGCAGTCCAGCTGCGGTTTTCAACGGATATGAGGTTTTTTGATGTTAAAGTCGGCCGACTGGTTGCGTTCTCGTTTGATTGCTTTACCTCGCCGTTATAAGCGAGTGCTGCAGGTCGCAACAGATATTCTCCTAATATGGCTGGCCCTATGGCTGGCCTTTCTTGTGCGCTTGGGTGATTTAAACGAGATTCAGCCTTTGGGCGGGCATGCTTGGCTTTTCGCGTTAGCACCAATAATTACCATACCTATTTTTGTCCGCCAGGGGATGTACCGCGCAGTTATGCGTTACTTTGGTAACGACGCGCTAAAAGGCATTTTCAAAGCGGTATCGTTGTCGGCATTGATGTTGGCTCTGGCAGTTTATTGGTATCGCGACGCTACGCTGATAATTCCTCGCTCGATGGTCCTCAACTACTGGTGGCTGAGCATTACTTTTATTGGCGGTTTGCGCTTGTTGATGCGCCACTACTTTATGGGTGACTGGTTCTCGGGCGATCATCCTTATCAGCTTCAGGCGAAAGACTCTGGTTTGCCTCGTGTTGCCATTTATGGCGCTGGTGCTGCGGGCAACCAGTTATTAGCTGCGTTGCGCATGGGGCGCTCCATGCGCCCAGTCGCATTTGTCGATGATGATTCAAGCATCGCTAATCGTGTTATCGCTGGTTTGCGGGTATATAAACCGAAGCATTTGCAGCAGATGATCGATGAGGCGGGGGTTCAAGAGATTTTGTTGGCTGTGCCCTCTGCCTCGCGTGCGCGGCGTCGCGAGATTCTAAAGTTGCTGGAGGAATACCCTCTACATGTACGTAGCGTTCCAGGCTTTATGGATCTGGCAAGTGGGCGCGTGACGGTCGATGAGATTCAGGAAGTTGATATTGCTGATTTATTGGGGCGGGATCCGGTGCCCCCGCAGAAGGCGTTGTTCGAGCGCTGTATTCGTAGTCAGGTTGTCATGGTGACCGGCGCGGGTGGCTCGATTGGCTCCGAGCTGTGCCGGCAGATTCTGGCCAATTCTCCTCGCACTTTGATTTTGTTCGAGCACAGTGAGTTCAATCTCTACAGCATTCATGCGGAGCTTTCGCGGCGCATCAAACGTGAGGCTTTGAGTATTCAGATGATCCCGATTCTCGGCTCCATTCGCAATGCCAAGCGGCTGGAGGAAGTACTCCGTGGCTGGGAGGTGGATACGGTTTATCATGCAGCCGCTTACAAGCACGTGCCGATGGTGGAACACAATGTGGCTGAGGGGGTGCTCAATAATGTCTTTGGTACCTTGCACGCGGCGCAGGCTGCCTTGAAAGCTGGCGTTGAGCATTTTGTGCTGATCTCTACGGATAAGGCCGTGCGACCAACCAATGTGATGGGTAGCACCAAGCGTTTGGCTGAAATGGTGCTACAGGCATTGAGTCGTGAGCAGGCGCCAGTACTTTTCGGTAAGGGCGAGGCTCTCCATCAGGTCAACAAGACCCGATTCACAATGGTTCGCTTTGGTAATGTGCTTGGATCGTCAGGTTCGGTCATTCCCCTGTTCCATGCGCAAATCCGACGGGGTGGGCCTGTAACGGTTACACATCCCAATATTACGCGGTACTTCATGACTATCCCCGAGGCTGCTCAGTTAGTCATTCAGGCCGGCTCAATGGGAGAGGGTGGGGATGTCTTCGTGTTGGACATGGGGTCGCCGGTAAAGATCGCCGAGCTGGCCGAGAAAATGATCCATCTCAGTGGTTTGAGCGTTCGCTCCTCTGATAACCCTCAGGGAGATATCGCCATCGAGTTCAGCGGGCTCAGGCCGGGTGAGAAACTCTATGAGGAGTTACTTATTGGCGACAACGTCAGCCCAACTGAGCACCCAATGATTATGCGGGCCAACGAAGAGATGTTGCCCTGGGCGGAATATAAGCAAATTCTCCTGGCGCTTCATGATGCCGTTGCGCGTGAGGATTACGAACGTGTGCGGCAATTGCTGCGGCAGGTAGTGTCCGGTTATCGGCCAGAAGGGGAAATTGTCGATTGGCTTTATCTGCAAAAACGCACGGATATTTGACAGTCTGTTGTTAGCATCTATGTTGATAAGGGGAGGCTAGACGCCTTCCTCAAGGATCAACTTACGTAAGGATGCATATCATGCTTAAAGTCCGTCTTTCTTCTGTGTTGTTCGCTGTTCTGGCTTCCTTCTCTCTGGCTGCCGCCGCGGCTGAAACCCCAAAAACCGAAAGCGCCAAACCGGCTGCCGCGCAAGTGGCGCAGGTTGCCGTGGTCAATCTCAATACCGCCGATGCTGCAACGCTGCAGAGTGAGTTGGTGGGGATTGGTGCTACCAAGGCGCAGGCGATTGTGGCTTATCGGGAAGAACACGGTAATTTCGCCTCGGTCGATGAGTTGCTGGAGGTGAAAGGTATCGGCGAGGCGACGCTGGAGAAGAACCGCGACAAGTTGAGTGTTAACTGACGCCTGGCGGCGTTGTAGTCTGGGCCGGTCTTTTGACCGGCCTTTTTCGTTTTTGTAGGGGAGGGTGCTGGGCTACGCGATTTGCGTTTTGTAGGAGCCCCGCCTCGGGGCGAGGCTTTGTTCTTTCGATTCGCCGCGGGGCTCCTACAGGTGCGATGCTCTCCTGCAGGGAGATGAATGGCCTGGGACATGATCCCTGGTAATAAAAAGCCCAGCACGAGGCTGGGCTTTTGAATTTGGCTCCGCGACCTGGACTCGACAGCGAAGCTGAACGCGCTTCAGCGCGGCCCCGAAGGGGTGAGCGAAGCGAATAACTTGGGACGCAGTCCCTGGTGAGAGTTGCGCAGGCAATAAAAAACCCAGCGGTTAGGCTGGGTTCTTAAATTTGGCTCCGCGACCTGGACTCGAACCAGGGACCCAATGATTAACAGTCATTTGCTCTACCGACTGAGCTATCGCGGAACAACGACGCGTATGTTACTGATTAAAAAAGAGAAGTCAACCTTTTGGGTGTCTGTCGTTCTGCTGGTGTTTCCTTGGTATGGCTTCACCAATTTTGGGTGATGGCGTTTTGACGTCTGTCCTTCTTTTTGTGATAGATTTCACAAAAAAGGAGCGTGGCAAATGGCAGGAAGTCGTAAGCGGTTTTACGCATTGTGTTGCATGTACTTGTTGATTCTGTCGTACGCAATGCTGTCGGTGAAAGGGATAGGCATCAGGTTGCCGTGGTAGCGCGAGCCTGCAATGATAGTCGCCGAGTTTTGTCTCTACGCTCTGCCTAAACAAGAACGCCGGCTTATGGGCCGGCGTTTTTGTCTATCGCAGAGGCTAAAGCACGGCGTGGATCGCGCGGGTGACGCTGTCCAGGTTGCCGTTGTTCAGCGCGGCGACGCAGATACGGCCGGTGCCGACGGCGTAGATGCCGAACTCTTCCTTCAGGCGTTCCACTTGCTCCACGGTGAGGCCGGAGTAGGAGAACATGCCCCGCTGCTCGGCGACGAAGCCGAAGTCGCGCTTGGCGCCCAATGCGGACAGTTGTTCGACCATGGCCAGGCGCATGCTGCGGATGCGGTCGCGCATTTCGCCCAGTTCGGCTTCCCACATGGCACGCAGTTCCGGGCTGTTGAGCACGCTGGCGACCACGGTAGCGCCGTGGGTAGGTGGGTTGGAGTAGTTGGTACGGATCACGCGTTTGAGCTGCGACAGGACGCGAGTCGACTCTTCACGGCTGCTGGTGACCAGAGACAGGGCGCCGACGCGCTCGCCGTAGAGCGAGAACGATTTGGAGAAGGAGCTGGATACGAAGAACTCCAGGCCCGACTCGGCGAACAGGCGCACGGCTTCGGCGTCCTGGTCGATGCCGTCACCGAAGCCCTGGTAGGCGATGTCGAGGAAGGGCACGTGCTCGCGCTCGCGCAGCACGTCCAGCACGGCCTTCCAGTCTTCCAATTGCAGGTCGACGCCGGTCGGGTTGTGGCAGCAGGCGTGCAGCACGACGATGGAACGGGCCGGCAGGTTACGCAGGTCTTCGAGCATGCCGCCGCGGTTCACGCCGTTGCTGAACGGGTCGTAGTAGCGGTAATTCTGCACCGGGAAACCGGCCGATTCGAACAGGGCGCGGTGGTTCTCCCAGCTCGGGTCGCTTATGGCGACGGTGGCGTCCGGCAGCAGGCGCTTGAGGAAGTCGGCGCCGATCTTCAGTGCGCCGGTACCGCCCAGGGCTTGCGTGGTGATCACACGGCCGGCTTCGATCAGCGCAGCGCCTTTGCCGAACAGCAGTTCCTGCACGGCCTTGTCGTAGGCGGCGATGCCTTCGATCGGCAGGTAGCCGCGCGGAGCATGCGCCTCGATACGCGCTTTTTCGGCTTCTGCGACGGCGCGCAGCAGCGGAATTCGCCCCTCCTCGTTGTAGTAGACGCCCACGCCAAGGTTGACCTTGGTGGTGCGGGTGTCCGCGTTGAATGCTTCGTTGAGGCCCAGGATGGGATCGCGCGGAGCCATTTCGACGGCAGAGAAGAGACTCATGATGGGTGCGACAACTCGAGTGAGGGGTGGGTGGCCAGGCGTCCCCGACAAAAGCGCTAGGGGGCGCGTAAACGGGGCGTTAGTATAACGACCCTGAATCCAGGGGGCGACAGCGCAAAGCCCTGAATTAAGGCCTTTTGCCAGGTAATTCGACTCTACCTGGAACTATCGCTGAATCGCCCTGCAATTCATGGCTTTTGACGCAGTCCGAAAGGATGCGTCACAGCCATTTGTCGAGGTACTGCATGTCCGAGTTTCAGTTGGTGACCCGCTTCAAACCTGCCGGCGATCAGCCCGAGGCGATCCGGCAGATGGTCGAGGGGCTGGAGGCCGGTCTGTCGCACCAGACCCTGCTGGGCGTAACCGGCTCGGGCAAGACCTTTTCCATCGCCAACGTGATTGCTCAGGTGCAGCGCCCGACCCTGGTGCTGGCACCGAACAAGACCCTGGCCGCGCAGCTCTACGGCGAGTTCAAGGCGTTCTTCCCGAACAACTCGGTGGAGTACTTCGTCTCCTACTACGACTACTACCAGCCGGAAGCCTATGTGCCGTCGTCCGATACCTTCATCGAGAAGGATGCCTCGATCAACGACCATATCGAGCAGATGCGTCTGTCGGCGACCAAGGCGCTGATCGAGCGCAAGGATGTGATCGTGGTCTGCACCGTGTCGTCGATCTACGGCTTGGGCAGCCCCGAGGAGTACCTGAAAATGGTGCTGCACCTCGATCGCGGCGACAAGATGGACCAGCGCGCGCTGTTGCGCCGCCTGGCCGAGCTGCAATACACCCGCAACGACATGGATTTTGCCCGTGCGACTTTCCGCGTGCGCGGCGATGTGATCGACGTCTTTCCGGCGGAGTCGGATCTTGAAGCCATCCGTGTCGAGCTGTTCGATGACGAGGTGGAGAGCATCAGCGCCTTCGATCCGCTGACCGGCGAGGTGATCCAGAAGCTGCCGCGCTTTACCTTCTACCCCAAGAGCCACTACGTCACCCCGCGAGAAACCTTGCTGGAGGCGGTTGAGCACATCAAGGTCGAGCTGCAGCAGCGTCTGGAGTACCTGCGCGGGGCGAACAAGCTGGTGGAGGCGCAGCGCCTGGAGCAGCGCACCCGCTTCGACCTGGAGATGATCCTGGAGCTGGGCTACTGCAACGGCATCGAAAACTACTCGCGCTACCTGTCGGGCCGTCCGTCTGGCGCGCCGCCACCCACTCTCTATGACTACCTGCCGGACGAAGCGCTGCTGGTGATCGACGAGTCCCACGTTTCGGTGCCGCAGGTTGGCGCGATGTACAAGGGCGATCGCTCACGCAAGGAAACGCTGGTGGAGTACGGTTTCCGTCTGCCTTCGGCGCTGGACAACCGACCGATGCGTTTCGAGGAGTGGGAGGCGGCCAGCCCGCAGACCATCTTCGTTTCCGCCACGCCTGGGCCTTACGAGGGTGAGCATGCCGGGCGTGTGGTGGAGCAGTTGGTGCGACCGACAGGCCTGGTCGACCCGCAGATCGAGGTGCGCCCGGCGCGCACTCAGGTCGATGATCTGCTCTCGGAGATCCGTTTGCGCGTGGCGGCGGGTGATCGTGTGCTGGTCACCACGCTGACCAAGCGCATGGCCGAGGACTTGACCGATTACCTGGGTGATCACGACGTCAAGGTGCGTTACCTGCACTCGGACATCGATACCGTTGAGCGGGTGGAGATCATTCGCGACCTGCGCCTGGGCGCCTTCGACGTGCTGGTGGGTATCAACCTGCTGCGCGAGGGTCTGGACATGCCCGAGGTGTCGCTGGTGGCGATCCTCGATGCGGACAAGGAAGGCTTCCTGCGCAGCGAGCGCTCGCTGATCCAGACCATCGGCCGTGCGGCGCGCAACCTTAATGGTAGGGCGATTCTCTACGCCGATAACATGACCGGCTCGATGCAGCGTGCCATCGGCGAGACCGAGCGGCGTCGTGCCAAGCAGATCGCCTTCAACGAAGCCAACGGCATCGTGCCCAAGGGCGTGCAGAAGGACGTCAAGGACATCCTCGAAGGCGCCGTGGTGCCCGGTGCGCGAAGTAACAAGCGCAAGGGCATGGCCAAGGCGGCGGAGGAGAGCGCACGCTACGAGAACGAGCTGCGTTCGCCGAGCGAGATCACCAAGCGTATTCGTCAGCTGGAAGAGAAGATGTACGCCCTGGCGCGCGATCTGGAGTTTGAGGCCGCCGCGCAGTTACGTGATGAGATTCAGAAGCTGCGGGATCGGTTGTTGCAGGTTTGATGTTGCCGCGTGGCGCGGGGGCGCCGGTGTAGGAGCCCCGCCCTGGGGCGAAGCTTTTGGTTTTACGGTGTTCTCTCGATTCGCCGCGGGGCGCGGCTCCCACACAGTAGGGTCAGTGAGCCGCGCCACCGCCTGCCATGTTCTGCGGCAGCTTTCGTGTCAGCAGGATCGCCAGCATGCTCACGCCCAGGGCGATGCCGATGAAGTGGAAGGCGTCGTTGTAGGCCATGATGATCGCTTGCTCATGCACGATCTGGCTGAGCTTGGCCAGCGCTGCCTGTTCGCTGCCCAATGTCTGCGTCAGCAGGTGCAGGCGTTCTTCGACCTGCGGGTTGGTCGGCACGATGGACTCGCGCAGGTAGTCGAAATAGACCTTGGCGCGGGCATCCAGCAGGGTGGCGAGCAGGGCGATGCCGATGGCTCCGCCAAGGTTGCGCAGGATGTTGAACAGGCTGGAGGCCGAGCCGGCATCCTGCGGCAGGATGTAGGCGGTGGCGATCAGCGAAACCGTGACCATTACCAGCGGCTGGCCAAGTGCGCGGACGATCTGGATGTGCTGGAACTGCTCGCCTGCGAAGTCCGGGTTGAGCACGCCGGAGAAGAAACTCGCCGCGCCGAACAGGGCGAAGCCCAGGGCGCACAGCCATTTCGGCGAGATGATCTTCATCAGCTTGGGCACCAGCGGGATCAGAAACAGCTGCGGCACGCCCATCCACATGATCACTTCGCCGATCTGCAAGGCGTTGTACCCCTGGATCTGCGCCAGATACAGCGGCAGCACATAGATCGATCCATATAGCCCGACACCGAGTCCCAGGCTGGAAATACTGGCCAGGCCGAAGTTGCGTTCGCGCAGCACGCCCAGGTTGATCAGCGGGTTGGGCCGGGATATCTGCAGGATGACGAACAGGATCAGGCTGACCAGCGCCACGCTGCCCAGGCCGACGATCAGTTGCGATTCCAGCCAGTCCTTGCGGTGGCCTTCTTCGAGAAACACCTGCAGACAGCCCAGGCCCAGACCTAGGGTGGCGATCCCGGCGTAGTCGGTGGTCTTCAGTAGTTCCCAGTGCGGCGCTTTCTTTTCCAGGCCATAGAGCAGGCCGGCGATCATGATCAGGCCGGGCGGCACATTGATGTAGAAGATGTATTCCCAACCCCAATTCTCGGTCAGCCAGCCGCCCAGCGTCGGGCCGATGGAGGGGGCGAAGGTGGCGGTAATGGCGAACAGGGCCATGCCCTTGGCGCGGTGGTGCTCGGGGAGCTTGATCAGTGTCATGGTGAACGCCAGCGGGATCAGTGCGCCGCCAGTGAACCCCTGCAGGGCGCGGAACACGATCATGCTCTCCAGGCTCCAGGCCAGGGAGCACAGCAGCGAGGCGATCAGAAAGCCCACTGACACCCACACAGCCAGGCGCCGCGCCGAGAGCAGCTGCACCAGCCAGGCGGTGAGCGGGATCATGATGATCTCGGCTACCAGATAGGACGTGGAAATCCACGAGCCTTCCTCAAGCGTGGCGGACAGCGCGCCTTGGATGTCCTTGAGCGAGGAGTTGGTGATCTGGATATCCAGCACCGCCATGAAAGCGCCGAGCATGGTGCTCATCACCGCGATCCAGTCGCGGCGGCTGGGTTCCGCTGTGGGGCGGACCAGTGCATCACCCGCCATGGCTGTCGTCGCTGCGCAGATCCACGGTGACCTCTACCGACATGCCGGGGCGGATCAGCCCGCGCAACGGGTTGTCAGCGGCGAAGGTCAGCTTGACCGGAATGCGCTGCACCACCTTGGTGAAGTTGCCGGTGGCGTTGTCTGGTGGCAGCAGGCTGAACTGCGCGCCGGAGGCGGCGAACAGGCTGTCGATGCGGCCTTCGATGGGCGTGTCCGGGTAGCTGTCGAACAACAGTTCGGCTTTCTGCCCTGGGCGCATGCGGCCGATCTGGGTTTCCTTGAAGTTGGCCTGGATCCAGATGTCCTGATCCGGCACCAGCGACAGTAGATAGGTGCCGCTTTGCACCACCTGGCCTTCACGCGCCGAGCGCTGGCCGACCATGCCGCTGATTGGCGCGTGAATCTGTGTGCGCGAGAGATTGAGGTCGGCCTGTTCCAGGTCGGCCTGTGCGGAAAGAATCAGTGCATCCAGGCGCTTGAGCTCGGCTTCCAGGCTGGAAACCTGCTGACGCTGCGCCTGCAGATCGGCCTGAGCCTTGGCCACTTGCGAACGGGCCACACGGTTGTCGGCGGCCAGGGTGGTGACCCGCTCTTCGGAGACATAGCCCGGCTTGCGCAGGGTCTGGGCGCGGCCGAGGTCGAGCCTGGAGCGATCCAGCGTGGCCTGGCTGGCGGCGACATCGGCCTGGCTGGCGGCGATCAAGCTGGCCTGCTGGTCGAGTTTGCTCTGCGCCTGGGCGCGCTCGGCCTGGTGGGTTTCCAGGGCTGCGAGGGCGCGCTGGCGAGTCAGGCGGAAATCGGCGTCTTCCAGCACGGCCAGCAACTGACCGGCTTCCACGTGCTGGTTGTCGCGTACCAACACCTTTTCGATGCGTGCATTCAGCTGGCTCGAGACGCGGGTGATCTCGCCCTGTACGTAGGCGTTGTCAGTGCTCTCGTGGTAGCGGCCAACCAGGAGCCACTGGGCGAGCAGGGCGCCGACGATGAGGGCCAGGACGATTGCGAAGACGAGAAGGCGACGTTGCAGTTTGGCAGGCATGCTTGAGGCTCGGGATGCGGCAAAGAAATGTAAGTAAATTTAACAGTGTTCCCTTTGCGCTAGTAGACTCTAGGCTTGGCATGCTTTGTTGCTTATGAGGAACAATCATGGGGCTTGATGACGCACTGATCTTTACCCGAGTGGTGGAATGCCACAGCTTTACCCAGGCCGCGACCAGCATGGGCATGCAGAAGTCGACGGTTAGTCGGCGCATCGCGCTGCTCGAAGAGCGTCTCGGTGTCCGCCTGCTCAATCGCACCACGCGCAAGTTGCGTTTGACCGAGGTGGGGCAGGCCTATTACGAGCGTTGCCGGCAGATCATGCTCGACTTCGCCGAAGCCGAGCAGGCGGTGATGCAACTGCAGCGCGAGCCCTCCGGGCTATTGCGCATCACGTCCCCGATTGAATTCGGCCAGCTCTTTCTCG
Organism: Pseudomonas sp. o96-267; assembly: GCF_003935465.1. NCBI lineage: Bacteria > Pseudomonadati > Pseudomonadota > Gammaproteobacteria > Pseudomonadales > Pseudomonadaceae > Pseudomonas > Pseudomonas sp. o96-267. The sequence goes on from NZ_RHQP01000017.1 coordinate 100,299, forward strand.
GGCGAGTGCTGGGCGAGTTCATGCGCCAATACCCGCAGATCGATGCCGAGGTGGAGCTGACGTCGCGCTCCGTCGACCCATTGGAGGAGGGCGTGGACATCGCCATTCAGGTCGGTCAGCCGCAGGATTCCACCTTGATTGCGCGCAAACTGTTCGAAAGCGGCCGGCGTCTGTGTGCGAGCCCTGCCTATCTGGCTGCGCACGGTACACCGCGCAGCGTCGCCGAACTGGAGGGACATCGGGCTATCCTCCTGCAGCACGATGCGCCGCGCTACTGGCCGCTGCTGGGCGAGCACCTGCCCTGCCAGAGAGTGATGACCTGCAACAACATTACCTTCGCTCGTGAGGCGACCCTGGCCGGCGCGGGCATCTCCGGGCTGCCGGTGATGATCAGCGAAGAGGCTGTGCGCAGCGGGCGTTTGGTCGAGCTACTGCCCGAGGCGCGCTTGCCGGTGGGCGAGGTCTATGCCATCTATCCGTCGCGGCGTTTCCAGGCAATGAAGGTCAAGACCTTCCTCGACTTTCTCATCGCCAGCTTGCCCATCACCCGGGGCGGCCTGCTGGAGCCTGGGGCCGTCGGCCTGCTAACATCGCCCGCTTGATTCAAAACCTCGTGTCTTCCTTCCGAGAGCATTCATGACCACCGTTCGTACCCGTATCGCGCCATCGCCGACCGGCGACCCCCATGTCGGCACCGCCTACATCGCACTGTTCAACCTGTGCTTCGCTCGCCAGCACGGCGGTCAGTTCATTCTGCGTATCGAAGACACCGACCAGTTGCGTTCGACCCGCGAGTCCGAGCAGCAGATCTTCGACGCCCTGCGCTGGCTGGGTATCGAATGGGACGAAGGCCCGGATGTCGGCGGCCCGCATGGCCCGTACCGGCAGAGCGAGCGCGGCGAGATCTACAAGAAGTATTCGGACGAACTGGTCGCCAAGGGTCATGCCTTCCCGTGCTTCTGCTCCGCCGAGCGCCTCGATGAAGTGCGCGCGCAGCAGATGGCCAACAAAGAAACTCCGCGTTACGACGGTCACTGCATGCGCCTCGAGCCGGCCGAGGCGCAGCGCCGCATCGCCGCAGGCGAGTCGCACGTGGTGCGCATGAAGGTGCCGAGCGAAGGCGTCTGCGTGGTGCCGGATATGCTGCGTGGCAATGTCGAGATCCCGTGGGATCGCATGGATATGCAGGTGCTGATGAAGGCCGATGGCCTGCCGACCTACTTCCTGGCCAACGTGGTCGACGATCATCTGATGGGCATCACCCACGTGCTGCGTGGCGAGGAATGGCTGCCGTCCGCGCCCAAGCTGATCAAGCTGTACGAATACTTCGGTTGGGAACAGCCGGCGCTGTGCTACATGCCGCTGCTGCGCAATCCGGACAAGAGCAAGCTGTCCAAGCGCAAGAACCCCACCAGCATCACCTTCTACGAGCGTATGGGTTACCTGCCGCAGGCCATGCTCAACTACCTGGGGCGCATGGGCTGGTCGATGCCGGACGAGCGCGAGAAGTTCTCCCTGGCCGAGATGATCGAGCACTTCGACATCAACCGCGTGTCGCTGGGCGGGCCGATCTTCGATCTGGAGAAGCTGTCCTGGCTCAACGGCCAGTGGCTGCGTGAACTGCCGGTGGAAACCTTCGCCGCCGAAGTGCAGAAGTGGGCCCTGAACCCCGAATACCTGATGAAGATCGCGCCGCACGTGCAGGGCCGGGTGGAGACCTTCAGCCAGATCGCGCCGCTGGCCGGTTTCTTCTTCTCCGGCGGTCTGAGCCTGGATGCCAAGCTGTTCGAGCACAAGAAGCTGTCGCCTGATCAGGTGCGTCAGTTGATGCAGCTGATTCTGTGGAAGCTCGAGTCGCTGCGCCAGTGGGAAAAGGATCGCATCACCGGCTGCATTCAGGCTGTGGTCGAGCATCTTGAACTGAAGCTGCGTGACGCCATGCCGCTGATGTTCGCGGCGATCACTGGTCAGGCCAGCTCGGTATCGGTGCTCGATGCCATGGAAATCCTCGGCCCGGACCTGACTCGTTTCCGTCTGCGCCAGGCGCTGGAGCTGCTCGGCGGCACCTCGAAGAAAGAGGCCAAGGAGTGGGAGAAGTTGCTGGCGAGCATCGCTTGATGCTTTCGTAGGGTGCGCCGTGCGCACCGACTTGACCGTGGTTGTATGCGGTGCGCATAGCGCACCCTACGATTTAGGTCGGCGGTTGATTCTCGGTTTGGCTCTAAGTAATTGTTCTATTGGCAAAAACTTTGGGCTGGCCGGAAAAATGTTGTTGACAGCCAATCGGGGCGCTCTTAACATGCGCCCCGTCCTCGAGATGGGGCTATAGCTCAGCTGGGAGAGCGCTTGCATGGCATGCAAGAGGTCAACGGTTCGATCCCGTTTAGCTCCACCAATCTCGACTCCTTTGGGAGTGCCAGAATCGATGTGAATCGGTTCGCGATTAGGGTCTTGCGTCCCCTTCGTCTAGTGGCCTAGGACACCGCCCTTTCACGGCGGTAACAGGGGTTCGAGTCCCCTAGGGGACGCCA
>NZ_RHQP01000018.1:0-9713 GCF_003935465.1 Pseudomonas sp. o96-267
GCTTTACGATCAGTTACGAAGACAGGCTGCCGCAGCAGTAACCCAAGCCCCGGTTACACAAAATTCTGCACACCCTCATGCTCGTCAGAGGAGAACGCCCATGCTCAAGTCCATCAAGGTGCGCGACTACATGACTCGCCATCTGGTGACCTTCAGGTCGGATACCGATCTGTTCACCGCCATCAATCGATTGCTGGAACACCGTATTTCTGGTGCTCCGGTGGTCGATTCCCAGGGCCACCTGATTGGCTTGCTGTCGGAGGGCGACTGCTTGCGTGGCATTCTATCCGGTGCCTACTACGAAGCCGTTGGCGGTACCGTCAGCACCTACATGACCACCGAGGTCGAGACGGTGAGCCCAGAGGCGGACATCATCGAGCTGTCGGAGCGCTTTCTGCGTGGTCGGCGTCGGCGCATGCCGGTGATCGAGAGCGGTCGTCTGATCGGTCAGATCAGTCGTCATGACGTGCTTCGTGCCGTCAAGGAGTTCGCCCAACATGAGCAGGGTGAACTGAGCGTCGGTTGAGGAGAGGTGCAATGAGCGATCCGCTGGACAAGGCGACCTCCAAGGCGCCCCCGACACTGGGGGAAGGCTGCGTGCGGCGTTACGACCCTGATGCATTGAGCGAAGAGGATGGTACCGAGTTCGCCGATGCGGCCGAGCTGTGGCGCCAGTTGCAGGAACAGACCCAGGACAAACCTGAGCACGAGCGATAAACAAGAAGGGCGCCGCGGCGCCCTTCTTTTTGTCGACAGTTTCAGATGCGGAAACTGTCGACCAAGTGCTTGAGGCGCACGGCTTGTTGCTCAAGGTCGCCGCAGGCACGCAGGGTGGCCTGCAGGTTCTCCACACCTTCCTGGTTGAGGGTGTTGATCTCGATGATGTCCATGTTCAGTGACTCGATCACCGAGGTCTGTTCCTCGGTGGCAGTGGCCACCGACTGGTTCATCCCATCGATCTCGCCGATGCGGGCGGTCACCGTGCCCAATCGTTCGCCGGCCTGATTGGCGATGTCCACGCTTTCTTCGCTGTAGCGTTGGCTTTCGGTCATGGTGGTGACCGATTCTCGTGATCCGACCTGCAGTTCCTCGATCATCTTCTCGATTTCCTGCGCCGATTCCTGAGTGCGGTGTGCCAGGTTGCGCACCTCGTCGGCCACCACGGCAAAACCGCGCCCCGCTTCGCCGGCACGAGCCGCCTCGATGGCGGCGTTGAGTGCGAGCAGGTTGGTCTGCTGGGAGATGCTCTTGATCACTTCGAGAATCTGGCCGATGTCCACGGTCTTGCTGTTGAGCATCTCGATCTTGGCGCAGGCGTCGCTGATCTTGTTCGATAGCTCGCTCATCGAACGGATCGCCTGCTGCACCACCTTGCCACCGTCTTCTGCCTGATGACGGGCATCCGATGCCTGATTCGAGGCATCGGCGGCGTTGCGCGCGATTTCCTGTGCAGCCGCGCCGAGCTGGTTGATCGCCGCAGCCACGCTGTTGGTGCGGCTGGCCTGTTCGTCGGAGTTGGCCATCGAAGAGTTGGAGGCATTGACCACCAGCTTGGCCACTTCATTGACCTGTATGGTGGCCGATGACACTTCACGGATGGAGCTGTGGATGCGCTCGACGAAGCGATTGAAGGAGCTGGCGAGGGCGCCGAATTCGTCGTTGGACTGAATCGCCAGGCGCTTGGTCAGGTCACCTTCACCCTGAGCAATGTCTTCCATGGCTTTGCCCATGGTGTTCAACGGTTGCATCAACACGCGGATCAGCAGGCCGAGCAGGACAATGATCAGCACCACGGCAATCACCGTGACGATGATGGCCGAGGCGCGGAATTCACTGAGCATGGAATAGGCCTTGGCCTTGTCGACCGACAAGCCGATGTGCCAGTTGACCGAAGGCAGGCCCTTGACCGGCGTGAAGTTCAGGATGCGGGTGTTGCCATCGAGCTGAGCCTCGCTGAACTCGTTGCTGATGCGTGGTGTGTTCTGCGGGTAGATGTCCTTGAGATTTTTCATTACCAGGCTCTTGTCCGGGTGGACCAGAACCTTGCCATCGGCGCTGACTAGAAATGCATAACCGATCCCGTCGAAGTCCAGCGCGTTGATGATGTTGACCAGGGTTTGCAGGCTCAGGTCACCGCCTACCACGCCAGCCGGCCTGGCCGGGGTCGCGATGGTGATGATCAGCTCGCCGGTAGCTGCATCGACGTAAGGCTCGGTAAGGGTGGTGCCGCCGGCGGCCAGGGCGTCCTTGTACCAGGGGCGGGTGCGAGGGTCGTAGTCGGCGGGCATCTGCTCGTCCGGGCGCATGGTGAAACCACCGCTTTCGGTGCCCAGATAGGTAAAAGCGAAGGAAGAGGTCAGCGCCTTCTGCTCCAGCAGTTTGACCACGCGATCCGGCTCGCTATCGTGGCTGATCGACTGCGCAGCGCTTTCCACCAGCAGGATGCGTCCGGACAGCCAGTTCTGGATATTGCTGGCGGTCACATTGCCCATTTCACGCAGATAACTTTCCAGGTCGTCGCGGATGGCGTTGCGTTGCAGGTAATCGTTGTAAAGGGTGAACAGCGAGAAGGCGGCAATCACCACCAGTGAGGCTGCGAGCAGAATCTTGTGGCTGAACTGCAGGTTTTTGCTCATGTTGTCTTGCGTCCGGATGGCTCTGGAACCAGTCTTATATTCCACGGCGCGCTTGCAAGGGAGCTTCGTGGGCTGTTGCGGCAGAGAGAGTGGGTATTTGCTCTACCGTTTTTGTCGGTATATCTGCAGTAAAGCTTTAACCCGAGGGATGGCAAGATGCCTTTGAATTCACAGTTCGTATTGGGTGCTGGCAGTGATGGTCAGGCGGTTGGTCAGCCTTTGCGCCTGGCCAACCGTCACGGCCTTATTGCGGGTGCTACCGGCACCGGCAAGACGGTAACCCTGCAACGGTTGATCGAGACGTTCAGCGACGCCGGGGTGGCGGTGTTCGCCGCTGACGTCAAAGGGGATCTGTGTGGTCTGGGCGCTGCTGGTGCGCCGCAAGGCAAGGTCGCCGAGCGTATCGCCAGCATGCCCTGGCTGAATCATCAACCACAGGCCTACCCGGTGACGCTGTGGGATGTGCATGGCCAGAGTGGCCACCCACTGCGTACCACTCTCAGCGAGATGGGGCCTTTGCTGCTTGGCGCCTTGCTCGAGCTGACCGACAGCCAGCAGGCGGCGCTCTACGCGGCGTTCAAGGTGGCTGACCGCGAAGGTCTATTGCTGCTCGACCTGAAAGACCTGAAAGCGCTGCTCGGCTACCTCAAGGACAGTCCGCAGGTGTTGGGCGAGGACAGCGCGCTGTTCACCAGTACCTCGGCACAGGCGTTGTTGCGTCGCCTCGCCGGGCTGGAGCAGCAGGGCGCCGAAGCCTTGTTCGGCGAGCCTGTGCTGCAGCTCGAAGATCTGTTGCACCCTGATCGCGACGGCCGCGGTCGTGTGCACCTGCTCGATGCCTCCCGCCTGGTTCATGAGGCGCCCAAGGTTTATGCGACCTTCCTGTTGTGGCTGTTGGCGGAACTGTTCGAGCAACTGCCGGAACGTGGCGACGCCGATAAACCGGTACTGGCGTTGTTCTTCGACGAGGCGCATCTGCTCTTTCAGGGCACCCCAAAGGCCCTGCAGAAGCGTCTGGAACAAGTGGTGCGGCTGATTCGTTCCAAGGGCGTCGGGGTGTATTTCGTCACCCAGTCGCCGAGCGATCTGCCGGACGATGTTCTGGCCCAGCTGGGGTTGCGCATCCAGCACGGCCTGCGTGCCTTCACCGCCAAGGAGCAGAAATCCCTGCGGGCAGTGGCTGACGGTTTTCGCCCGAACCCGGCGTTCAGCACGCTCAGCGTGCTCACCGAGTTGGGGATTGGCGAGGCGTTGGTCGGTACGCTGGAGGAGAAGGGCACGCCGGCCATGGTTCAGCGAGTGGCCATCGCTCCGCCGCAATCGCGCATCGGCCCGCTGAATGAATCCGAGCGTGCGGCGTTGGTGCGTCAGTCACCCTTGGCTGGGCGTTACGACAAACCCATCGACCGCGAGTCGGCTTATGAGCTGCTGAATGCTCGTGCTGCTCAGGCATCCGCTGAGGTGTCCGTGCAATCGAGTACCAAGGGCAAGCCCGCAGCGCAGGAGCAAGGGCTTGGACAGATGGCGGGCGACTTGCTTGGCGGTGCGATGAAGAGCGCCCTGCGGCAAGCGGCCAATCAACTCGGTCGGCAACTGGTGCGGGGTTTGATGGGGTCGCTTATGGGAGGCAAGAAGCGCTGAAGTCACTTGCAGCCGCGTTTCGCGCGGCTGCAATGCGCCTCCGGGGCGTCAGTCGTATTCGCTGGCGGCTTCTTTCTTTTCCAGGCGTTCTTTCTCGATTTTCTCGATTTCTTTATCGAAGGCCTGGTCGAGCAGGCTGGGTTTCTTGCGCCAGGGTTTGCGATCGGGGTCCGGTTGAGCGGCGTAGGTAATGACCTCTCCGCCGTATACATCCTTGTAACGCTGCGCCTGGCGCTCGAGTTCGGCGCGCAGTTCGTCTTTCGTCACTGTTTTTACCTGTAGGTTGTGATCGGCCCACACGACAGCTGAAACGCCAGGTTTCATTGTTGCGCTGAGGGATCAATCTAAAGTGCTTCGCCTTGGTAGGCTGGGAGAAAAATTTGCAAAGTTTCACGCTTTGCATCTTTCTCTTTTCTCTTCAGTTACTTATCTATTTGTAAGTTTTTTTTGAGAAAAGTTGCATGGAGCAACTGGCGGGTATTATCACCAACGCCTTTTGAATGTCCAGTAATCAGCCCACAAGCGCCTGATAATGCAGGCTGAAACTAATCTGGCAGCTTTCCTTCGCTGCCAGTAGCTTTAGCCCAGGCTGCCCCGGTAAATGATGGGCGTTGACCGGATGGGTGACAGGTTCGAAACAGAAGAAATTCTGTGCCTCTGGGCAGAACAATAGAAACACATCGCAGCCCTCTGCCTCGCAGACTAGCTGATAACCGGCGTCTGTTTGAATGATGAGAGCCTTGCCGGGCCAGTGGGTAAAGGCATTATCGACAAGTTGCTGTGGTAACAAGGTGGGCTCGGTGAAGTTCCAGGCCTGCGGTAATTCGACCCACTGACTGGACAGTTTGTCTTCACCGCATAACCAGACGCCGCCTGCTTGCGCTTGCACGCGCGTGTGCGCAGTGCGCGGCAGATAAGGATGCAGGCCGACTCCGTACCAGGTGGGCTGCTCGCCAAGATGGGTGGCTTGTAACGTCAGTCGTAGGCAGCCGTCAGTAAGTTGTATGTGAAAATTGGCGCGATAGGGAAAAGGCGATTGGCTCTGCAGTTGCAGGCTGGCGCTGTCGGACGTCACATCGACTACCTGCCAGGGCTGTTGCCAGGCACTGCCGTGTATCGGCAGTGCTTCGTGTTCGGTGTTGGCGCTTAGTGCTTGCCAGCCGGTAGGCGTGGTGAAGCCGCTCCCGCCGATGCGGTTGGACCAGGGCAGCAGCGGGTAGCAGGCCAGGCGCCGAGGATTGGAGGTGGCCAGCGCCAGATCGTCACTGTGGCGCAACAGCGGCTGACCGTCGCTCAGGCGCACCCAGTTGACCAGGCTTGCACCCAGTTCCGGGGCGAGAGTCAACTGTGTCAGGCTATCGCTCAAGGTCAGCAGAGTCGTTGGCATTTGACGCTCCTAGGGCTTTAATTGTCGGGAATTCATAGTGTCATCGTACAACTGCTAGGCTATCATTACGGCAAAGCCTCAAGTCTTAATTCGAGAACTCGTCCGCCATGGAAATGCAAAACGCTCAACCTCGTGCTCGTCGCAAGCACCGCAGTCTGGCTCAGGAACTGGTAGCCGATCTGTCGCAGCGCATTCGCGATGGGTTGATCAAGCGCGGTGAGAAGTTGCCGACAGAGTCGGCGATCATGGAAGAGCAGGGCGTCAGTCGCACCGTGGTGCGCGAGGCGCTGTCGCGTTTGCAGGCCGCTGGTCTGGTCGAGACTCGTCACGGCATCGGCACCTTCGTGCTGGATACGCCGAGTGCCAGTGGTTTTCGCATTGACCCGGCGACCATAGTCACCTTGCGCGATGTGCTGGCCATTCTTGAGCTGCGTATCAGTCTTGAGGTGGAGTCTGCCGGGATGGCTGCTCAGCGTCGTAATGACGTCCAGCTGAAGGCCATTCGCGAGGCACTGGATGCCATCAACGAGAGTGCGATGCATGCCAGCGATGCAGTTTCCTCGGACTTCCATTTTCATCTGCGCATTGCCGAGGCCACCGGCAACCGCTACTTCACCGATATTCTCAGTCACCTGGGTACTAGCATCATCCCGCGTACCCGGGTCAACTCCGCCAGCTTGGCGCGTGACGATCAGACCCACTACATGGCGCGCCTGGAGCGCGAGCATGAGCAGATCTTCGAAGCCATCGCGCGCCAGGATGCCGAGGCGGCGCGGGCAGCGATGCGCCTGCACCTGACCAACAGCCGCGAGCGTCTGCGTCAGGCGCACGAAGCAGCCGAGGCTGAAGCGCTGCACGGCTGAAACCTGTTGAATGCACTCGGCGGCCTTGGGCCGCCGAGTGCGTTTTAGCGGTAGGGAAAACTGGACGCGCATGCCGCTCTCTAGCGGCGATAGGCCAGGGCGACGATGCCGCCGACCACGATCAGACCACCGACGACCTGCAATGCCCCCAGTACCTGACCCAGAACCAGCCAACCCAGGATCATGCCGGCCACCGGCTCCATGTTCATCACCGGTGCATTGCGCGCGATGTTCAGGCGCGGCATGCAGATGAACAGGGTGGAGAAGGCCGCGCCGTAGAGCAGAACCAGGCAGGCCAGTGCGATCCAGCCAGCGCTGGCGTTGGGCATACCAAGACCGCCCGGAATCAGGCCGCTGCTACCCAGCAGGGTCGAGGCGCTGAACACCACGGCCAAGGTCAGCATGCTGCGCACCGAGCCGGCGATTTTCGACAGGCGATTTTCGGTGACCCATAGCGCCACGGCGAACACGGCGGCAGCGGTCAGACTGAACAGGATGCCGGCGACCCACTCACCATCCGGTGCATCGGCGCTGGTCAGGCGACCCGGAATATCGAGCACCAGCACCAGGCCGAAGAGAATCACGCCCATGATGGCCAGCGCCTGGCGGGTTGGCGCCGCACCGCCGAGCGCCCAGGTGAGCAAAGCCAGCAGGATCGGCGAAAGGTTGACCACCAGCAGTGCCAGCGCCACTGGAATACGCGCTACCGCCGAGTAGATGCAGAAGCTCTGGATGGCGATCAGCAGGCCCAGCAGGATTTGCCAGCCCCAGGTAGCGCGACCCAGTTTCAGCGATTCACGTCGCCACAGTACCAAGGCGGCCAGCGCGACCAGCGTCACGCCGGCACGCGCGAGCATGGCCAGCAGCAGTCCGGTGTCGTGGTCGAAGGCGATCCGCGCAGCGATGTGGTTGCCCGCGAACGAGCAAGCCAGTGTGGCGAGGATCAGGACGGCGATGTGACGCGGAAACGGGGTGGAACCTTGCATGACGAAAGTCCTATTGGTCATGGCCTTTTCAGAGCCTATCCAAAGTCTGCTGCGCGTCGGCCATGCTGCGTTGAAACCAGGCTCAGAATGCTCATTTACAGCGCGTAAAGTCGAGCGCGACTCCGACCGTTCTTTGCCTGGTTTCGCCTTGCATGGCTCTAGCTCGCGAGACGTTGAAAAGACTCTTGGCCCTGAAGCAAAACGCCGCCCGATTGGGCGGCGTTGTCGTTCAATGCCCGGGTTGCTGTCAGAGCACGACGCTCGGCAGCCACAGGGAGATAGCCGGGACGTAGGTCACCAACATCAGCACCATGAACAGTGCCACGTAGAACGGCAGCAGTGCCTTCACGGTGTTTTCGATGGTGACCTTGCCGATTGCGGCGCCGACGAAGAGCACAGCCCCTACCGGTGGCGTGATCAGGCCGATACCCAGGTTGACCAGCATGATCATGCCGAAGTGTACCGGGTCTACACCGAAAGAGGTGACGACAGGCAGCAGAATCGGGGTAAGGATCAGGATCAGCGGCGCCATGTCCATCAGCGTGCCCAGCACCAGCAACATGAAATTCACGCACATCAGGATCACGTAGCGGTTGTCCGAGAAGGCCAGGAACGCAGTGGTGATCTTCGACGGAATCTGCATCAGGGTCATGATGTAGCCGAACGCAGCGGCGAAGGCGATGAGGATCATCACGATCGACAGTGTCCGTACGGTGCGGTGCAGCATCTTCGGCAGTTCACGCCACTTGTAGTCGCGGTAGATGAACATGGTCACGAAGAAGGCCCAGATCACGGCCACGGCAGCGGACTCGGTGGCGGTGAAGATGCCGGAGAGAATGCCGCCGAGGATGATGAACATGGTCATCAGGCCCCACAGCGCTTCCACGCAGATCTTGATCGCCTGGCGCAGCGGAATGACTTCGCCTTTCGGGTAGTTACGTTTCTTCGCGAACCACAGGCAAAGCGTGGCCAGGGTTGCACTCATCAACAGACCCGGGCCGATACCGGCCACGAACAGTGCGGCGATGGACACCGTGCCGCCAGCGGCCAGTGAATAGATCACCGAGTTGTGGCTGGGCGGAGTGAGCAGCGCTTGCACCGAACCGGACACGGTGACCGCAGTGGAAAACTCGCGCGGGTAGCCTTTCTTTTCCATTTCCGGGATCAGCACCGAACCGACCGAGGCGGTATCGGCCAGGGACGAGCCGGAGATGGCACCGAAGAAGGTCGAGGCGGTGATGTTGACCAGCGACAGGCCGCCACGGACAAAACCGACCAGCACCCCGGCGAACGCCACCAGGCGGCGAGCCATGCCACCTTCGGCCATGATCGCGCCGGCCAGGACGAAGAACGGAATGGCCAGCAGGGAGAATTTGTTCACGCCGCCGGAGATCTGGATCATCACGGCATGCAGGGGAATATCGATCCACCAGGCGCCGATCAGCGCGGAAACGCCGAGCGAATAAGCAACCGGAACGCGCAGGAGGATAAGGACAATAAAACTGCCCAGGAGAATGGCGGCATCCATTTACACTGCCTCCTTGGAATCTTCAGTGTGTTCGAAGTCGACGGCACGGCGCTTGTGTTGATCGCCGTACAGCAGTTGTTCGATGACGAACAGGAGGGTGATGAAACCGCCCAGCGGAATGGGCATGTAGCTGATGCCGACGCGTACCGAAGGCAGTGTGCTGAGGTACTGGTTCCAGGTCGCTGCGCAGAGCTTGTAACCCCAGATCAGCATGAACAGCGCGATGCCGCCCATGACCAGGCGCACGAACAGCGTGATCAGCGGCTCCAGTTTTTGAGGCAGGCGATCGGTCAGTGAGGTCACGGCCATGTGGGCACTCGCGCGGTAGCCGGCAGCGGCACCGACGAAGGTGAACAGCACCATCAATAGCACTGAAATGGGCTCGGGCCAGCCCAGCCCTTGACCCAGCACATAACGGCTGAAGACGCCCCAGGGGATGATCGTGGCCATGATCACGATCGCCAGGCCGGCGGTCGCGATACAGGCACGGTAGATGGCGTCATTGACGCCCAGAACCAGGTTTTTCATGAGACTTCACCGGTTGCGCGGCGCCGGCGGGGGGGCGGCGGCGGGGGGGGGGGGGGGGGGTTAAGGGACGGCGGGGGGGGGGGGATGACGGGGGGGGACAGGGGGCCCGGGGTGACAGCGCGCGGGGGGGGGGGGGGGGTCGAG
>NZ_RHQP01000018.1:9723-98412 GCF_003935465.1 Pseudomonas sp. o96-267
CCCCCCCCCCCCCCCCCCCCGGGGGGCGGCCCCAGCCCGGGGCTGGTCCGCGGCCCCCCCCCCCCCCCGTCCCCGGTTTTTCCCCCCCCCCCCCGGGGGGGGGGGGGGGGGGGGGGGGCCCGCCCCCCCGCGCTTGCGCGTGGATTACTGAACGGCTTCGATGCGCTTGATCAGGTCGGCGAACTGAGCACCGTACTTCTCACGTACCGGGGCGGTAGCGTCGTAGAACGGCTTGGTGTCGACTTCGATGAACTCGACGCCTTCAGCCTTGAGCTTCTCGTCGCTGGCCTTTTCCTTGGCAACCCACAGGTCGCGCTCTTCCAGCTGGGCTTCTTTGGCCAGCTTCTTGACCAGTGCTTGTTGATCCGCAGTCAGCTTGTTCCAGGTGGTCTTGGACATCAGCAGCGGTTCGGGGAGGATCAGGTGATGCGTCTGGGTGTAGTACTTGGCCGCACGGAAGTGGTTGTGCTCGAGCAGGGTCGGCGAGTTGTTCTCGGCGCCGTCGATCACGCCGCTCTGCAGGGCGCTGAAGATCTCGCCGGTGTCCATGGCGATGCCGTTGGCGCCCATGGCGTTGAGGGTGTCGATGAACAGCGGGTTGCCGATCACACGGATCTTCATGCCCTTGAGGTCTTCGAGTTTGCGTACCGGCTTCTTGGTGTACAGGCTGCGGCTACCGGCTTCCATCCACGCCAGGCCGACCATGTTGAAGTCGGAGTTGGTGATGGCGTCGAGGATTTCCTGACCGATTTCACCGTCGACCACTTTGCGCATGTGGTCGATATCGCGGAACACGAACGGCATGTTGAAGACGTTGGTGGCAGGCACTACCGGGCCGACCGAGCCAAGGCTGACGCGAGTCAGCTGGACGGCGCCGATCTGGGTCTGTTCGATCACTTCCTTCTCGGAACCCAGCACACCACCCGAGAACATCCGGGACTTGATTTCGCCGTTGGTGGCCGCTTCCAGCTTCTTGCCGAGGTTTTCCATGGCGACTACGGTCGGGTAGCCGGCCGGGTGGATTTCGGCAATTTTCAGGGTCGTCTCGGCCCGTACGAAGGAGGACAGACCGAGCGCGAGAGGAAGTGTGGCGAGAAGCAACTTACGTTTCAGGTTCATGCGGAAAACTCCGTCTTGTTGTTGTTGGTGTACAGCAGTGTGAGTCCGGTGCCGCGAGCGGCCCGGGGTGAATCGGGTCAGGGGTGGAAAGCCGGCTCCTCTATGCCGCAGACGCCGGCTTGCAGAGCGAATACACCGCCGGCCAATGGCTGGTCGGAGAGGTCGCCGCCGGGGCGGATCGAGGTAACGAACAGGGTGTCCAGATTCGCGCCGCCGAAGGCGCACATGGCGGGCTTCTTCACCGGTACGGCGAGCGAGCGATCAAGGCGGCCATCGGGGGTGAAACGGTGGATCAGGCCTTCGTCGTTGCCGCAGATCCAGTAGCAGCCGTCGACATCCATCGCTGCGCCGTCGGGGCGTCCCGGATGCTGCTTCATGTCGATGAACAGGCGGCGGTTGTGCGGCGTGCCGCTCTCGGTGTCGTAATCGAAGGCCCAGACGCTTTGTACGCTCGGGTGCGAATCGGACAGGTACATGGTGCGGCCGTCAGGGCTGAAGGCCAGGCCGTTGGGCACGATGAGGTCGTCGAGCACCTGTTGCAACTGGCCGTCGTAGCGATACAGCGCGCCGACGCGTGCGCCCTGGGCCATGTCCAGCAGCATGGTGCCGGCCCAGAGGCGGCCTTGGCGGTCGCAGCGGCCATCGTTGAAACGCATTTCCGCGCGGGCGTGATCAACCTGCGCCAGGCGCTCGGCCTTTACTCTGCCATCGTCTTGCGGGCGCAGGTGGAAGATGCCGCTCTGCATGCCTGCGATCCAGCCACCAGCGGGATGCATGGCGATGCAGGCGAGCATCTCGTCAGCCTGCCAGCTCCGCGTCTGGCCATCAGCCGCGGACCAGCGGTGCAGGCGGGCGGCAGGGATATCGGCCCAGTACAGAGCTTGTTCGGCAGCGTTCCAGACTGGGCTTTCACCCGTGGCGTTGCGCGCATCGACAATCAGTTCGGCTGTCATGGCATTCAGGCGCTCTATTTTGTTGTTATGGCGTAGGGCAGCGGTGGCGCCGTGTTCAGTCGTCGCCGAACGGGCCGGCGGCGACGAAGGCTCCGCCCTGGTAAATACGTGCGGGGTCGTCGGCTGCAGGCATCGGCTGCGCTTCCACCTTGTCGCGGAAGATTTCCGAACTGTCCTTGGGCTTGAAGCCCAGGTGCGCGGCCTTGCTGTTGTCCCACCACACGTCGCGGTTGTTAGACATGCCGTAGACCACCGTGTGGCCAACGTTCGGGGCGTACAGGCAGCGTTCGATCAGGTGGGTGAGGTCGTCGTAGCTCAGCCAGGTGCTCATCATGCGGCGGTTGGCTGGCTCGGGGAACGAGGAGCCGATGCGGATGCTGACGGTCTCGATGCCGTAGCGATCGAAGTAGAAACTGGCCATGTCTTCGCCGTAGGACTTGGACAGGCCGTAGTAGCCATCCGGGCGACGCAGGCAGTTGGCGTCGAGGTGTTCGTCCTGCTTGTAGAAGCCGATGACGTGGTTGGAGCTGGCGAACACCACGCGTTTCACGCCGTGACGACGGGCCGCTTCGTAGACATGGAATACGCCGCTGATGTTGGCGCCGAGAATTTCCTCGAAGGGACGCTCGACCGATACACCACCGAAGTGCAGGATGGCGTCGACGCCTTCGATCAGTTGATGCACGGCGGCTTTGTCTGCCAGGTCGCAGCGCACCACTTCTTCGTGGGGGCCGGCAGCAGGGGCCATCTCACCGATATCGGAGAGACGCAGGATAGTGGCGTAGGGGCGCAGGCGTTCGCGCAGTACCTTGCCCAGGCCGCCGGCGGCGCCGGTCAGCAGCAGGCGATTGAAGGGGCGCAGTTCGCTGGAGGTCGTGGTCATGGCGGGGCCTGGACTCTTGTTGCTTGTTGTTATTGGTTTGTCATACGTTGTCGTATGACTTGGATCGATTATCAGCACCCACTTCGGCAATGTCAACGCGACAGAGGTGGAAATCGAGGTCTTTCGTTTGCTCGTAACTGAGCCGATTCAGTCTGCTCAGTGAGTCGATCTGGGGAGCGGAAATATAGCTTGGTTGGCTCTACCACGGCAGTTAATCGTGTTGGTACAGTTTATTCGAGCAGTTCGGGTAGCATCAGGCTGGTGCAGGGTCGGCATGCTCGACGCCTGTTTGACTAAAGTTGTATGACAACATATCTCGATCAGGTTGGCGTGCCTCCTTATGCGAGGTGTTCGAGTGACTGGAGGCGTGACATGGGCAGGAAACCTGCTGGCATCCGCAGCAGTGCGGCCCCGACTTTGATCGATGTCGCCAAGGTCGCAGGGGTGTCGCCAATTACCGTATCGCGTGCGCTCGGCCGGCCGGAAGTGGTCACCGATGCGACCCGTAAGCGCGTGCTGGAAGCGGTTCGGGCGACCGGCTATGTCCCCAACCTTGCCGCGGGGGCGCTGGCTTCAAGCCGTAGTCGGCTGGTGGCGATTTTCCTGCCGACCATTGCCAACTCCATCTTCGCTGACACCGTGCAGGCGCTGACCGACCGCCTGGCTGCGGCGGGCTATCAGACCCTGCTGGGCCTGACCGGCTACCGCCCGGAGCAGGAGGAAGCCTTGCTCGAGGCGGTGCTGGGGCGTCGACCGGATGGCATCGTGCTGACCGGTACCGAGCACACCCAGGCCAGCCGCGAGCGCCTGGCGCGAGTCGGTATCCCCCTGGTCGAGGCCTGGGATCTGTGTGAGCACCCGGTGGATATGCTGGTCGGCTTCTCGCACGAGGCTGTTGGCCAGGCGGTGGCAAGCTATCTGATCGGCAAGGGCTACCGTCGCGTGTCGGTGGTGGGCATCGATGACCCACGTGGTATGCGCCGTTATCGAAGCCTGACAGAGGCGCTGCAAGGTCATGTAGATGCGCCGGTGGCAGCACAGATTTTGCCCGCGCCAGCGACTCTGGCGGTTGGCCGCGAGGGGCTGGGCAGGCTGCTGCGCGAAGGCGTCGCTGGCGACGTGGTGGTCTGCAGTTCCGACACCGTGGCGCAAGGGGTGATGGCCGAGGCGCTCAGCCGCGGACTGCGCATTCCCGAGGATCTTGCGGTGATGGGCTTTGGCGACCTGTCCAGCGCCGCCCATACCCATCCGCCGCTTTCCACCGTGCGAGTGGACGGGCCACGTATCGGCTGTGCCATCGCCGATGCGCTGCTGGCGCGTATTGCCGAGCCGGCCGCTGCGCGTCAGCCGCTGCGCATGGATGTGGGTTTCGAGTTGATCGAACGCGGCAGCGCCTGATCAGGCCAGACGCAGGTGGTTGTCCCACAACCCGGCGGGTAGCTGCAGAGCCTGGGTGGCGATGCGTTCGCCGCGGCAATCGTACAGGCGACAACGGCCCTGGCCCGAGGTCACCACGAAACCATCGGCCACCGCACCGACACCTGCGCAGTCCGGCAGCGGCACGTCCAGGCGCACCTGGGCACTGTCCAGATCCCAGATGAAGAAGCGGTTGCCGCGCGGTGCGGTCATCGCCAGCAGGCGCAGCTCGTCATGGATCGCCACGCTGGCGGTGTACTGGTTCATCGCCGCACGCTGAGGCTCGCCCAGCGCGAACGGCTGGAAGGGCTGACCGGGGCGTTTGATCGCCAGTAGCGGCACTTGATCGTGCAGGTCGCCCATGTACTGCTGGCCGCTGACCACCGTGCCGTCGCGCGCGACAGCGAGGTGGCGGATGCTGTTCTGCTGGTCGGCCAGATACTCCTGGCTGACCAGGCTGCCGTCGCGCTGCATCAGCACCAGGCTGGCCTGCATGGCATCGAGGTTCATGTCGACGCGGCTTTCCGCTTCGGTGCGGATGCCGCCGTTGGCCACCACCAGGGTTTCGCCATCGGGCATCCACAGCAGTTGGTGCGGGCCTACGCCGTGGCTGCTGTGTTCGGCTGCGCGCAGCAACTGCTCACCCTGCAGGCGATAGGTGCCAATCACGCCACGACCTGGCTCGGTGGTGTCGTTCTCGGTGGCGTACAGCCACTCGCCGCCCTTGTGGAACACCGCGTGGCCGTTGAAATGACGCCCGGCCGGCGAGGCCAGCGTTTGCAGCAGGCGACCGTCGCGGGTGTCGATCAGGTAGCTCTCGGTGCTGGGACGGCGACCGACGAACAGGGCCATGGGCAGGCTGGGGTGCGGCACCACGTCATGGCAGCGTTCGTTCACCGGAGTGGCGAAGGCGCGTTCACCGTCGAGGCGATAGCCGACCGCGTAGTGGTTGCCGTCGCCATCGTCACGGGCTGACAGCAGCAACGGTTGTCCTGATGGGCCGAACAGCGTCCAGCCGCCAAAGGCGCCCGCGGCCGCCAGACTGGCGGCGGCTGCACTGAGGCCGAGGAAGGCTCTGCGTTGCATGCTCAGTCTCCGTCGTGGGCGTTGAAGCCGATCTGCACGCCGAGCGCCTTGGCCAGTTCGCTTTCCTGCAGGCGGTGCAGGCGATTGAGGCTGTCGTACAGCTCGTTCAGGGCGGTGCGACCGGCTTCGTCGGCAAGCAGTTCGACCAGTGGGCTGTCGAGTGCAGCCAGGCGCTGACGGGTGTCCTGGTAAGCGGCGTCGATGCGTTTGGCCAGGTCGGCCTGATCCTCGCCCAGTAGCGATTGAATGCCATCACGGTTGCTGCCGTGCCACAGCAGTTCGGCGTTGGCCAGCGCCGCACCCTGGTTGGCCAGGCTAGCGGCACTGCGCCAGGCTTCGGCCTGGTAAGGCTGGGCGATGCCCTTGCTCTGGCGGCCCATCGGCGCACCGAGCTTCTTCTTCAGGCCATCCAGGGCGCTGACCTGCACCCGCAGCAGTTCGGCGATGGCCTCGTTGGCGTCGGCGTAGCGCTCGTTGGGAAACTGCTTCAGCTGTTCGGCCATACCAGATTTGGCTTGCCATTCGCCGACGATCTCCGCGGCCAGGGCTTGCTGGTGCTTGCCGATGGCCTGCAACAGCGGGCAGTAGCGAGCTTTCTGCTCGGCCTGGGCGAGGTCCAGATTGGGGTCGAAGAGAATGTATTCGTAGGCGGTCAGGCCCTGCACCACCACGCTGGCATTGGACAGGTCATCCGCGCTGAGCTGAGGCTTGTTCTTCAGCAGGGCTTCGACCTGGCGCTGGACCAGGTTCTTCTTGTCCGGCCAGAACTGAATCTGCCAGGCGCGGTTGCCTTCGGCCAGCGGCCCGACCAGCAACGGCTGCAAGCCGGCCCAGGCACTCTGGGCGCCGAGAAAGGCCTGGCGGGCGGTGCTCAGATCGGCGTTGCCGGCGCAGAAGGCCTCGGCATTCACGGCCAACTGGCGGTCGGCTTCCTGCCAGCTGCTGTAGGCCGGCAGCAGCACGCCATCGGTCAGCGCCGCGCTGACCTTGGCTTTCGGGTCCTGCTGCCCGCAGCCGACCAGGGCCAGGCCGAGCAGAGAGGCGATCAGGGTTTTGTGCAACATCGCAGGCTCCTTAAAGAGAGTTCAGGAAGGCGAGCAGGGCTGCTCGCTCATCGCTATCGAAACGCAGCACCTGCTGCTTGGCCGCTTCGGCTTCGCCACCGTGCCAGAGAATGGCTTCCAGCAGGTTACGGGCACGGCCGTCATGCAGGAACTGAGTATGGCCATTGACCGTTTGCGTCAAACCAATGCCCCACAGCGGCGCCGTGCGCCATTCACGGCCATTGGCGAGAAACTCCTCGCGGCCATCGGCCAGCCCCTCGCCCATGTCGTGCAGCAGCATGTCCGTATAAGGCCGGATCAGTTGGCTGGCCAATTCCGGCTCGGCGGCATCGGCCGACGTGGTGAAACTGGGAGTGTGGCACTTCTGGCAACTGGCCTGGTGGAACAGGCTCTTGCCCTTGAGCACGTCGGGCGAGTCGACGTCACGCCGGGCCGGCACGCCCAGGTTACGACTGTAGAACAGTACGCTGGCGAGGATGTTGTCGCTGACTTCCGGTTCGCCGCCATGGGGCGCGGCCAGGCAATCGGTTTGCGCCGTGGTGCAGTTGTCGTGAGGGATCAGCGAGCTGGTCAGGCCCATGTCATTGGCGAAGGCTTCGGCATTTTGCTGATTGAGGTTGGGTTGGCCAGCCTTCCAGCCGAAACGGCCAAGTGCACTGCGCTGCTGCTGGCGGTCCCAGACCCAATTGGGACGACCGGAAATACCATCGCCATCGGCGTCATCCGGATCGGCGCCGGCCAGGATGTCTTCTTCGGCGATGGCTTCGAGCAGGCCGAGGCCGATCATCGGCGGGGCGATGCGTGCCGAGAACCGAGTATCGGGGTGCATGTCGCCGTAACCGAGCTGGCTGATGACCAACTGCGGCTTGCGCAGCTCCACCTGCGTGCCGTCGGCGAAGCGCACCGGCACGCTGCTGTAGATCACGCGTACCTTGCCTTCGGGGGCAACACCGGGGTTGGCCATGTCCTGCATCTGGGTGCCGTATGTGGGCTCGGCGACCACGCCCTGATGGATCAGCACCTCGGCATGCTCCGGGCCGGCCGGTATCGACAGACGCACCAGCATCGAAGTGGCGCTGACCGCATCTGGCCCCGGCGGATGGCCGCGACCGTCCTTGATATGGCAGTTCTGGCAGGCATTGGTATTGAACAGCGGGCCCAGGCCATCGCGTGCTGTGGTGGTAGCTGGCGCCGTGACCCAGGGATTACGGAAGAAGCTGTTGCCCACGGCGAAATCCAGGCGACGGCTGGGTGCGAGGTTCGCCGAAGGCAGGGAGAAGGCGTTTTGATCGAACTTGCGTACCGTCGCCGCACCGGCCGAGAGGTGTTCACCAGGCTCTGCCTGGGTGAATTCAGGCTGCTGTTCGCAAGCGATCAAAGACAGGGCCAGAAAGGGCAGCAGGCAGCGCTGGAGCGGCGACATCGAGGAACAATCCGAACTGGCAGGGAAGCGGGGCGCCAAGATTAGCAGGCTAACGGAATTTAAATAAGATGGATTAGCGTTATCTAGACGCGGCCAGAGGTCGCGGGGGGATGCCGGCATCATTCCTTCCCTGCCATCAGCTTCTTCGATTATCCATTCAGTGGCTGCGGCTTCAGAGAATGGTGCTGATTGAGAGCAAGAACGTTCAAGACCTGCCTGGGGCGTTTGGCTAAGCTCGCCTGCCCAAGGAGGTTCCATGTCCCGTCAACACGAATTCACCCAGGGCGCCCGCGACATGCTGCCCATGCTGCTCGGCGCAATTCCATTCGGCATCATCTTCGGCAGCCTGGCAGGCGCTGCCGGGCTCGATCCCTGGCAGACCCAGGGCATGTCCTTGCTGGTTTTCGCCGGTTCGGCGCAGTTCATCGCCATCAGCCTGTTGAGCGGTGGCGCCGGTATCGCCGTGGTCCTGCTGACCACTCTGGTGGTCAATCTGCGCCATGCCCTGTACAGCGCCAGCATGCAGCCCCATGTCCGCCATCTGCCCAAGCGCTGGCGCGTGCCGTTGGCCTTCGGCCTGACCGATGAGGCCTATGCGGTGGTGGTGCAGCGCTATGCGCGGGGTGACCAGGGCACCTACCGCCATTGGTACTTTCTCGGCGCGGCCCTGGCCATGTACTGCAACTGGCAGCTGTGCACGCTGGTCGGCGTGCTGTTCGGCCAGGCGGTGCCAAATATCGGTGAGTGGGGGCTGGATTTCGCCATGCTGGCGACCTTTATCGGCATTGTCGTGCCCATGCTGCGCAACCAACCGCAGGTCGCTGCGGCCCTGGTCGCGGCAGGCGTGGCGCTGGTGTGCCATGCCTTGCCTTACAAGCTCGGGCTGATGGCTGCGGCGGCCAGTGGCATCGTCGTCGGCGTGTGCTTGGAACGGCGCAATCCGGCGTTGCAGGAGGAGTTGGTCTGATGGATATCTGGTTGCTGATTCTGGGCATGCTGGCGATCACCTTCATCACCCGCTACAGCCTGTTTGCCTTCCCTGATCTGCGCTTTCCGCCGCTGATCAGGCAGGGGCTGCATTACGTGCCGACTGCGGTGCTGACGGCCATTGTGGTGCCCGGCATGCTGATGCCGGACGGACAGGTGTGGATGCTGAGTTGGAGCAACGCATACCTGCTGGCAGGTGTGGCGGCCATTGCCATCGCGGCGTTCACGCGGCACTTGCTGGCGACTATCGGTGGGGGGTTGCTGGTGTTCTTTCTGCTGCGCTGGGCGTTCGGGCAGTTACCGATCTGAGTGGCGCCTGCCCTGGCTTTGCGTAGGGTGCGCTGCGCGCACCAGGCAGGTACCGCCGTATTCGCGGTGCGCGTAGCGCACGCTACCGGGGTGGATCGCTGAGGTCTGCCGTGTAACTCTCTACACCAGCGCGCTGACCTTCAGGTCGCGCTGGCTCAGGCGCAGGTACTGCTCGTCTGCCTTGAGCAGCAGCGCCTGGTCGTCGACGCTCAGTTCCTCGTGCGCACGTCCTTCGGACTGGCTGCGGTAGAGGCTTTCCCCTGGGCGACGACGCAGGCAGTGATAACGCTGCTGGCGCGGTTCCACCTTGAGGCTGAGCATGTCGATGTAGGCGACCTGCATCTCATCACTCTGCCCGGCTTCCAGGGCGCTGCGTTGCAGGGCTGGGGTGTGGGTGAAGGGCGAGGCCGAGAGCATGACGTGCTGGCATTGCTGCAGATCGGGACGCGGTACGCCATTGAGCAGCCAGTTGCCGCGCAGATCACGCTGCAGGCAGAGGTTGCGCTGGCCGTGGTTGTCGACTTTCAGCCAGAGACGGCGGAAGCGCCAGCGCGGGTCGCAATCGATCAGATAGTTGGCAACGATGCTGTCGCCCTTGATGACTTGCATGAGATGGCTGGTCGCATGGATGCCATTGGCATCCTGGCTCAGACGCAGGGTTTCCACGCCGGGGGTGTACCAGGGTTTCCATACCAGGGTTTGCTGCATCGGTCGACTCCATGCCGAGCGCGAAACAGGAGGGAAGGGCGCCACTGCGCGCAGAACACGTTCCCTCGTGTTCCATGTTTGTTATGGCGCGCAGGATAAAGCGATAGCGATGTGATGTCTGTCAGCTTTTGCCGACAGTTGCGCAGGTTTTTGCGCTATAGATTCAGCCTTTCGACTTCAGCGGTTGCTGTTCGAACTTCACGCCGTCCAGGCCATGCACCATCAGCGCGCGGATGTTGCCATGGTCACTGCCTTGCGGCGTGGCCAGCACGCTGCGGTAGTGCTCGCCGAAAGCACGCAGCGCTTCTTCCGTGCTCAAGCCTTCCAACAGAGCCAGGCCGAGGGTCTTGCAGGAGCCTTCGTTCTGCCCGGCTGCGTTTTCCACGTCACCGTTGCGGAACGCGCTGGGCTGATAGTCGTAGTGCACGGCGACGAACGCCAGGGTTTCACTGAAGGCGTAGTCATCCTGTTGCAGGCGCTTACGCAGCTCGTTGAGAGCGGTCATTCATGCTTTCCTTTTGCGAATGCAGCGTTCTGCTCGGCGGAGGCTTCTTTCTGATACTTGGCCTTCCAGTCGGCATAGGGCATGCCGTAGACGGTCTCGCGGGCCAGGTCGGCGCTGACCTCGACACCGAAGTCGTCGGCGGCGGCCTTGTACCACTTGGACAGGCAGTTGCGGCAGAAACCGGCCAGGTTCATCAGGTCGATGTTCTGCACGTCAGGACGGCTGCGCAGGTGCTGCACCAATGCGCGAAAGGCTGCAGCTTCCAGTTCGAGGCGTTCTTGCTCGGTCATGGTGGGCTCTCCGGGATTAGGTGGCGGCGATGATAAGAGCCGCGCAGGGAGGCGACAAGCCGCCGAAGGCGGCTGTCAGCGATGGCCTGCCAGAGTAATGGATACCGACTCGGCGAAACGCAGGGCATGTGGTTTATCTACTTCCACTTCCGCATAACGCACGGCCTGATGGGTCATCACCAGGTCGAGGATTTCCTGGGTCAGGCGCTCGAGCAGAGCGAAGCGATTGCCTTCGACGTGGGCGATGATTGCCTTGGTGATGGTGCGGTAGTTCAGCGCATGTTCGATGTCGTTGACCTCTACCGCATCGACGGCGGGGTAGAGAATGGTCAGGTTGATCAACACGTCCTGCTTATTGTTGATCTCTTCTTCCTTGATGCCGATGTAGGTGCGCAGGCGCAGGTCCTTGACGCGGATACGCGCCATTCCGGGTTCCAGTCGCGGCATTAGTTGTTCCGTCCGATCAATTGCAGGAATTCGTGGCGAGTGTTGCAGGACTCGCGGAAGGCGCCAAGCATCACCGAGCTGCTCATCACCGAGTTCTGCTTCTCCACCCCGCGCATCATCATGCACATGTGCTTGGCCTCGATCACCACCGCAACGCCGGCGGCGTTGGTCACACGTTGGATGGCGTCTGCGATCTGCTTGGTAAGGTTTTCCTGGATCTGCAGCCGCCGTGCGTACATGTCGACGATACGCGCCACCTTTGACAGGCCGAGCACCTTGCCGGTGGGGATGTAGGCGACATGCGCCTTGCCGATGAAGGGCAGCAGGTGGTGTTCGCACAGCGAGTACAGCTCGATGTCCTTGACGATCACCATCTCGTCATTGTCGGACTCGAACAGCGCACCATTGACGATCTCGTCCAGCGACTGCTGGTAGCCATGACACAGATACTGCATGGCCTTGGCGGCACGTTTGGGCGTATCGAGCAGACCTTCGCGCTCCGGGTTTTCACCGAGGCCTACGAGAATCTCGCGGTATTGCTGGGAAAGAGGTTGGCTCATGGCAGTGTCCTGAGCAGCCGCGTCACTTGAGGTGGCGGCCGCCGTTGAGGGTAAGGGTGGTTCCGGTTACGTAGGAGTTGTCCAGCAGGTAGCGCAAGGTCTGGTAGAAGGCCTGCGGGCCGGGTTCTATGCCCAGTGCCGATTTGGCCAGCGTCTTGGTACGGTAGGTGTCGTCATCGTCAGTGTTGAACATCAGCAAGGCCGGGGCGATGGTATTGACCTTGATGCGCGGCGCCAGACGTGCGGCGAACGACAGCGTCAGGCTTTCCAGGCCTGCCTTGCTGGCGCAGTAGGCGGGGCGATTGGCGCTGCCCTTGCGCACCACGTCATCGCTGACGTGAACGATATCGGCCTGTTCCGACTGCAGCAGCAGGTCACTGCAGTGCAGATTGATCAGGTAGGGCGTGAGCATGTGCACGCTGAACAGTTGGCGAAACGCATCGGCTTCTTCGCCGGGTGTTTCGGCCAGCCAATCCGAGGCGTTGTGCACGATCGCGCGCAGGCCGTTGCACTGCGCCTTGAGTTGTTCGATGAAAGCCAGAATGCCGGTCTCGTCACTGAAGTCGGCCTGCAAGGCGACGGCGCCACGCTCACGCAGCTGCGCGATGCTGTCGCGCTCCTGGCGGTAGCTGATGATCACCGGCTGGCCCGCGTCGAGCAGGCGCTCGGCACAGTAGAGGCCCACTCGCTGGCCGGCGCCGGTAATCAGGATGGGAAAGCTGGCAGCGCTCATGTGCGACTCGCATGAAAAATGGAAAAGCCGGACGTTTACGTCTCAGGTCACTTGACCCGTGACAGGCGATACTCGGCAGACCTCGGATAAAGTTATACCAGAGCTGCAGCTTGTACAATCGTGCGTGCCATGTGTTTTTGCTATGAGGGTCGGTTTGCAAGCCTATTTAACTGAGTTTAAAGGCTTTTTACCGGAGTTCTGGGTAGGCGCTTTCTATACTTTACTTGTACGGATTGTTGTTTTTGTATAGGTGTTGGCCGCATGTAAAACGAAATCGGCCAGCGCGAGGCTGGCCGATGGGGGAGGAGGGAGCGATCAGGATTTACCGAGGCTGGCGGCGCGTCGGCTCAGGCGCTGCGGGTAGTTGCCCTGCAGCCAGGGTTCCAGCAGGCGCGTGGACAGCGGAATGAACAGGTAGGTCATCAGGGGCGTCAGGGCCAGCGTCGACAGCAGTACGCGGGTTACCAGCGACAGGTCGGCAAGCCAGGGGCCGAACAGCAGATTGAAAGCCAGCGACACCGGAAAGAACGCCAGCCAGATCGCCACGCTTTGCTTCCAGCGCGGAGCGTGGCGGTGGGCGCTGCCGAACCAGGCCTCGAGGCCGACTGCGCGCTTTTCCTGCGGTTGGGCGAAAAGTCCCGCACCACGCTGCAGCCACGCCTGGCGCGAAGCGGAATGCTCCCAAGAGGCCATGGTCTGTTCGTCGCTGAAGCGGAAGACGATCTGAAACTCATCGTCATCGGCGGGCGGTGCCAGCACGCCGGAGCCGAGATAGCCCGGAAAGTCGGTGGCCAGGTGTTCGCCTTCACGCAGCCAGGCGATGAAGTCGTGATAACGACCATTGGCGACGCGACGCGCCACCATCAGGGTTACGGGGGACATTGTGTATCTCCTCGAGTATTGCCGTCAGCCGGGGTGTGGCGTAGGGCACGATCAAGCACGGGGTGGTGTGCTCGACGAAAATTGCAGCAAGGATTATTCCCGTTTTACGAAAATTAGCCAGCCCCGCCTGACAAGGGGCTCCAGACGGGTTAAAGGAGAAATCTTGGTCGGGATTTGCACCATTCAAGGGCATGAGCTGTGTGCGATGGTTCGGTGAAGGGCGCCAGGCATGGATAAACACCGCGCTTGAGGCTGCCGTTATCCTCGTCGTTGTGCTTGGTACGGTTTTGTACATATCTTGCACAATGCCAGTGAGCTGTTGCTGGGTTACAATTGCCGAATATTCGTTGCCGTGATGCCCGAAACCATGCCCGAACTCGCCTCCGTCACATCGCTCGCGTCCAGCGCTTTGAAACAGGAAGAGCTGTTCCCCATTCGCGAGGTTTCCCGCCTTACCGGTGTCAATCCGGTCACCCTGCGTGCATGGGAACGGCGTTACGGCCTGATTCAGCCGACACGGACCGATAGCGGCCATCGCCTGTATTCGCAGGCCGACATCGACGCGGTGCGCAGCATCCTCGCCTGGATCGAGCGTGGCGTCGCGGTCAGCAAGGTCGGTTCGATCCTGGCCAAGAGCGCCAGCAGTCGCAGCGTCGCTACGCCCGCCTACAACGACGTCGTCAGTGACGACTGGAGTCAGTGGCAGGATCAACTGCGCAGCGCGCTGCAGAACTTCGATGAGTCTCGTCTTGAGCGTGTGTACGGGCAGATTTTCTCCTGCTATCCGCTGCAGGTGGTATTTCAAAACATCTTCATGCCGGTCTGGCAGGAGCTTCTGCTGCGTCAGGACGAAGTCGGTCAGCGCGGCGAGTGGCTGATGCTCGACGGCTTCCTGCGTGGGCGTTGCTGGCAGCGACTGCAACTGGGGCGCGATGATTCGCGCGAGCGCGTGCTACTGGTGGCGCTACCTGGCCACTGCCGAGAGCTTGAGCTGCTGGTTGCTGCGTTGCTGTTGGGCAATCAGGACGTCGACGTGGCGGTGATGGGGCCCGGTGTTCCGATGGCCGATCTGGCCCTGGTTTGCGAACGCATGCAGCCGCAGGCGCTGGTGGTTTTCAGCAATCAGCCGCCAGGTGATGAATTTCCGCGGCAACTGGCGCGTCTCGCGCTTGGTCTGGAATGTCCGGTGCTGCTGGCCGGAGACAGTGCCGATCTGGCGGAGGAGAGCTTGGCCGGCTCGCCCATCGCGTGCCTGGGTAACGAAGGGCGTCTGATGCAGCGTCGTCTGCAGCAGTTCCTGGCTGGCCATCTCGATACCTGAGATGGCCCTGGCTGCTGAGTCTCAGTTGGCTGCTACGGTCTGCGGTTGTTGTTCGTTGTGCTGTTCGAACAGGTACTGACGCAGGGTCTGTTCATCTTCTTCATGTAGCGTCTGCAGGCTGTAGGCGTAACAGGTCTGGCTGACACGTCTTGCCAGTTGCGCGCGCAGTTGAACGCGACGCTCCTGGGGCAAGATCAGCTGTAGCAGCTGATCCTTGGCCGGCATGCCTGCTCTGCTGTATTCCACCAGAACTCCATTGTTCGATAGCTCCAGCGCCTTCAGGCCGCTGGGCTGGTCGCTGCTGTCCAGCAGTGTCAGCTCAGTGGGTAGAACGAGGCGCCATGGGCGTTCGTTCACCCCTTGTTCGAAGATCAGCGGGGCCCCCAGTTCCAGGCGCGACTGGCTGTGGTCGTCCTGAATCAGGTGCAGGGGAAAGCTCAGATGCTGATTGTCGGTATGGGTGTCCAGGCTTAGCTGCTCTTCGTTGCCCAGGCGAGCAAGAAGCTCACTGAGTCGATCGCCCAGAGCCAACTGCGGCGCTGCGGTAGAGCGCCGCTTTTGCGGAGGTTTGAAGAGGATCTTCTGGAGGAAATCCAGTTCGTCCTGAGTCAGCAGCGGGTCGCTTTGCATGGAGTAAATACTGCAAGGGGGCAAACCCTTCCGACTGCCGCGCCAGACGATAGTTTTATCCGTTCATCAGCTTTTCAGACGCGCCAGTTCGGCCTTCAGCTCCGCTACTTCCACCTCCAACTCGCGTACGCGCTGCTTGGCTTCGACCTGTTCGGTGACATCCTTCTGGATACCGATGTAGTAGGTCAGTTGGTCGCTTTCATTGAGCACTGGAGTGATCGACAGCTCGTTCCAGAAAGCGCTGCCGTCCTTGCGGTAGTTGCGGATGATCTGTCGGCAGGGTTTGCTGGCCTTGACGGCTTCGCGAATGGCCTGCAAGCCGAACTGGGCCCGGTCACTGCCCTGTAGGAAGCGGCAGTCCTGGTAGAGGATGTCATCGCTGGGGTAGCCAGTCAGGCGTTCGAATGCCGCGTTGGCGTAGATCAGGATATTGTCTTCGCCCTCCTGCTCGGCCACCACGATTCCATCGTTGGAGGCGTCGACTACCAGTTGCAGCAGTTTGGCATTGATCATGAGTCCGGTTCCGCGATGGATATGCGCTGCATTCTAAAACATCGGGTCGGGCTGTCCACTTGCGGCATAATGCGCGGCGTTTTTCCTGTTTCCGGAGTTGTCATGAAAGTCGCCATTGTCTCGGGTTCGGTCTACGGTACGGCCGAAGAAGTTGCACGCCACGCCGAGCGCCAGCTCAAGGCCGCCGGGTTGGATGCCTGGCACAAAGCGAATATGAGCCTCGAGGAGTTGCTGGCCTTCGCGCCGGACGCGTTCCTCACCGTGACGTCTACCACCGGCATGGGCGAGCTGCCTGACAACCTGCTGCCGCTGTACAGCGAAATCCGTGACCGCTTGCCGGCCTGGAGCGGCAAACCGGCTGCGGTGCTGGCGCTGGGCGACTCCAGCTACGACACCTTCTGCGGCGGCGGCGAGCTGATTCGTGAGCTGTATGCGGAGCTGGGTCTGCGCGAAGTGGTAGAGATGCTGCGCCTGGACTCCAGTGAGACGGTGACCCCGGAAACCGATGCCGAGCCCTGGCTTCAAGCATTCGCTGCCGCGCTGAAGGCCTGACATGCACCCAATACCCTGAGCAGGTATGAGCGGCCGATAAAAGCGGCGAATACCACGCCATCGCACCGCGGCGCGCCAGCGCCGTGACCTGCAAAGCCATCAAGATGGCTGCCAGGGCAACTACCGCCAGCGGCGCGTCTGGCTAGACTGCGGACACCACCGATCAACAAGAATATCGAGGTGACCGCCGTGAATGCTCCGCTGAAACTCCCTGCTGTGAAGAATCTGGTTTCCGAGGCCGAATGGCGCGCGCGCGTCGATCTCGCTGCCTGCTACCGACTGATCGCTCTCTACGGCTGGGACGACCTGATCTTCACCCACATCTCCGCCAAGATTCCGGGCACCGAGGATTTCCTCATCAACCCCTATGGCCTGATGTTTCACGAAATCACCGCGTCGAGCCTGATCAAGGTCGACCTGGCGGGCAACAAGCTGATGGACAGCCCGTTCGACATCAACCCGGCCGGCTACACCATCCACAGCGCCGTGCACGAGGTACGCCACGACGTCGGCTGCGTACTGCACATCCATACGCCTGCCGGTATCGCCGTATCGGCGCAGAAGCAGGGCTTGCTGCCGCTGTCGCAGCAGTCACTGTTCGTCCTCGCGAGCCTGGCCTACCACGGCTATGAAGGGGTGGCGCTGAATCATGACGAGAAGGCGCGGCTGCAGGCGGATCTGGGCGACAAGAACTTCATGATCCTGCCCAACCATGGGTTACTTACTGCTTTCGGCGGCATCGCCGATGCTTTCCTGGGCATGTTCATCCTGCAGCGTGCCTGCGAGATCCAGATCATGGCGCAGAGCGGCGGTACCGAACTGATCCACATTCCGCAGCAGATTCTCGATGGTGCACGGGCGATGATTACCGGTGTGATGAAAACGCCACAGGGCATGGGGGGCTCGCTGCCCTGGCCGGCGTTGCTGCGCAAGCTCGACCAGCAGATGCCGGGCTACGACCAGTGAGCGACTTGCCAGGCATCGCCCTGGACGACTGGTGCGCTCAGAGCCGGACGCTGGATTTTCGCGGCCATGCCATTCGTTACTGGGTCGCCGGTGACGCCGATGCCGAGCCGCTGCTACTGATTCACGGCTTTCCCAGCGCCAGTTGGGACTGGCATCGTCTGTGGGCGCCGCTGGCCGAGCGTTACCGGGTTATCGCCTGCGACATGCTCGGCTTCGGTTATTCGGCCAAGCCGCGTGGGCATGCCTATAGCCTGTTGGAGCAAGCCGACCTGCAGCAGGCGCTATTGGCCCATATCGACGAGCAGCGCGCGGTGCATGTGCTGGCCCATGATTACGGCGACAGCGTCGCGCAGGAGCTGATCGCGCGGCATCAGGAGGGGCGGATACAACTGGCGAGTTGCGTGTTCCTCAACGGCGGCCTGTTCCCCGAAACGCATCATCCGGTGCGGGTGCAGAAGTTGCTGCTCGGGCCGCTGGGACCGCTGATTGGGCGTCTGTTTTCGCGGCGCAAGCTGGCGCAGAGTTTTGCCCGTATCTTCGGCCCGCACACCCTAGCCAGTGAGGCCGAACTGGATGCCCTGTGGCAACTGGTGGCCTACAACAACGGCCCGGCGGTGATGCATCGTCTGATTCGCTACATGCCCGAGCGCCGCCAGCAGCGGCAACGCTGGGTGGCAGCGATGCAGGCGACGACCCTGCCGATGCGGGTGATAGATGGCGCCTTCGATCCCATTTCAGGAGCGCACATGGTGGCGCGTTACCGTGAGTTGATCGCGGACGCCGACACGGTGCTGCTCGACGGCATCGGCCACTATCCGCAGCTGGAAGCGCCGGCTGCGGTGCTCGATCATTACCTGCAATTTCGCCACGCAAGGAGCTTGCATGCGTAGACGTACCCTGTTGAAAGGCGCTGCGCTCGGTGGCGTCGCAGCGCTCGGAGTCGGTTACTGGGCGTTGCCTGCGGGGCTGCGACCGGCGGCTGTCAGCCTGGAGGGCGCGCGCCAGGTGTTGGCGGACCTGCACGGCAAGACGCTGCAAAGTATGCGTGGCTGGAGTCCGGCCGAGGTGTTCAATCACTGCGCGCAGAGCATCGACTATTCAATCGACGGTTATCCCGAGCTGAAGCCGGCCTGGTTTCGTCACAGTGTCGGGCCAGCCGCATTCGCCGTGTTCAGCGCCCGTGGCGCCATGCGTCATCCGCTGGATGAAGCGATTCCCGGCGCCGCCACGCTCAGTGAGCCGGCCAGTCAGGCGTTGGCGTTGCAGCGCTTGCAGGCGGCGTTCGAACGCTTTGCCGGTCATGAAGGCGAGTTACAACCGCACTTTGCCTACGGTGCGCTCGATCATGCCGAGTATGCCGAGGCGCACGTGCTGCACCTTTACAACCACCTGAGCTTGATCCGCATTGCTTGATCACGCGTGAATTTGAACCAGTTGGCGCTGAAACAATTTTTGTCGAACCTCTGCCGCCGAGAATGACTCAGTAACTCTGTCACTCACAGGAAAGTAGAGGTTAACCATGAACAAGAAGTTATCTGCACTGCTGCTGAGCGGGATTCTGGGCGCGATGGCTTTGCCTGCCTTCGCTAGCAGCGACACCAATGCTCCGGGAACTCCGGGGACTACCACGCCGACCACTCCGGGCGACACCAATCCGATGAACCCGGGCGATGACGGTGAGGGTATCCCGCCTGTTCAGGGGCCCAACACCGATGGCAACCCCGGTGGTGATGGGGCTGGTTCGGGTGATGGCAGCGGCGGCGACGGCTCGGGTTCCGGCGCCGGTAACTGAGCCGCATAAGGTCGCATTATCGGCCGTCATTCAGCAGCCCCGCGCGCCTTGTGAAGCGCGTGGGGCTGTTTGACACTCGGCGCATCACAACCTGCCCCGAGGACGCTGTCGATGAGCGATGCCATCCGTTTCGAAGATCAAGTAGTCATAGTCACCGGTGCCGGAGGTGGCCTGGGCCGTGCCCATGCACTGTTGTTCGCCCGCCACGGTGCCAAGGTGGTGGTCAATGATCTCGGTGGTAGCACTCACGGTGAAGGAGCCAACGTCTCTGCTGCCGACAAGGTAGTGGAAGAGATTCGCGCCTTCGGTGGGACCGCGGTGGCCAACCATGACTCGGTGACTGACGGCGACAAGATTGTGCAGACCGCGCTGGATCATTTCGGCCGTATCGATGTGCTGGTCAACAACGCCGGTATCCTGCGCGACAAGAGCTTCCACAAGATGGAAGATGCCGACTGGGATCTGGTTTACAAGGTCCATGTCGAAGGCGCCTACAAGACCACTCACGCTGCCTGGCCTCACTTGCGCGAGCAGAACTTCGGCCGGGTCATCTTCACCTCGTCCACATCTGGTATCTACGGCAACTTCGGTCAGAGCAACTACGGCATGGCCAAGCTTGGCCTGTACGGGCTGACGCGCACCCTGGCCATCGAAGGGCGCAAGAACAACATCCTGGTCAATGCCATCGCCCCCACCGGTGCCACGCGCATGACCGAAGGATTGATCCCGCCGCAGGTGTTCGAACAGCTCAAGCCCGAGTTGGTCAGCCCACTGGTGGTGTACCTCGGCAGCGCCGCCTGCCAGGACACCGGTGGTCTGTACGAGGTCGGTGGTGGTTGGGTTGGCAAGGTGCGCTGGGAGCGCAGCCTTGGCGCAGGCTTTGATCCCAAGGCCGGCTTCAGCCCCGATGACGTTGCCGCGCAGTGGCAACGCATCTGCGATTTCGAGGGCGCCGCGCACCCGGCGGATAACGTCGAAGCGCTCAAGGAAATGATGGCGAACCTGCAGAAGTACGCGCTCTAGACTGCAAGCGATCACTGTAAGGTCGGTAGCGATCAGGCAACGCGGTGTTTCGTGGTCCGGCTCTGGTTCGCGGCGGGGCGCCGCCCCTCCACAGTCGCTGTATCGGCGCTTGACCATTTGCGGAGTAGTACTCGGCTGTTACCTGTCGGAAGAAATAGGGGCGAATAATGGCGTTCGTTCCACCTACTTTCAGGAGACGATCATGGCTGCCAAGAAGATTCTCATGCTGGTCGGCGACTACGCCGAGGACTACGAAACCATGGTGCCGTTCCAGGCACTGCAGATGGTTGGCCATACCGTGCATGCGGTCTGCCCGGACAAGGTGACCGGGCAGACGGTACGCACCGCCATCCACGATTTCGAGGGCGACCAGACCTACAGCGAAAAGCCCGGCCACAACTTCGCCCTCAACTATGACTTCGCCAAGGTGCGTGCTGACGACTACGACGCGCTGCTGGTACCCGGTGGCCGCGCCCCCGAGTACCTGCGCCTGAACGCCGATGTCATTGCCTTGGTCAAGGCGTTCGCGGCGGCTGACAAGCCCATCGCTGCCGTTTGCCACGGTGCCCAGCTGCTGTCGGCAGCAGGAGTGCTGGAGGGACGTGAATGCAGCGCCTATCCTGCTTGTGCGCCGGAAGTGGCGCTGGCCGGTGGCAAGTACGTGGAAATCCCGGTGGACCAGGCGCACGTACAGGGCAAGCTGGTCAGCGCGCCGGCTTGGCCCGCGCATCCGGCATGGCTGGCAGCGTTTCTCAAGGTGCTCGGCACGGAAATTCGCCTGTAACCTCCGTAGCCCGGATGTAATCTGGGGCGCATCATTACCGGCATTCCCGCGCTAATTGCACCGAGCTATGGCGTGAGCAACACGTCGGGCGGATGCACCCCGCCAGTCCATACGTGGCGGGTTGCACCCACCCGACCTTTCAGGAGCACGACCGATGTGCGAACTCTATGTAAAGGCCGACCCGATCCTCTACGAATCGCGCTCACGCTCATTGCGCATCCGCGGTGTGGTCACCACGTTGCGTCTGGAAAATCAGTTCTGGGACATCCTGCGCGAAATCGCCGAAGTCGATGGCATGACCACCAACCAGCTGATCGCCAAGCTGCATGACGAAGTCATGGATTTTCGCGGCGAAGTGGTCAATTTCGCCTCGTTCCTGCGCGTCAGTTGCACCCGCTACCTGGCACAGAAGGCCGGGCGTCAGGTGCCGCTGAGGGTGGTTGGGGCGAGCGGCTGAGTCACTGGTACATCCAGAAGTTCGGATGTTCCTGCGCGTTCGGGGTGTTCGGTTGCTGGCTAGGCTGGGAGGGTTGGAAGAAGCGTTTGATCAGGCTCATGCGACGTTACTCCTGTAGGGGTTGTTGAACAGGTGTGCATGATCGGAGATGCGCTTCGATTGATAAAACGGATTGTCTCTATCTTGACGATTGGGTATGGCTATACCTGATCTTTATACGTGCCGTCGCGATCACTCAAGCATGGTCGCCGGGACGCCGGGGCAGGCGCACGCTGACGCGCAGGCCGCCAAGCGGTGACTCGTCCAGGGCGATGCTGCCCTGATGCAATTCCACCACGCGGCGCACGATGGACAGCCCCAGGCCAGCGCCCTGGCCTTCGCCAACGCGGAAGAATCGCTCGAACAAGCGCTCGCGCAATTCCACCGGCACGCCTGGGCCGCTGTCGAGCACTTGTAGCACCAGCTCTTGCGGCGTGGCCTGGAGTTGCACCTGAATGCAGCCACCTGCCGGGGTGTACTGCACGGCATTGCTCACCAGATTCTGCAGCAGGATGCCCAGGCTCGGGGCATCGGCTGGTAGCTGGTAGTCGGCGGGCTCCTGGGCGTCGAGAATCAGTTCTTGCTGGCGATTGAGCGCCAGTGGCGTCAGCTCGGCCAGTTCACTGCGCAGGAAGGCCAGCAGGTCGAGGTCACTCATGTTCAGGCGCACGCCATTGGGATCCAGCCGCGCCAGGGTCAGCAGCTGCGCGACCACACGGGTCGCTCGGTCGACACCGCTACCCAGCTGTTTTAGCGCCCCTTCGCGGTCGCTTGCGTCTGGCGCTTCCAGTGCGTTCTGGGCGTGGATACGCAGCACCGCCAAGGGCGTACGCAATTCGTGGGCAGCATCGGCGATAAAGCGTTTTTCCTGTTCCAGCAGTTGGTTGACCTGCATCAGCAGGCGGTTGAGCGCGGCCGCCATCGGTTCCAGTTCATTGGGTAATGGCGGGAAGACCAGAGGCGCCAGATTATCCGGGGCGCGGCCGCGAATGGCATCGGCCATGCGCTTGAGCGGATACAAACCCCAGCCCACGGTCAGCCACAGCAGCAGACCGACGATGGGCAGGCCGATCAGCAGCGGCTGCAGGCTGCGTTTGGCAATCTTGTCGATCAGCTCGCCGCGCACGTCCTCGCGCTCTCCGGCCAGTACCCAGTGGTAATCGCGGCTGTCATGCAGCACGAACACGCGCCAGTTGTGCTCCCCGATGGTCAGGGTGTGGTAGCCGATCAGGTAGCGGGCCAATTGCGCCAGGCGCTGCTGCATCGGCTGGTCGTTGTCCGGCAATACCAGGCCGAGCTGCTTGATCATGTCGTTGAGCAGCCCCGGCGGGGCGCTGGCCGACTGGAACAGCAGCTCGCCATCGTCGTCGAGCATCTGGAAGGCCAGCTTGCCTTCGTATTCGTGGCCGAGCAGGTTGTCCGGGTTGCGCGAGCTGTGCAGCAGCAACGCTTCGTCGAGCACCGCCTGCATCTCGCGGCGCTCGTTCTCGGTGAGGTCGTGGCGTACCAGCCCCATGAGCAGGCGCGCGGTCTGCGACAGCTGGGCGTCGAATAGCTCGCGTACTTCATGCACCGAGTCGTTGTAGATCTTGTGACTGATCAGCCCGAAGCTGCCGGCAACCAGCAGCAGGAGCAGGGCGAGCAGACGGGTGCGGATGGAGCCGAAGGTTTTCAGCAACCTCATTTGTCCACCAGATAACCGACGCCGCGCACGGTGCGGATCAGCTCCGGGAAGAATTTCTTGCGCAGGTGGTGCACGTGCACTTCCAGGGCGTTGCTCTCCACTTCCTCATCCCAGCCGTATAGCGCCTGTTGCAACTTGTCGCGGGTCAGCACGCGGCCGGGCTGGATCAGCAACTCGTGCAGCAAGAGGAACTCCTTGCGCGGCAGGTTGATGGTCTGGCCCTGGTATTCGACCACCTGGCTGGCCGGGTCGAGGCTGATACCGCGGTACTCCAGCGCCGGCTGCGGGCGCTGGAAACTGCGCCGCAGCAGCGCACGCAGGCGCGCCTTGAGTTCGGCGACGTCGAAGGGTTTGATCAGGTAGTCGTCGGCGCCGGCATCGAGCCCGGCGATGCGGTCACTGGTGGCATCACGCGCGGTCAGTATCAGCACCGGCACCGGATTGGCCGCGGCGCGCAGGTGCTTGAGCACCTGCAGGCCGTCCATGCGCGGCAGGCCGAGGTCGAGAATGGCCAGCTCGAAACTCTCGTGGCTCAGGGCGTGCAGGGCACTGGCGCCGTCCTGCAGCCAGTCCACGGTGTAGCCTTCGGGTTTCAGCGCGGTGCGAATGCCTTCGCCCAGGGCCTGATCGTCTTCGACGAGAAGAATGCGCATGGTCACTCCTGCAGAGGGTTACTGGAGTTTACCTGTCACCTGCTGCAAAAGCGCTGTGGCTTCTGCGCGGCGGCCCTGATCGGCCAGTTCGCGGCCGGGGCGATCCTTGGCCGCCAGGGCTTTTTCCAGCGCGGCGCGGGATTCTTCAAAGCGCTTCTGCCGTTGCAGGAAGTCGCCGTAGAAATAATTCGGATCGATGCCATTCGGGTTGATCGCCAGCGCCTGTTTGAGCATTTGCTCGGCCTGCTCGTCATCACCGAAGCCGATCGGCCAGCCGGGCACCTGGTAGTAGAGGCTGCCGAGGCTGGTGTAGGCCGAACCGTCCAGCGCTTGCGGATCGATGGTCAGGGCCTGTTCCAGGCTGGCCTTGGCTTCCTTGACCAGGCCCAGGGCGCCGAGACCACCTTTGGCGCCGGCCTCTGTGCTGAGGATGATGCCGCGCCAGATCAGCAGCTCAGCTGCCTTGGGCTCGCTGGCTAGCGCGGCGTCGGCCTGCGTGACGAGCTTGGCGAAGGCCTCTTCACGCTGCTTCTCCGGCGTCTGGTAGTTGATCTCTGCCCAGCGTGTTTGCAACTGATGCAACTGAGCCTGACCGTTGTCACTGAGGGCGAAGGCGGGCAGGGCGGTGAAACCGAGAGCGGCGATGATCAGGGTGCGAAATGCGTTCACGGGAAATCTCCTCAGTGCTTGTGGCGGGCAAAGCGTTGAATGATCGGCAACTGCTTGCGCAGGGCCTGGTCGACCACGCGTGGCAGCAGACCGTTGAGGCGCACGAACAGGTGCTCCGGCCAGCCCAGGTGGCGTTCCTCCTGCTCGCGGCCAATGGCGTCGAGCAACTGCTCGGCGACCTGCGCGGGATCGTCCATGGCCACGCCCAGCTCATCGTTCATCGCCACCACGCTGGGGGCGTTCATCGCCGTGCGGGTGGCGCGTGGGGCGAAGTAGAGGACGCGCACATGGGTGTCGGCCAGCTCGCGGCGCAGCGCTTCGGAGAAACCGCGCAGGGCGAATTTGCTGGCGCAGTAGGCGGCGAAGCCGGGGTAGCCGATGGCGCCGAAGGTGGAACCGATGTTGATCACCAGCGCGCGGTGCTGGGCACGTAGCAATGGCAGCAGGCGTTGGGTCAGTTGCAGCGTGGCGGTGACGTTGAGGCCGATCAGCTCGGCGATCTGCTGTTCGTCCTGCTGGTCGAGCAGGCCGAAGCGGTTGACCCCGGCGGCGTTGATCAGGCAGTTCAGCCCGCCGAAGTTCTGTGCCGCAGCAACCAGTGCATCACGTCCGCGGCGGCTGGCGATATCGGCCTGCACCAGTTTTACGTTCTGCGGAAAGCGTTGCAGCAAGGGCTGCAGAGGCTCCAGGCGACGCCCAACCAGCAGTAAATGGGCGCCTGCACTGGCCAGGCGCTCGGCCAGGGCCAGGCCGATGCCGCCACTGGCGCCGGTGAGCAGCGCACGACAATCCGTCGGTTGCATGACCTTACTCCTCGCCGGCAAGCGGCAGGCTGCGGAACATGTCGCCATACAGGCGGTAGACGACCTTGGCGGTATGCACCACGGCGGCCTTGTCATCGTCGTTGTCCAGGCGGTTCATCAGCTTCTTGAAAAACTCGATGTGCTCCAGATCCAGGCTGCCGTGAGAGTTGAGGTAACTGAAGGCCTTGCTCGGCAGTTGCAGTTTGTCCTGGATGATGCCGGCGGCCTGGGTGGCCAGGGCGATGCTGGTGCCTTCGAGGACGTTGACCATGCCGAAGAAGCTCACCGGGTTGTGCCGGGCGATGCGGTCATAGACGTAGGCCACCATCAGCTCGGTGGCCATGTGCGGGGTGCCATGGCGCACCGCTTCCTTGTCGGCACCGCAGGCAGCGATGTCGTTGAGCACCCACTCCTGGTGGCCGGTTTCTTCTTCGATGTACTCGGCGATAGCCTCGCGCAGCCATTCCAGGCGCTCCGGCAGGCGTGCGCCGCAGGCCATCAGCAGCGGTACGGTGTGCTTGACGTGGTGATAGGCCTCGGTAAGGAAGGCGATATAGCTGTGCAGGGCGACCTGGCCGGTCATGGCTTGCTGGATGATCGGCGCGCCGAGCAGGTAGTCGCGTTCGGCTTGGGTCTGGGCCAGCAGGGATTCGTAGAAGCTCATGCGTGTACTCCTTCGGCCATCAAGGCTTCGATGGCGGCTTGGTAATGGTTGAACAGGGCAGTGCGACGCAGGCGACCGTTGGCCGTGGCCAGGTCGTTGCTCGCGTTGAAGGGGGCATCGGCGCGCAGCCAGTGGTGCACGCGGGCGTAGTCCGGCAGGCCGTGATTGACGGCGTCCACCGCTGCCTGCAACTGCGCGTCAGGGGTATTGGGGTAGCGCGGCACCAGCACCGCGACGTTGGCCGGCAGCGCCTCGCCATGCAGCCAGGCCTGGGCGATGGGCAACTGCTGCACCAGCTCGGACTCGACCCATTCCGGGTTGACGTTACGCCCGTAGGCGGTGATGAACTGATGCTTCTTGCGCCCGTGCAGCACTAGGAAACCGTCCTCGAAATGGCCGAGGTCGCCGGTGCGCAACCATTCGCCTTGTGGCGCCGGGTCGCCGATGTAACCGAGCATGCGCGCGCCCTTGACCTGCACTTCGCCGTCGTCAGCCAGCATGACCTGCAGATGACCGAGCGGCTTGCCGGTGCTGCCGATACGGCGCTGCTCGGGGGTGTTCAGGCACACCACCGAGGCGCACTCGGACAGCCCGTAACCCTCGAAGATCGGCAGCCCCAGCGCATCGGCGCGCTGCAGCAACTGGGCCGAGACGCGCCCGCCACCGACGGCGATGAAGCGCAGCGAGTTCGGTACCGGCAGTTTGCGCTCGGCCGCGCTGACCAGCGCCAGCAGCAGTTGCGGCAGCAGAATCAGGCTGTGCGGCTGGGCGGCTTGCAGCGCCTGCAGAAAACGCATCAGGTCGAAGCCGCTGGCGCCGCTCAGGCCGATCTGCGCCATGGGCATCAGCTCGATCCGGGCGCCGGCCAACAGCGGCGCGTAAACGCCGGCGATATTCTCCAGCAGGGTCGCCAGCGGCAGGATGCACAGGTGCCGCTGCACCTCGCGACTGGCGCTGGCGTTGATCAGGCTTTCTGCCACCGCGAGTTGCGTGTCCAGATCCAGGCACACGCCCTTGGGTTGGCCGGTGGTGCCGGAGGTGTAGGTGATCTTGCAGGTGCCAGCGTGCAGCTCGGCCGGTTGCGCCACCATGCGTCGATGAATGTCGTTCTCGACGGTGGCGAAACCAGGAGCGCCGTTGCCGATCAGGCAGTCGATGCCGGCACTGTCGAGCACATGACGCTGCTGCTCGACAGAGAAGAACGCCGGTACCGGTACGCAGACCAGGCCTGCGTGCAGCACAGCCAGGTCCCACAACACCCAGTCGATGCCGTTGTCCAGGGCCAATGCCACGCGGTGGGCGCCGAGGGCCCGCAGGTGCCTGCCTCGTGCGGCGACCGCACCGAGCA
Source organism: Pseudomonas sp. o96-267 (assembly GCF_003935465.1). Taxonomy (NCBI): domain Bacteria; kingdom Pseudomonadati; phylum Pseudomonadota; class Gammaproteobacteria; order Pseudomonadales; family Pseudomonadaceae; genus Pseudomonas; species Pseudomonas sp. o96-267. The sequence continues at coordinate 36,987 of NZ_RHQP01000018.1, forward strand.
GCTCGGCGTAGGTGAGGGTGCGTTCGCCTTCGGCCAGGGCGATGTGCGTACCGAACTCGCCGAGGCGGGCGAAGAAGGATTCAGCTGCAGACCACATCGGGCATGTCCTCCATGGCATACAGCGGTTGATGACCGAGACGCGGATAGGCGCCCAGCTGCAGCAGACGCTGATGGCCGCCATGGATGTCGCCGGCCATGACCAGAGGGCGGTTGTCGTAGTAACTGCCCCAGTCGGCCAGTTCATCGCCCATGCGCGTCGGATCGGCTTCGCCGAGGGCGATGGGGGTCAGGCCCAGGCGCTGGAAACTGTTGAGCAGGGTTGGAGTGCCAGTGAAGGTGACCCAGCGAAAACCCAGCGCCACCAGCAGATCGGGCAGGGCGACGATAAGCAGGCGCGCGGCGCCGGGACTGTCGGCGGCCAGGTTACCGACTTCCACCAGCTCGCCACGGCCCGGCACGCTGTTGCCCAGGCGTGCGCCGATGGCGCTCTGGATCGGCTCGTCCAGGTAACGTTCGAGAAACAGCGGGCCGCTGTTGCCGCTGCGCACGCCGACTGCGCCGAGCAACTGGCCGGTCTGGTTTTCCAGGCCGAACAGGCCGAACAGGCAGGGCATGAAGTGACGGATGCGTGCGCCGTGCTGCAGTTCGAAGCGCTGGCAGACGAACTGCTCCAGGGCAACGCGACGTGCGCTGCCGGGAGACGCCAGGTGGAGTTCGTAAGTATCGCCGCGCCCGATACGGGCAACGGGACGGTCGTGATGCGCCCAGGGTAGTTCCATCGTCGGAACCTCGGTGATTGGCCTGGGGGTGATTCTGGGAGGGCTGGCTTAACGCTGTATTAAGGCTTTGCAGAATGTTTCGGGCGTTGCGTTATCGCGGCTGAAGCCGCTCCCACAGGATCTTCGAACACTGGCTCTTGGCATGGTGAGGGGGTAAGTTTCGGGCTGAATGGGCCATTGATGTCAGGATCAAAATTGGCCATTCAGGGAGGAAAAATGACGTCACTCAACACTGACCCCACGCTGGAACCCTTGCTCACCGAACTGATCCGCCAGGCGCGGCAGCAGGCCGTGCGAGCGGTGGATGCGATCCAGGTGCAAACCTGCTGGGAAGTGGGGCGGCATATCGTCGAGTTCGAGCAAGGCGGGCAGGCGCGTGCTGCCTATGGCAAGAAGCTGCTGACCAATCTGGCCAATGGGCTGCAAGCCGAGTTCGGCAAGGGCTTCGACGAGCGCAACCTGCGACATATGCGCGCTTTCTATCAGGCGTTCCCGATTTGGAACGCACTTCGTTCCGAATTGAGTTGGACGCACTATCGCTCTCTGCTCAAGGTGGATAGCGACAGCGCCTGCCAGTGGTACTTGAACGAGGCCGCCGCGCAGAATTGGAGCACTCGCGCGTTGGAGAGGCAGATTGGCACGCTGTATTACGAGCGCCTGCTGGCCAGCCAGGATCGCACAGCGGTCGAACAGGAGGCGGCGAGTAACCTGCAAGCGCTGGGCAAGAGCCCACGCGAGTTCGTGCGTGATCCGGTACTGCTGGAGTTTCTCGGCCTCCCCAATGCTGGCGCCTTGCTGGAAAGCGAGCTGGAGCAGGCGCTGATCGATCAGTTGCAGCAGTTTTTGCTGGAGCTGGGCAAAGGCTTCGCTTTCGTTGGTCGGCAACAGCGCATCAGCACCGAGAGCAAGGACTTCTACATCGACCTGGTGTTCTACAACTACCTGCTCAAGTGCTTCGTGATTTTCGATCTCAAACGTGGCGAGCTGACCCATCAGGACATTGGCCAGATGGACATTTATGTGCGCATGTTCGATGACCTCAAGCGCGGCCCGGAGGACGGCCCGACCGTAGGCATTATCCTCTGTGCGCAGAAGGATGCCTCGCTGGTGCGCTACTCGGTGCTGCAAGGCAGCGAGCAATTGTTCGCCAGCAAGTACAAGTTGGTATTGCCCAGCGAAGAAGAGCTTCGTGCCGAACTGGATCGAGAGCGTGCGAGGCTAGCCGAGCAGCGCGGACTGTACTGGGTCACTGAGCCGAGCGATTTATAGGCTTGGCCCTATAGGGTAAAGACAGGACAAGGCCTCTGTGTTGAAGATGTTCAGCCCACCTGCGCAACCCAGTCGTTGAGGTTGTAGTAGTTGCTGATGCGCGCCACCTTGCCGTTCCTGATCTCGAAGAATGCACCGGCCGGCAGCACGTAGGTCTGGCCGTTGGCCGGTGGCAGGCCCTCGTCGTTGGCCAGGTATTCGCCGTGTACCACGAACTCGGCAGCGGCGCGGCTGCCGTCAGCGTTCTGCATGACCACGATGTCGTCCAGGCGCTCGCGGTAGCAACGGTTCATCTTGTCCATAAAAGCGGCGAAGGTGGCCTTGCCGACCTGACGTTCACCCTGGTTGATGTCGTGCACCACGTCGTCTGCCAGCAGGTCGAGGAAGGCGGGCATGTCGCCGGCGTTGAAGGCGGCATAGTAGGCCTGAACCAGTTCGGTGGCGGTCATGGCTAAGTTCCTTTCGTAGCGTGGTTAGTGGTTCGTTGGCCCGCATGATAAGTTCGCGGTTTACCGCTGGTATAGCTGCCGGCGTCACCCTGTTGCTGGCGAGCGACTGCAATGGATATCCGACTGCTCCGGGGGGCGGAGATCGAACCCCATATCGACGACCTGGCGCGCCTGCGCATCCAGGTGTTCCGCGAGTTTCCCTACCTCTACGACGGCAACCTCGACTACGAGGCCGAGTACCTGGCTACCTACGTGCGCAGTGTCGATAGTCTTTGCGTGCTGGTACGTGACGAGGGCCGTGTGGTCGGCGCGTCCACGGCACTGCCGCTGGCCGATGAAACCGAGGAATTCCAGCAGCCGTTCATCGCTGCGGGGTGGAATCCGGCGCGCATCTTCTACTGCGCCGAGTCGGTGGTGTTGCCGGCCTGGCGCGGGCGTGGACTCGGCGTGCGCTTCTTCGTCGAGCGCGAGGTCCATGCGCGCAAGCTGGGCGGCTTCGACTGGTGCGCCTTCTGCGCCGTGCAGCGCCCCGTCGATCATCCGAGGCGGCCAGCCGACTATCAGCCGCTGGACGCCTTCTGGGCGCGCCGCGGCTATCGCCATCACCCCGAATTGCTCACCTATTACCACTGGCGCGATCTGGATGAAGCCGAGGAGTCGGCCAAACCCATGTCGTTCTGGTTGAAGGAGCTCGCTTCATGATCAAGGTCGCCGCCTGTCAATATCACATCGACCTGTTCGTCACCTGGGACGAATATGCCGAGCACCTCACCACGCTGTGTGAGGACGCAGCCGGGCAGGGCGCCGAGTTGCTGCTGCTGCCGGAATACGCCGGCCGGGTGCTGACCGGCCAGTGGCCGGACGCCGCGCGCGGCGACCTGCACGGCTCCATCGCCGGCATCCAGCCGCTGCTGTCACGCTGGCTGGATCTGTGCGAGAGCCTGGCGCGGCGGTTGAGTATCTACCTGCAGCCCGGTTCGGTGGCGGTGCTGGATGATGACGGCATCTATCGCAATCGCGCCTGGCTGTTCGGTCCGGACGGCTGCCTGGGCACTCAGGACAAGCTGATCATGACCCGCTTCGAGCTGGAGCAATGGCACATCGCGGCGGGTAACGGCCTTAAGGTGTTCGATACCGCGTTGGGTAAGCTGGGTATCCTGATCTGTTACGACAACGAGTTTCCGCTGCTGGCGCATACCCTGGCCGAAGCCGGGGTCGACCTGATTCTCGCGCCCAGTTGCACCGACACCGTGGCCGGTTTTCACCGCGTGCGCATCGGCGCCCAGGCCCGTGCGCTGGAGAACCAGATCGCCGTGCTGCATTCGCCCACCGTCGGCCTGGCACCCTGGTCGCCGTCGCTGGACGAAGGCTATGGCCGCGCCTCGCTGTACGTACCATCGGACTACGGCATGCCGGCTAGCGGCATCGTCGCCGAGAGCGAGGAGCTATGCCCCACGCGCAGCCACTGGCTGATCTGCGAGCTGGATCTGGATGAAGTACGCCGCGTGCGTGAGCAGGGCCAGGTGTTCACCCGTCGTGACTGGCCACGGCAGTTCGATGACGGCCGGCTGGTGCTACGTTGACCGCGATGCAGGCGCCGCGCGATTCGCCCCAGGCCGCCTATCAGCGTGCGCTTGCTGCCGGTTTCGTGGTCGATGCCGCGCAGCGCCGTGCGGTCGAGGCGCTGCAGCACTGTCATGAGGCTGTTGAGCGAGGTGAGCGGCCTCTTGGCGTCTACCTCTGGGGGCCGGTCGGGCGTGGCAAGACCTGGCTGATGGACAGTTTCTACAACGCCTTGCGGGTGCCGGCGCGGCGACAGCATTTTCATCACTTCATGCAATGGGTGCATCGCCGGCAGTTTCAGCTCACTGGCAATGCCGACCCGCTGCGCCTGCTGGCCGAGGAGTTGGGGCGCGAGGTGCGCGTGCTGTGTTTCGACGAGCTGTTCGTCAGCGATATCGGCGATGCCATGCTGCTCGGCCGCCTCCTCAGTCTGGTCGTGGAGCAGGGCGTGGTACTGGTGGCGACCTCCAACCAGCCGCCCGATCAACTCTATGCCGAGGGCTATAACCGCGAGCGCTTCCTCCCGGCTATCACCGCGCTCACGGCGCATATGCAGGTGGTAGCAGTTGACGGCGAACAGGATCACCGCCTGCATCCCGGTGCTGAGGTGCAGCGCTATTGGGTGCGGCAGCCGCAAGCCTTGGGTGAGCTGTTCGCTCGTTTGAACGAGGGGCAGGTCATCAGCCGTGAGCCAGTGGAGCTGGCCTATCGCAGCGTATCGACCCTCGGCCATAGTCCGGCCGCGCTGTGGTGTCGTTTCCGTGATCTGTGCGAGCAGCCATTGGCAGCGGTGGATTTCATCGAATTGTGCGAGCGCTTTCCGGCCATCCTGCTTGGCGAAGTGCCGCGCCTGGGTGGCGAGCAACGCGAGGGGCGCATCGCCCGTGGCACCGAGGACGGTGCCGAGCGGGTCGATGCCGGGGATCGGCAATTGCCGGCGCTGTCGCATAATGACGATGCGGTGCGCCGCTTCATCGCCCTGGTCGACGAGTGCTACGACCGTCGCGTGCCGCTGTATATCGAAGCCGAGGTGGCGCTGGATCAGCTCTACACCCAGGGCTATCTCGGCTTCGCCTTCCGGCGCACGCTGAGTCGCCTGCGCGAGATGCAACTGCAGCGCTTCGGCGCCAGCTGATTCAGCCGGCCAGATACTGCTCGGTCGAAATCACGTTCGCGTAGGCGAAGGCCAGTGCGGCCATATAGGCGGCATGCACCTGGGCGGCCGGAATCGATTGCCCCTCGAATTCCTGGTCGCGCGTCGCGCAGGCATCGTGAATGACCGTGGTGGCATAGCCGAAGTCGCTGCTGGCGCGGGCTGTGGCATCGATGCACATATGACTCATGGCGCCAACCAGGGTGATCTGCTCGATGCCGGCGGCGTCGAGTTGAGCCTTGAGGTCGGTGCCGAGAAAGGCGTTGACCTGATGCTTGAGCACCACCACTTCGCTCGCCAGCGGCTGCACCTGCGGATGGATGTTCGCACCAGCGCTGCCGGGAACGAAGAAGGGCGCGTCGGCGCTTTCGAATTCATGGCGTACATGGATCACCTTATCGCCCGCCTGGCGTGCTGCCGCCAGCACGCGGGCGGCGTTGGCGGTTGCTCCGTCCATGCCTTCGAGCGACCACTTGCCGCCGGCAAAATAGTCGTTCTGAATGTCGATCAGGATCAGGGCGCGCTTGCTCATGGTTGTCTCCGTGGGATGATGTGCGGCAAACCTTATCGCCCTGGCGCGCCTGCGAGGATGGGCGCGGCCGACAATCTGCGGGGAAAAACTGACAATGAGCGAGCGCTGTCTGGAGATTGGCCTGTTGCGCTACCCCGGTGCCCAGCTGGCAGCGGTGTATGGTCTGGGCGATCTGTTCGCGGTGGCCAATCGCATGGCCGCCGGGCAGGGGCGTGAGGGGCTGCCTCGGCTGCGGGTCAGTCACTGGCAGGCCGATGAAGCAGGACAGCTTCAGCGCATGTTCGACAGCTTGCCGCAGGCCGAGGGTACGCCGCAGGTAGTGATCTTGCCGCCCTGTCTGGACGATGCTGCTGAGCAGCCGCTCGCTGCCGTGTACCGTGACTGGCTGCGTGCACAGCACGGCGCCGGCGTGCTGCTGGCTTCGGTCTGTGCCGGCGCCTTTGCACTGGCCGAGTCCGGTTTGCTCGATGGGCGCACGGTGACTACCCACTGGGCGCTGGCAGCGCAGATGGCGGCGCGTTTTCCGCAGGTGCAGGTACTGCCCGAACGCATGGTGATCGATGACGGTGACTTGATCACCGCCGGTGGTCTGATGGCCTGGACCGATCTCGGTCTGGCCATTGTTACTCGCCTGCTGGGGCCGACCATCGCCGCCGAGACCGCGCGCTTTCTGGTGGTGGACCTGAACCGCGAATCGCAGCGCCATTTCAGCAGCTTCGCGCCCAGCCTCGATCACGGCGATGCCGCAGTGCTTGCCGTGCAGCGCTGGTTGCAGGGGGAGGAGGGCGCCGAGGCGAGCCTGGTCGATATGGCCGCGCGTGCCGGGCTGGGGGAGCGCACCTTTCTGCGTCGCTTTCGCGCCGCCACCGGGCTGAAGCCCACCGAGTACTGCCAGCAGCTACGTGTGAGCAAGGCGCGCGAAATGCTCGAGTTCACTCGCCAGAGCATCGACCAGGTGGCCTGGCAGGTGGGGTATCGCGACAGTGGCGCGTTTCGCAAGGTCTTCACTCGTCTGGTGGGCCTGTCGCCTGGCGATTACCGGCGGCGTTTCGGCACCACTGCGCGTTAGACCGAGTCTTCCGCCGCCAGGCCCGCTGGATTATCGCGAGTCGGCATGGCAAGAATTTCTGGCAGTACTTCGCGGGCGAAGACCTTGTGCAGTCGGCGCAGCTCGGCCACCGGGTCGAGGTTATGGTCGACGCGGATGTCCCACAGCGGATACTCCTCCTGATCGACCACGTAGATCACCGCGGAGGATTCGCCATGACGGTCGCCGCCGCAGCGGTCGCCAGCGGCCAGGGCTTCGATCAGGCGTTCGATCAGTGGGTGTTTCTCCGCGTGGCGGAAGGCTTCGGCCACGGCGTCCAGAACCTGCGGGCCGACCAGGCGATTGCCCTGCACGGAGAACTGTTCGCCGCTCAGCGAGCCGGCCCAGGGCAGACACTTGTCGCCGGTCCAACACAGGCTGTCGCCCAGGGCGTCGATCAGGGCGCATTGGCGCAGTTCCATGCACGGATCGGTGTCTTTGAGCCGCTCCAGCACTTCCTTAGCCGATAATCCCTGACGCAGTAGCGCCAGTCCATCCAGACCCAGATAGGGGTTGACCTGCGCCTGGGTGGCCACCGCTCCTGCACCGGCAGCCGCATGGCTGAGCAGTTTGCCGACGGCTGGCATCGCAGTGGCGGCAGCGACGCCGAACTGTCCGCTGCGCGGGCAGCGGGCAACGATGGAAAAGGTCATGGCAACTCCTTGGCGGTTTCACGGTTAGGCCACTCCTGGGCAGGTATCGTTCCGCTTACCTGCCGCTCGTGGCCTTTGCCAGATGGCTGTCAGCGTCATCTAATGGGCGTTGTTAACGGCCTGCAATGAGGAAACTGCCGATGATCCTTGGTCAGCCGCTCGCCCAGTGGCGCGCGCAATACCCGCTACTCGACGAGCTGATCGCCTTGCGTGAAACAAGCTGGTTCAACCCTGCCGTGGCACCTGTCAGCGAGGCGCTGGGCGATGTGGGCTTGAACGCCGCAGACGTGGCTGATGCCAGCGCCCGTCTCGCGCGGTTCGCGCCATATCTGGCTCGCGTGTTCCCGCAGACGGCCGCCAGCGGCGGGGTCATCGAATCGGACATCCTGCTCATGTCGCAGATGCGCGCGTTGCTCATTGATGAGGCCCAGGCAGACGGCGAAATCGGCGCCCTGTGGCTCAAGCGTGACAGCCACCTGCCCATTTCCGGTTCGATCAAGGCCCGCGGCGGTATCTACGAGGTGCTCAAGCATGCCGAGGACCTGGCACTGGCTGCTGGGCTGCTGAGCCTCGATGACGATTATGCCTGCCTCGACAGCGAAGAGATGCGCGCCTTCTTCGGTGGCTATCAGGTAGCCGTCGGCTCTACCGGCAACCTGGGGTTGTCCATCGGCATCATCAGCGCGCGGCTGGGTTTCCAGGCCACGGTGCACATGTCCGCTGATGCGCGCCAATGGAAGAAGGACAAGCTGCGCGCCCATGGCGTGACGGTGGTTGAGTACGCCAGCGATTACAGCGTTGCGGTGGAGCAGGGGCGGCGTCAGGCCGAAGGCGATCCGCGTTGCCACTTCGTCGATGACGAAAATTCCAGGCACCTGTTCCTCGGCTACGCGGTGGCCGGTGAGCGTCTCAAGCAGCAACTGGCGACAGCCGATGTCGTTGTCGATGCCGAGCATCCGCTGTTCGTCTACCTGCCTTGTGGCGTCGGTGGTGGGCCGGGTGGCGTGGCCTTCGGCCTGAAACTGGCGTTCGGCGATGCGGTGCACTGCCTGTTCGCCGAACCGACCCATTCACCGTGCATGCTGCTCGGCGTGCATACCGGACGGCATGAGGCATTGGCGGTGCAGGATTTCGGTATCGACAACCGCACGGCTGCTGACGGACTGGCCGTGGGGCGACCATCCGGCTTCGTCGGCCGCGCCATACAGCGCCTGATCGATGGCTATTACACGGTCAGTGATGAGCAGCTGCTCCGTTACCTGGCACTGCTTGAGCGCGCTGAAGGTCAGCGCCTTGAACCTTCGGCGCTGGCCGGTATGCCGGGTGTGCTGCGTGTGCTGGGCGAGCAGCAGGGCTATCGCTCGCGCATCGGCCTGACGCCGCAGCGCCTGGCGCGGTCCACCCACCTGGTGTGGGCGACCGGCGGCAGCATGGTGCCGGAAGCGGAGATGGACCATTACCTGGCGCGTGGCCGGCAGTTGCTGCAGGACGCCTGAAAACACAGAAGCCCGGCACTTGGCCGGGCTTCTGCTTTGCAGCGTTGACGCTTACTTCACTTCCACTGCCAGGCTTTCGGCGATCTTCTTGTTCCAGATCGCCGGGCCGGTGATGTGTACCGATTCGCCGTTGCTGTCGACAGCAACGGTAACCGGCATGTCCTTCACTTCGAACTCGTAGATCGCTTCCATGCCCAGTTCGGCGAAGGCCAGCACCTTGGACTTCTTGATCGCCTGGGCCACCAGATAGGCAGCGCCGCCGACGGCCATCAGGTACACGGCCTTGTTGTCCTTGATCGCTTCGATGGCGATCGGGCCGCGCTCGGATTTGCCGATCATGCCCAGCAGACCGGTCTGCTCGAGGATCTGACGGGTGAACTTGTCCATCCGCGTGGCCGTGGTCGGGCCAGCCGGGCCCACCACTTCGTCACCGACCGGATCGACCGGGCCGACGTAGTAGATGAAGCGACCTTTGAGGTCCACCGGCAGTTGCTCGCCCTTGTTCAGCATGTCGACCATGCGCTTGTGCGCAGCGTCGCGGCCGGTGAGCATCTTGCCGTTGAGCAGGACGGTCTCGCCCGGTTTCCAGCTCTGCACGTCTTCCGGGGTCAGGGTGTCGAGGTTGACGCGGCGCGCGCTCGGGCCGGCTTCCCAGACGATTTCCGGGTAAGCGTCCAGATCTGGCGCTTCCAGCGAGGCCGGGCCGGAGCCGTCGAGCACGAAGTGGGCGTGACGGGTGGCGGCGCAGTTGGGGATCATGCACACCGGCAGCGAAGCTGCGTGGGTCGGGTAATCCATGATCTTGACGTCAAGCACGGTGGTCAGGCCGCCCAGACCCTGAGCGCCGATGCCCAGCTGGTTGACCTTCTCGAACAGCTCCAGACGCAGCTCCTCGATACGATTCTGCGGGCCGCGAGCCTGCAGTTCGTGGATGTCGATGTGCTCCATCAGCACTTCCTTGGCCATCACCGCGGCCTTCTCGGCGGTGCCGCCGATACCGATGCCGAGCATGCCGGGCGGGCACCAGCCAGCACCCATGGTCGGCACGGTCTTGAGCACCCAGTCGACGATGGAGTCGGACGGGTTGAGCATGGCCATCTTCGACTTGTTCTCGGAGCCGCCGCCCTTGGCCGCGACGTCCACTTCCACCTTGTCACCAGGGACGATGGAGTAGTGGATCACCGCCGGGGTGTTGTCCTTGGTGTTTTTGCGGGCACCGGCCGGGTCGGCCAGGATCGAGGCGCGCAGGACGTTCTCGGGCAGGTTGTAGGCGCGACGCACACCCTCGTTGATCATGTCGTCGACGCTCATGGTGGCGCCGTCCCAGCGCACGTCCATACCGACCTTGATGAACACGGTGACGATGCCGGTGTCCTGGCAGATCGGGCGGTGGCCGGTGGCACACATGCGCGAGTTGATCAGGATCTGCGCCATGGAGTCCTTGGCGGCCGGCGACTCTTCCTTCAGATAGGCCTCGTGCATGGCCTGGATGAAGTCGACGGGGTGGTAATAGGAGATGAACTGCAGTGCGTCGGCAACGCTCTGAATCAGGTCGTCCTGCTTGATCACGGTCATTGGGGCGCTCCTCTATCAGGGAACATCAACAAGGAAGCGCCGGACAAGACCCGGCGCAACGGCGGAAGGGCAGCTCTGAAAATTATCTTTGATATTTTTCAGAGCTGCCCAAAAAGGCGCGGCAGTATACCGCAGCCAGCCGTGACGGGCACAGCAGCCAAAGGTCGATGGCAAGCGCAGTGGGCGGTTATCGGGCGTTTGTAGAACGACCTCGGTTTTGGCTTTCTGCGTCGCTCTGCCTCCTGCTTCCATTCGGTCGTGGCTTGTCAGCGTTACTTGAAAATTGGCAGGACGCCAGCCTGGTCACATGCTCATTCGCCGCTTGTAACGTCGAGCACGACTGGGAGCGTTTTCGATCGTTCTTTCTTGCGCAGACTGGCTCGCCGCGATTTTAGGCGGCCTCCTACTGTGGCCTAGGTTTTTTGTGATCACAGGGGTAGAGTACGGCCAGATGCCAGTATGGGATGGAGCCCATGAGCTCAACGACTCGCCGGGGAACGCAACGCAGCCTGCAGAGCCTCCTGCTCAAACGCTTCGCCATGGCCTTCGCTACTTACGCGATGATGGCGCTCGTCTGCTGGTTTGCTGTGTTCAATGGCCTTTTCCTCGGTTCCATCAGCACCGCTGCCTGGCTGACCCTGGGTGTTTTCGGCAGCCAATTGGTATTTCTCTGGCTGTTTCTGTCCGGCCGCAACCTGCGATGTGAAGATCCCAGCCTGACCGAAGCCCAGGTACTGGTGGCGCTGGCCTGGCAGCCGCCGGTGCTGGCGTTGTTCGACAGCGCGCGCGGCGTGATGATGGTCTTCTACGTACTGATTCTGCTGTTCGGCGTGTTCCAGCTGCCGCCGCGGGTGTTCGTGCGTTGCGCCGCGTTCGCTTTCTTCGGTTTCACTGCGATGATATTGGTCGAGGCCTACCGCATGCAGTTGGTGGACCCGAGTATGGCCTGGCTACAGGTGTGGGTGCTGTTCATCCTGCTGGTCTGGCTATGTCTGTTCTCCAGCTACGTGCAGGCCATGCGCAAACGCATGCGCCAGCGCCGCTTCGCCCTACAAGCGCACCAGGACACCCTGCGTGGGATGATGCGCCAGCTCGAGGACCTGGTCGCCACCGATGAGCTCACCGGCCTGTTCAATCGTCGTCATTTCCTGCGTCTGGCCACCCGCGAACTGGGGCATCTGGACCACGGGCGGCATCACGGCCTGGCGCTGATCGACCTGGACCATTTCAAGCGAATCAACGATGCTCATGGCCATGCTGCGGGTGATCGGGTGCTGCAAACCTTCGCCGCGGTGGCCCGTGCCTGTCTGCGTGACGGCGACATCATTGCCCGCTATGGCGGTGAGGAATTCGTGCTGCTATTGCCCAATACCGATGCTGATCAGTTCACCGCCTGCTGCGAGCGCTTGCGCGAAGCCTTCGCCAAGGCCGAGCCAGTGGGCGTGAAGGTCGATAATCTGAGCCTCTCCGCCGGCATGACACTGTTGGTCGCCGGGGACGATCTCGATGAAGCGCTGCAGCGTGCCGATCAGGCGCTCTATCAGGCCAAGCGCGGCGGCCGTAATCGTTGCGACGCCAGCTGGGAGAACGCGGGTGCCTGAGCTGCGCGTCGGTGACCAGCTGCTGCAAGTCGCCCATCAAACCAACCTGCTCGATGCGTTGCTCAGCGGCGGTGTGGCGGTGCCCTACAGCTGTCGTGCCGGCAGTTGCCATGCTTGCCTTGTGCGTTGCGTTGCCGGCGAGCCGCTGGACCGTCAGCCCGAGGCACTGGCGGTCGACAAGCGCGCCGAGGGCTGGCGCCTGGCCTGCCAGTGCCAGGTGATCGAGGATCTGCAGGTCGAGCCCTTCGACCCGCAGCGTGACGGCCTGTCAGCCAAGGTGCTCGCACTGGACTGGCCCAGCCCGCAGGTTCTGCGCCTGCGTTTGCAGCCGGCCAAACCACTGCGCTATCGCCCCGGCCAGCACCTGCTGCTGTGGAATGAGCAGGGTGTAGCGCGTCCCTATTCGTTGGCCAGCGTGCCGGGTGAGGACGACTGGCTGGAGTTTCACATCGACTGTCGCCTGCCCGGTGCGTTCTGCGATGCAGCGCGGCGCTTGCAGGTTGGCGACACGCTGCGGCTCGGCGAGCTGCGCGGTGGCGCTCTGCATTACGACGCCGATTGGCAGGCGCGACCACTGTGGTTGCTTGCCGCCGGTACGGGGCTGGCGCCGTTGTACGGGGTCTTGCGTGACGCGCTGCGTCAGGAGCACCAGGGCGCCATCCGCCTGCTGCACGTGGCGCATGAGCCGGCCGAGCATTATCTGGCGCACGAACTTCAGGCACTGGCGGAGCAGCACGCCAATCTGCAGGTGGAACTGGTGACAGCGGCGCAGTTGCCGGCTGCTTTGGCCGAACTGCGCCTTGTTTCGCGGCAAACCCTCGCCTTACTCTGCGGCCATCCCTTGACGGTCGACAGCTTCGCGCGGCGCCTCTATATGGCCGGTTTGCCACGCAGTCAGATGCTCGCCGACGTCTTTCTCACTCGCGCATAGGCTATGCCGGGCCGGTCAGGCCTTGCGCCGGTGCGTATGACGCACCCATTGGAGCCCTGGCATGAGCGAGCACCTGCATATCGAGCGCGACGGCGGTCTGTTGACCCTGCGCATGCACCGTCCGGACAAGAAGAATGCGTTGACCCGCGCCATGTACGCCGGCATGGCCGAGGTGCTGGACGAGGCCGAGCGCGACCCGGGCGTGCGCGTGGTGCTACTCACTGGTGGTGAGGCGTGTTTCACCAGCGGTAACGATGTCGCCGACTTTATCCAGGCACCGCCCACCGGCCTGAACAGCGAAGTGTTCCAGTTCATGCGCGCGCTGTTCGAATTCAGCAAACCGGTGGTCGCCGCAGTGGCTGGTCCGGCGGTGGGCATCGGTACCACCTTGCTGCTGCATTGCGATCTGGTCTACGTCAGTCGTGATGCGCAGTTGAAAATGCCCTTCGTCAATCTTGGCTTGTGCCCCGAATATGGCTCCAGCCTGATTTTGCCTCGCTTGCTGGGGCATGCACGCGCCGCCGAACTGCTGCTGCTCGGCCAGTCCTTCACGGGGGAGCAGGCCGCGACCTGGGGTATAGCCAATCAGGCACTGGAGGATGGCGCCGCGACGTTGAACAAGGCGCGCGAGATGGCACAGCGTTTTCTCCAGCTGGCCCCCTCGGCGGTAGCCGACAGCAAACGGCTGATGCGCGCACCGGATCGCGAGCAATTGCGCCAGGTGATCGAGGAGGAGGGTGCGTTGTTCGGCCAGCGTCTGCGTTCGCCGGAGGCCATCGAGGCGTTGACGGCCTTCATGCAGCGCAGGAAGCCGGATTTTTCCAAATTCGCGTAGGGTGCGTCTCGCGCACCAGGGCTGGTTGTGGCTGGAAGACAGTGCACCACGAAAAATCGGTGCGCACGGCGCACCCTACCGGCAAGCGGCTCACTACCAAAAAACAAAAGGCCGCTCGATGAGCGGCCTTTTTGCGTTCAAGGGTGGATCACACCATCTGATCGCCGACGTGCAGGATCTTCATGGTGTTGGTGCCGCCGGTACCGTGGTAGCTGTCACCCTTGGTCAGGATCACCCAGTCGCCCGGCTCGACCACGCCGCGCTTGAGCAGTTCGTCCACCGCCGCTTGGCTGACCTTGTTCGCTGGCAGCGAGGCCGGGTCGAACGGCACGGTGTAGACGCCACGGAACAGTGCCACGCGGGCCTGGGCTTCACGGTGCGGGGTGAAGGCGAAGATCGGGATCGACGAGCGGATGCGCGACATGATCAGCGGGCTGTAGCCACTCTCGGTGAGGCTGATGATTGCCTTCACGCCGGGGAAGTGGTTGGCAGTGTACATGGTCGCCAGGGCGATGCTTTCGTCGCAGCGCTCGAAGGTGCGGCCCAGGCGGTGGCTGGACTGCTTGCTGGTCGGGTGCTTCTCGGCGCCCAGGCACACGCGGGCCATGGCCTGCACGGCTTCGACCGGGTATTCGCCAGCGGCGCTCTCGGCCGACAGCATCACCGCATCGGTGTAGTCCAGCGCGGCGTTGGCCACGTCCGAGACTTCGGCGCGGGTCGGCATCGGGCTGTGGATCATCGATTCCATCATCTGCGTGGCGGTGATCACTGCTTTGTTCAGGCGTCGGGCGTGGGCGATGATCTTCTTCTGGATACCGACCAGCTCGGCGTCGCCGATTTCCACGGCCAGGTCGCCACGGGCGACCATCACCGCGTCGCTGGCGCGGATCAGGCCGTCCAGCGCTTCGTCATCGGCCACGGCTTCGGCGCGCTCGATCTTGGCCACTAGCCAGGCGGTGCCGCCGGCTTCGGTGAGCAGGCGACGGGCGTAGTCCATGTCGGCGGCATCACGCGGGAAGGACACAGCCAGGTAATCCAGGTCCATTTCGGCGGCGACCTTGATGTCGGCCTTGTCTTTCTCGGTCAGCGCTGGCGCAGTCAGGCCGCCGCCACGGCGGTTGATGCCCTTGTTGTCCGACAGCGGACCGCCGATCAGTACGCGGCAGTGCAGCTCGTCGGCGCCCTTGAGTTCGACGCGCATGACCACGCGGCCGTCGTCGAGCAGCAGTTCGTCACCGACATCGCAGTCCTGGATCAGCGCCGGGTAGTCGATGCCGACCACTTCCCGGGTGCCGGCCGTGCGCGAGTGGCTGGAGGAGAGGCGGAACAGGTCGCCGTCCTTGAGCTCGATACGCTTGTTCTCGAACTTGGCGATGCGGATTTTCGGGCCTTGCAGGTCGCCGAGCAGGGCGACATGGCGGCCGTGCTTGGCGGCCAGCTCACGAACCAGAGCGGCGCGCGCCTTGTGGTCGTCCGGCGTGCCGTGGGAGAAGTTCAGACGGGCCACGTCGAGACCGGCGAGGATCAGTTGCTCCAGCACTTCCGGCGAGCTGCTGGCCGGGCCCAGGGTGGCGACGATTTTGGTGCGGCGAAAGGTCATGCACGAACTCCCTAGTGAACTATGTTCGGGAGGCTACTACGCCATTCAGCTGTAGTCATTGTTCCTGTGCACTACCCTTTGCCGTCCGGTTTGATCACCAGCAGATCGCACTCGACGCGTTCCAGTACCCGCTCCGCGGTGTGGCCGATCAGCAGGCTGTCCAGATGGCCGCGGGCGATGGCACCCATTACCAGCAGGCCGATATTGTGCTCATGCACGAATTTTGGAATGACTTCTTCGGCAAATCCGTCCAGCAGGTGGGCCTGCGCCCGATCGATGGCGTATTGGCCAATCAGCTTGTCGAAGGCTTCGCGGTGCTCGCGGCTGCACTGGGTCACGTAGTCTTCGTATTCCTGCGCTACCTCGGCGTCGAACAGCAGCGAGCGTGGCAGCGGTGCCTGCGCGTGCAGGTACTCGGCTTGCAGGCCAAGCGCAGCCTGCAGAGCCTGGCTGGTGCCAATCAACTGATGATCGAGGGCGGCAGGTTTGTCCGCGCTGTGCAGCGGGTCGAGCGCGACGCACAGGCTCTGGCCGCGGGGCTTGGCATCGTGCACCAGCCACAGTGGCGCCGGGCAGCGTCGGATCAGTTGCCAGCTGGTATCGCTGAACAAGAGGCGTCGTAGTGCACTGCTGGGGTGGGTCGACTTGAACAGGATGTCCGGCTGCAGCACGGTAACGCGGGCGAGTATCTCCTCGTGGCTGCGTTTGCCCCAGCGTACGTCCACTTCGATTCTGAACCCTTCATCGCTCAGGTGGGCGACGCTGGCGCGTAGCGCCTCATGACTCTGCCGCAGGATGGCTTCACGGGCGCGGTTGAGCAACTGACTGTCCAGGAGGCCGCTCTCCAGGCTCGGGTGATACTCGACCTGCAGCAAGTGCAGGGCGGCGCCGGTCTCGCGCGCCACTTCGACGGCCCGCTGCAGGGCCGGTTGTTGCTGGTGTTCGGCGTCGATGACGACCATCAGTCGTTGCAGTTTCATGGCAGCGTCCTCATCTGGAGTCTGTGCCTGCATTACAGGCCATGTTCAGGCGAGCGGCATTGATATGGATCAGCGATTTGGCGCTGGTTCGAGAGGGCGAGTGGTCGTGGCGCTGGCGCGGACAAATAGGTGAGGCAATGGCGTCATGCGGGGCGTTGCCAGAACAACTATTGCTGTTCAGTTTTCCCCTCGGCTGTCGATACACTGCTCATTGGAGGAATTGCCCATGCGTACCCTGATCATTCTGGCCGTGGCCCTGGTTGCCACGGGCTGTACCCGTGTCTCGCTCGACCATCATCTGAACAACGCCTACCGCGCCTACAACGAAGGTGATTGTGCGCAGGTCGCGCTGGAGCTGTCGCAGGCCGAGCGCAAGAGCCGCTCGCGCAATTACCTGCAACCTGAGATTTCCCTGTTGCGCGGTCAATGCCTGGAGCGCGAGAGCTTGTTCGTCGATGCCGCGCAGACTTACCAGTTCATCATCACGCGTTATCCGGCCAGCGAGTACGCCTACCGTGCCCGCGCGCGTCTGCAGACGCTGGAGCAACTGGGGCATCACAGTCCGGCGCCGGCAGCCAAGGTCAGTCCGGCCACACTCTGAGCCTTCGGTCGTTCGGCGTTCTTCAGGGGCGCGTGGCGGTATAAGCTGGCGTATGTCTCTCATGGAGGATGAACATGCGTCACTGGTTGTTGATCGCTGTACTACTGCCCTCGCTGGCGACGGCGGAAATCTATCGCTGGACGGACGAGCAGGGGCGGGTGCATTTCGGCCAGAGGCCCGTGGCCGGGGCTGAAACCGTGCAGGTGAAACCGCAGGTGATTGAGCGCGACCAACATACGCGTGAGCGTGAGGAGCGCCGTCAGCGTTTCTACGATGCGCGGCGTGAAGAGCAACAACAGGCTGCGGCGACAGCAACTGCGCAGCGCGAAGAGCGGGCCAGTGAATGCCGTGATCTGCGCCGACACCTGGCGCAGATGCCGGAGGGCTTTCGCTACTATCGCGAAGGCGCCGGCGGCGAGCGCATCTACTACAGTGATGAAGAAACCGACACCGCTCGTCGCCAGTTGCGCGAGCGGATAGCCCAACGCTGTTCTTGAGGATGGTTAAGTGGTCGTAGTAGGGCCATACTCAAGTCCCTTTGTAGCGATTTGCCACTATGCGTAGCCAGCGCCGAATCGAACGCCATCAGTTGCCCTACTACCTGAAGGTGTTCAATCGCATTACCGACAAACCGATGGGCTCCATCGGCAATGTCTCCCTCGACGGTCTGATGCTGATCAGTCAGTTGCCGATGCTGGTGGGCGCACGCTTCGACATGCGCCTGAAGATTCCAGGCCAGCATGGCATGCATTTCATCGACTTCTCCGCCAACTGTAAGTGGTGCCGTGAAGATGTCAATCCCGGTGTCTACGATTCCGGCTTCGCTCTGGTGGCGCCACCTGCCGACTACGTCGAGATGATCGACGCGCTGCGTTACTACTTCAGCTTCCACAGCCTGGCGGCGTCTGCCTGATACCGAGGTTTTCGGGCGCGGCGCTTCAATGCATCGCTGGCGCACGTGCCAGGCTGCGCAAGCGCTGGCTCAACTGCAGGCGCAAACCTTCCTCCTCGCAGAACAGCAGCGCGTGCTCAATGTCATAGCGCTCACCCTGTGGGCAATCCAGTTGCCGATAGACGTCCGCCCGAGCCAGATGATCGACCAGGTTGGGCGGGCCGAGCTGCAGGACGCGCTCGGCATCCTTGAGCGCTGCTTCCGGAGCATCGTGCTGCATGTGCAACAGGCGCAGGTTGCGCGACAGGCGTCGCAGCATGTCAGCGGCATCGGCTGTCTGCAGGTGCACCGCGCTGAGTTCGACATCCGGGCCCAAATTGCGATAGAGCTGATCACGGCAGTCGCGGGTGTACAGGCGGCGTCCGCCGCAAGGGTCGAGCAGGTGATCGGCGCCAGGTACACGGAGCATGAAGTGACCAGGGAAATTCACGCCCTGGAGTGGAATATCCAGGCGGCGCGCCAACTCCAGTGCAATCAACGCCAGGGTCAGCGGCTGGCCGCGTCGGCGGCGTAGCACTTCATGCAGCAGGGCATGGCGCGGTCGTGTCACGCCTTCGTCGTCTTCCTGATAGTCGAGTTCTGCCAGTCGGCGCAGCAGCGGTTGTGCCAGTTCGCGAGGGGGCAGGGCGGGTAACCCGGCGCTGACCTGCAATAACAAACTGTGCAGGTCGCTCAGTATCTGCGCGGGCTGAAGCTGATCATCGTGTTCGGCAGCGATCCACAGTGCCGCCTCGAACAGGGCGGGAGGGTCGCGTTGCAGGCACTGCAGGCAGGCTTGGCGTGGGCTCATCGCATTCTCCGCTGACTTCTGCTCTTTTAGCTCCTGGCAAGGTCGTCGTCCAGTGTGGCTCTCCTATACTGAGGCCTGAAGTCCAACCGGGAGCTCGCCCATGTTCAGCATGATGGAAGCCGCCCGCCTCGAGGCCCTGCATCTGGCCGAGGATCCGGCCAGCGGTCTCAAGGCCGTTATCGCCATTCACAACACCCGTTTCGGGCCAGCGCTTGGCGGTTGTCGCTACCTACCCTATGCCGATGAACAGAGCGCCATTGGCGATGCCATCCGCCTTGCCCAGGGTATGAGCTACAAGGCGGCGTTGGCTGGGATCCATCACGGTGGCGGCAAGGCGGTGATCATCCGCCCGGCTCATCTGCAGAGCCGCGCCGCGCTGTTCGAAGCCTTCGGTCGTTTTATCGAAACCCTCAATGGCCGTTACATCACCGCCATCGACAGTGGCACCTCCAGCGCCGACATGGATTGCATCGCCCAGTACACCCATCACGCTACCAGTACGACCAGCGAGGGTGATCCGTCACCGCACACCGCCTTGGGTGTGTTCGCGGGCATCCGCGCTACCGCCCAGGCGCGTCTTGGCAGCGATGATCTGGAAGGGCTGCGAGTCGCTGTTCAGGGGCTGGGCAATGTCGGTTTCGCCCTGGCCGAAGCGCTGCATGCCGCGGGCGTGGAACTGTTGGTGAGCGACCTCGATGCCGGGCGTGTGCAACTGGCTGTCGAGCAACTGGGGGCGCACCCGATAACCAGCGATGCGCTGCTTACCACGCCTTGCGACATTCTCGCGCCCTGTGGCCTGGGTGGTGTGCTGAATGCGCAGACGGTTTCCCATCTGCGTTGCGCTGCGGTGGCTGGAGCGGCCAACAATCAGCTGGCAAGCCCTGAAGTGGCCGATCAGCTGGAAGCTCGCGGGATTCTCTACGCGCCGGATTACGTGCTCAATGCCGGAGGGCTGATCTACGTGGCGCTGCGTCATCGCGGCGAGGAACTAGCGGCGATCACCGCGCACCTGGCGCAGATCAGCCGGCGTCTGACCGAGGTCTACGCCCATGCTCAGGCTGAAAAACGTTCCCCGGCGCGAGTCGCCGACTATCTGGCGGAGGGCCTGCTCTATCGCACCTAGCTGCTATCCGGCCCGTTCCGGGGGGCGGGTCTGAGCCTGGCCAGGCAGCATCGTGGCGACGTCAGTGCGCTCAATTGCCGTCGAATTCGCTCTGGTAGCACACAGGTGAACTGGGCGAGTCGTATCGCTGTAGCTCATCCTCGAGGAACTCCGCCAGAACTCGCGCGTTGTTGTGCTCCTCATCGCGTGCGGCGTAAAGCAGCGTAAGCGTGCCGCTCGCCGCCCAATGCAGCAGTCGCTGCCAATGTTCGGGGTGACCCGCCAGCTCACGGCGATAGGCCGCACTGAAATCATCGAAGGCTTCGACGCGGTGAGCGAAGGCCTTGCGCAGTTCGGTAGATGGCGCGACTTCGGGTAGCCATTCATCGAACGCCAAGGCGTCCCTGGATAGGCCCCTTGGCCATAGTCGGTCGACCAGTATGCGTTGGCCGTCGCCGGCCTGGGCATCGAGATAAACCCGCTTGCAACGGATCATCGAGTGGCCTCCATAGCCTGCGGCAATGCCGCACTTGGCGCTGCGTACGGGCTCGATTAGCGTGGTGAAAGGAGGATTCACCATGGACTATTTCATTATCGTCGTCACCACCGCTGCCGGCCTGTACTTTCACTGGTGGCTGTTTCGCCGCATTCGCCAATGGAGTGATCGCGATCTGGCGCTTTCCTTTGCCGAGGGCGATGAGCGCAAACGTCAGTACATGCTCGAACAGCTGGCCCGTGCGCGAGGTGAGGGCGTCAAGCGACGTGATTTGCCGGCATGGCTGGAGCAGGTCGCGGGGCAATACCCAGGCAGCAGAGCATGATGCTGGACGGTTTTACCGAGCAGACCCCTCGTGCGAAAGAGGGGCCGCGCTACACGGTCACTCGCTGGCGGTCTCGATCTCGAGTTCCTCGAGTGCGTCCGGCTGGCTCTTGAACGCCTTGGCAAAGACGTCGCGATTCTTGGCCATGAAGATACCCAGCTCCTCGCCCTGTTCCTCGCTCAGGGATGGAACCGCCTTGTGCAGCACCTCGCTCAGGCGCTCGGCCAGTTCCAGCATCTTGTCGTAACGGTCGGCTTCGGCCTTATCCATGAACAAGCGCTCCGGATCGCGACTGCTGCGATACACCACTTCGACGGCCATTCATCACCTCATCTGCCTTCATGCGTGTCTGTTGGTAACTGTTTATTTATACAGTAATCCAAGCATAAAGAACTCGCTACCGTTTTGCCAGCAGCGAATGTCGAGAATTCAGCGGTCGCTACGGATCGGGCTGAACTCGACGGGTACCCAGGCGTAGCCTTGGGCTTCCTTGCGTACGTGGCCCAGGCCGGGGAAGGGCAGGTGCGCACCAGCGACCCACAGCTTGTCTGTGGCCGCTTCGGCCAGGATGCGTTGGCGGGATTGCCTGGCCTGGTCGCTGTCGACATCGAACTCGATGACCACTTCAGGCTTGGCGAACTGCACGGCGTGGTTATGCAGAATGTCGCCCCATACCAGCAGGCTCTGTCCACCCGATTTGAACAGGTAAGAGGTATGTCCGGGCGTGTGTCCCGGGCTCGCTACCAGGCTGACGCCAGGCAACAATTTGCCTTCTGTCTTGTAGGGCTTGAGTTTGTTCATCTTGGCATAGGGTGCGACTGCCTGTTGCGCCATCTTGAACATGCCCTGCATGCCTTCGGGGGCCTTGGCCATGGTCGCCTCGTCGAGCCAGAATTCAGCCTCCGCCTGCGGCACCTCCACGGTCGCGTTGGGGTAGGCCGGGCTGCCGTCAGCGTTGACCAGGCCGCAGGCATGGTCCGGGTGCAGGTGGGTGAGCAGCACGGTATCCACCTGCTCCGGCTGGTAGCCGGATGCCTTGAGGTTGGTCTGCACCACGCCGAGAGTCGGGCCGAAGCACTTGGCGGCGCCGGTATCGATCAGCACCAGGTTGTCGCCGGTGTTGATCAGGTAGGCGTTGACCGCAGTCTGCACGCCTTTCTCGGACGCCACGAACATGCGTGCCAGCAGCGATTGCAGGTCCTTGTCATCCATGCCCTTGAGCAGGCTGGCAGGCAGGTCGACGTAGCCGTCATACAGAGCGGTGACTTCGAAGTCACCGAGTGCCATACGGTAGTAGCCCGGTACCTGGGTCTTCTGTTGTGCCGGTGCGGCCGCCTGCAGCGGCAGGCTGACCAGGGCGATCATGGCGGACGACAATGCGGTGCTCAGCGAGAAAAGACGCATGGGGGATCCTTCATTGAGAGTGGCGATGCCGTAGTGTGCGACGCGTCGGGGTATCTTGGCGAGCCTGTGATGTCAGTTTCAGCCTCGTCGCGGTCGGCTGGAGCGTGCCAAATCGTCACATCGCAGCGGCATCCTCGGGCTGGTCTTTTTCCTGCATGATTGTTTCTTGCGAATACCCGAGGTGGGGATTCGGGGTGGTTTGCCAGGTCTCGTGGGGAGTTGAAGGATGAATTGGGCTGAGCGCTTGCGCGAAAACATGCACGGTCTGGCGGAGTCGCTGGGCAATCTGCTGATGGAGGCCTTCCATTACCTGGCGCTGTTCGCCATTGGTGCGATCACGGCCTGGGCGGGGGTGATGACCTTCATCGGCATGCTGGAGAAGGGACACATCACGGTCGATGACATCCTGCTGCTGTTCATCTACCTGGAATTGGCAGCGATGGTGGGGATCTATTTCAAGACCAACCACATGCCGATTCGCTTCATGATCTATGTGGCGATCACTGCATTGACTCGTTTGCTGATTTCCGACATTTCCCACACCCACAAGCCGAGCTGGGGTGTGGTGATGGTGTCGGGGGCGATCCTGCTGCTGGCGCTTGCGATCCTGGTAGTGCGTTACGCCTCGTCACGCTTTCCGGCCGTGGCCGGCCCGCATCCCCGCAACAAGGCGCGCAACCGTGAGGATGCCGAGTCCGAGCGCGACGATACGTCTGATTGATATTTGACGTGGATGACACTTGTTTCATCCGCCATTACTGGCGTGATGGCGGATCGTTGAGGCGAGGTGTCAATCGAGCGGTGCAAACAGCGCTGCCAAGTCTTCCTCATCCAGCTTCCACTGGCCCTGGCTGCCGCCGTCCAGCACGCCTTTGGCCAGGCTGGCCTTGGCCTGCTGCAGTTGCTGGATCTTTTCTTCGACGCTGCCGCGGGCGATCAGCTTGTAGACGAACACTGGTTTGTCCTGGCCGATACGGTAGGCGCGATCGCTGGCTTGGGCTTCGGCGGCCGGGTTCCACCAGGGGTCGAAGTGGATCACGGTATCGGCGGCGGTCAGGTTGAGGCCGCTGCCACCGGCCTTGAGGCTGATCAGGAACACCGGAAACTCTCCCGCCTGGAAGCGTTGTACCGGTGTGCGTCGATCCTGGGTGCTGCCGGTCAGCTTGGCGTAGGCGATCTTGCGGGCCTGCAGCTCAGCCTCGATCAGCGCCAGCATCGAGGTGAACTGAGAGAACAGCAGCACGCGGCGGCCTTCGTCCACCAGTTCCTGAAGCATATCCAGAAGGGCGCTGAGCTTGCCGGAATCGTTTGCGCCCAACTCGCCGTTATCCTCTCCGAGCAGGCGCAGATCGCAGCAGCTTTGGCGCAGGCGCAGCAGCGCCTCGAGGATGACGATATGGCTGCGTGCCAGGCCCTGACGGGTGATTTCTTCGCGCACCTTCTGGTCCATCGCCAGGCGCAGGGTTTCGTAGCGGTCGCGCTGCAGCTGGGTCAGCTCGACCCATTGGGTGATCTCGGTCTTCGGCGGCAGTTCGCTGGCTACCTGTTCCTTGTTGCGGCGCAGCAGGAAGGGGCGGATGCGCCCGTTCAGATGAGCGAGGCGATGGCCGTCGCCGCGTTTCTCGATGGGCGTGCGGTAATCGCGGGTGAAGGCCTTGGCGTCGCCGAGCCAACCCGGCATGAGGAAGTGGAACAGTGACCACAGCTCGCCCAGGTGGTTTTCCAGTGGCGTGCCGGTCAGGCACAGGCGCAGCTCGGCCTGTATCTGAGCCGCTGCGGTGGCCGCCTTGCTGCGCGGGTTCTTGATGTTCTGCGCTTCGTCGAGGATCAGCAGGCGGTAGCGGTGTTGATTCAGCGCCTTGAGGTCGCGTGGCAGCAGGGCGTAGGTGGTCAGGATCAGGTCGTGCTCGGTGATCTCTTCGAACAGCGCCTTGCGCTTGCTGCCATGCAGTGCCAGTACGCGCAACTGTGGGGTGAAGCGCGCCGCTTCGTCCTGCCAGTTGGGAATCAGGCTGGTGGGCATGACGATCAGCGCGGGCTTGTCGAGACGACCCGCCTGTTTCTCGCAGAGGATATGCGCCAGAGTCTGCAGGGTCTTGCCCAGGCCCATGTCGTCGGCCAGTACGCCACCGACGCGCAGCTCGGCCAGGGTTTGCATCCAGTTCAGGCCCTGCAACTGATAGCTGCGCAGTTCGGCCTGCAAGCCCGCGGGTGGTGAGACTTCACGCACTGCCAGACTTTGCAGGCGTTGGGCGAAACCGCGCAGTTCATCGCCGCCTTGCCAGCTGAGTTCAGGACCCTGCGCCAGTTCGGCCAGGCGCGCGGCGTCGGCGCGCCCCAGGCGCAGCGGCAAGTGGTCTTCGCCGGGATCGCGGAAATACAGCTCGCCGAGCGTGGCCAACAATGGCTTGAGGCGGGCGAAGGGTAGGGCGATGCGTTTGCCGCTCTGCGGCAGGTTGACCAGCAGGCGGTCTTCGTCGGCGCGCTGGGCCAGTGCCTCGGGCGCCAGCAGCCAGGGCGTGCGGCGAATGGCCTGGAGCAGGATCGGCAGCAGGCTCAGGCGCTGGCCTTCGACTTCGATGCCCAGCTCCAGATCGAACCAGTTCTGCTGCGGGTCTTCCTCGACCTCGGCATACCAGTCGTCGACCTC
The DNA here is from genome assembly GCF_003935465.1 of Pseudomonas sp. o96-267. Taxonomy (NCBI): domain Bacteria; kingdom Pseudomonadati; phylum Pseudomonadota; class Gammaproteobacteria; order Pseudomonadales; family Pseudomonadaceae; genus Pseudomonas; species Pseudomonas sp. o96-267. Next base: position 61,810 of record NZ_RHQP01000018.1, read on the forward strand.
GGCGAGGTTGTACTGGAAGTCTGGGCGCATGTGGATCTGCCAGCCTTCTGCGCGCAATTGCGGCAGTTGCTGCTGGACGAAATCGAGCCAGTCGCGCTCGCGTTCCAGCTCGAACGGCTCGCCAGCTTCGGCCGGTAGCGCCTCGCTCTGGCGCAGAGCTACCTGCAGACCGAGGCTTTCCAGGCGTTTGCGCAGCGTGGCTTCGGCTGCGCCGTCACGGATCAGGCGCAGGTTGGTTTGCTCATCCAGGCGCTTGACCAGGTCCTTGGCCGGCTTGCCGAAGACCTTGTGCCCGGCATAGTCGAAGGCCAGTGCGGCGCGGTGCTGGGTTTGTTCCTGCATGCGTCCCTTGCGTGCGTCGAAATGCACGCGCACCTGGCTGCCGAGGCTGAGGACGGCGGTGGGGGCAAGACCTTCGAGGCGTGTTTCGGCCAACTCCTTGTCCTGCACGATGATGTCTGACAGGTCGCTGCCGGCGCGCTGCTGAGCTTCAAGGGTGAGAAGGGCGGCCACCACGTGCTTGCAGTTGAAGCCGACCGGGCAGTTGCAGTGGCCGGTCACGCTCCATTTGCGCCCATAAGGATGCAGCGTGATGCGTTGCTGGTAGGTCTGCCCACCTGAGCCCCGGCAATTGGCGAGCAGGCTGTGGTCCTTGAGACTGAGCAGTTTGCTGCGTTTTTCTTCGGCGTAGCCGATGCCACGGCGCAGGTCGCCCGCGCCGAATTCGGAACGCCAGTCTTCCTGGCGTAACAGGTGGATATCCAGAGGCATCAGCGAAGCCTCGTGGCTAAAGGGAATGGGCGCATGACTGGGCCGTGGCAATGCAAAGCCGCAGATTTTCGCATAGCCGCGTGACGATTAGCAGGCGTGGTGCAGAGATTGCCGACGGCAGGGCGGGTGGCGGCTTTCTCCCGCCCTATACGAACGCAGCGCGGTACTGTCTGGGCGTTGCACCCAATGCCTGGCGAAAACGGTTGCTGAAATGGCTGGCGCTGGCGAAGCCGCAGGCCAATGCCACCTCGCTCAGAGCAGGGGCTGGCTGACGTAGCATCTGGCAGGCACGCGCCAGACGCCGAGCCAGCACGTAACGATGAGGTGGCAGGCCGAAGCTGCTTTGGAACATGCGCGCGAAGTGGTATTCCGACAGCGCGCAGAGTGCGGCCAGTTGGCTCAGCGGCAGCGGCGTGTCCAGGTGCTGCTCGATGAACTCGCGCACACGTCGGCGTTGCAGCGGTGCCAGTCCGCCCTTGAGGCGCAGGCCCTGGCGCAGGCCAACCTGGTTGAGCAGGGCGTGGTCGAGTAGTTGGTGCGCCAGGCTGCTGGCCAGCAGGCGTTCGCCCGGCTCCTGCCAGTCGAGGGTGCACAGCTGGCGAAAGCGCGCGGACTGTTCGGCGTCTTCGAGGAAGGTCGCTTCTTCCAGTTGCAGGCTGCGCGGCTCGCGATCGAGCAGGGCGACCGCGCCAAGGGCGAACTGCTCCTGCTCTATATAGAGGTGGGCAAGCTGAATCTCGCCATTGATGATCCAGGCCGACTGATGCTCGGCCGGCAGAATGCACAGTTTGTCTGGCGCGCCCTTGTTGCCGGGTTGCTCACGGCGAAATGTGCCGGTGCCGCCACTGAGGTAGCACGACAGCGTGTGATGGCTGGGGGCAAGGTAGTCACGCGCATCATGAGCGTTGCTCCAGCGGGCCACGGCCATGCCGTTGCCCAGCTCGGCCATCGCGTGTAGCCGAGCGTTGGGCGAGCGGCTCATGCTCTGGAATACCTGCAGATGTTCGAATTGCGCCATCAACTTCTCCCGAATGCAGCCATGCTACGCCTGCCAGTAGGCAAAACCAGAGGCGAAGAAAAAAATGCGCAAGTTTGTGAAATTCTGGGGTCGTAATTTCTGGAACGCCTTTCAATGGTGCTTAAGTTTTTTTGCGCCAACTCGCGGCGCGGCACGAGGACTCGGAGTATCGTGGGGACCATTCAAACAATGATTCGCATCCCGGTGCCGCTCCCGATGAAATACCTGCGTCAGTTCGCTGTTGCCTCTGCCTTGATCACCCCCAGCCTGCTGGTTGCTGCGCCTTCGATTGATGACAAATCGGCCTTCATCGCCGACCTGGTAGGTCGCATGACCCTTGAGGAAAAGGTCGGCCAATTGCGCCTGATCAGCATCGGCGGTGACATGCCGCGTGAGCGCATCCGCGAGGAGATGGCGGCGGGTCGCATCGGCGCCACCTTCAACTCGGTGGTGCGACCGGAGAATCGTCCGATGCAGGAGGCTGCCCTGCGTAGCCGCCTGGGCATCCCGGTGTTCTTCGCCTACGACATCATCCATGGTCATCGCACCACCTTTCCCATCGGCCTGGGCCTGGCGTCCAGCTGGGACATTCCAGCCATCGAGAACAGCGCCCGGATCGCGGCGTTCGAAGCCAGTGCCGATGGTCTGGACATGACCTTCGCGCCGACCGTAGACATCTCCCGCGATCCACGCTGGGGACGCACTTCCGAGGGCTTCGGCGAAGATCCCTACCTGGTTTCTCGTATCGCCACGGCCATGGTGCATGGCTTTCAAGGCAAGGACCCCAGCGATCCGCAGCGGATCATGGCCAGCGTCAAGCACTTCGCCCTGTATGGCGCGGTGGAGGGCGGGCGCGACTACAACGTGGTCGACATGAGCCCAATGCGCATGTACCAGGACTACCTGCCGCCTTATCGCGCCGCCATAGATGCCGGCGCTGGTGGGGTGATGGTGGCGCTGAACTCCATCAATGGTGTCCCTGCTTCGGCCAATACCTGGCTGCTGCGTGATCTGCTGCGCCGCGACTGGGGCTTCAAGGGTGTGGCGCTCAGTGATCATGGCGCAATCACGGAACTGCTGCGCCATGGTGTGGCTGCCGATGGTCGAGAGGCGGCAAAACTGGCCGTCACCGCAGGTGTTGGGATGAGCATGGCCGACACGCTCTACGATCAGGAGCTGCCGGCGCTGGTGCGCAGCGGCGCGGTACCTCAGAGCGTGCTGGATGAGGCTGTCACCCATGTGCTGAACACCAAGTACGACCTCGGCCTGTTCCACGATCCGTTCCGCCGTATCGGCCGCGCCGAGGACGACCCGGCCGACGTCAATGCCGAAAGCCGCCTGCACCGCGCCGATGCGCGGGCCATGGCGCGCGACTCCCTGGTGCTGCTGGAAAACCATGGCGACACGCTGCCCCTGAGCAAGAAGACCACCGTCGCCTTGATCGGTCCGCTGGCCGACTCGCCGGTGGACATGCTCGGCAGTTGGTCAGCGGTGGGCGTGGCGGAGCAGGCGGTGACCCTGCGCAAGGGCATGGAAGCGGCGCTCAAAGGGCAGGGCAAGCTGCTCTACGCCGTTGGCGCCAACGTCACCGACGATGCCCATGTGATCAATTACCTCAATCAGCTCAACTGGGATCGCCCGGAAGTCGTGCTGGACAAGCGCACCCCGCAGGCGATGCTGGAGGAGGCGGTGCGTGTGGCAGCCCAGGCCGACGTCATCGTTGCCGCCGTGGGGGAGGCGCGCGGCATGTCCCACGAGTCATCCAGTCGCACCCGGTTGGACCTACCGGACAGCCAGCAGGCGCTGTTGCGCGCGCTCAAGGCCACCGGCAAACCGCTGGTGCTGGTGCTGATGAACGGTCGACCGCTGGCGCTGGGGTGGGAGAAGGAAAACGCCGATGCAATGCTGGAGACCTGGTACAGCGGTATAGAGGGTGGCAACGCCATCGCCGACGTGCTGTTCGGTGAGCACAACCCCGCCGGCAAACTACCGATCACCTTTCCGCGTTCGGTCGGGCAGATTCCCACCTACTACAATCATCTGCGCCTGGGCCGCCCATACACGCCCGGCACGCCTGGCAACTACACCTCGCAGTATTTCGAGGAGCCCAACGGTCCGCTGTATCCGTTCGGCTATGGTTTGAGCTACAGCGATTTCCAGCTGTCGGCGCCGAAGCTGTCTGCCGAGCGCATGGCACCGGGCGAGAAGATTCGCGTCAGCGTCACGCTTAAGAACGCCGGACCAAGGGCTGGCTCCACCGTCGTGCAGCTGTATCTGCACGACGAGGCCGCCTCGGTGATCCGTCCGGTGAAGGAACTCAAGGATTTTCGCAGGGTCAAGCTTGGGGCAGGCGAGGCACGCGAGCTGAGTTTCGAGATCGACGAAGCCATGCTGCGTTTCTACAACGCCAGCCTGCAGCATGTCAGCGAGCCAGGTGCCTTCCGTGTCCAGCTAGGGCTGGATTCGGAGAGCGTGCAGGAGGCGCGTTTCGAATTGTTGCCACGCCAATGAGGGTGTGGCCCTAGGAGGCGAAAATATACTCGCTCGAGCACCTGTGCCGGACTTCACGATCTGGTAATAATGCGCAGAAAGAATCCGCGCATGCGGAGACGTCACCGTTCGGTTGGCTGTCTGCATTGTGCTCGCGCTGTATTTGTACCATTCGCCCGTTTTCAACTCTCTGCAGCGGCCGCCCCCGGGCTTGCCGCTGCTTGTCAGTACGTGTTGCCCTGGAGGCTGTGTGTCGATGAGTCGTTGTTCTGGAGCCCGTATGGGCAAGGCCGGCAAGCTGGCCCTTTGTGTGCTCCCCCTGCTGTTCGCTGCCCAGGGCTGGGCCTTCGATCTGGATGATGTGGCGGTAAAGGCCAAGGCGCTTGCTGCCGAACGCTACAATGCGCCGCAAAGCAATCTGCCGGCTGCGCTGCGCGAATTGCCGTTCGCTGGCTATCAGAAGGTGCGCTTCCTTGAGGAAAAAGCACACTGGGCTGATGGCAAGACGCCGTTCCGGCTGTACTTCTTCCACCAGGGCATGCACTTCGATGTGCCGGTGAAGATCAACGAAGTGACCGCCGAAGGCACCCAGGAAATCAAGTACGACCCGTCGATGTTCGACTTCGGCGATCTCAATCTGAACCCGGATGACCTCAAGGATCTCGGTTTTGCCGGCTTCAAGGTGATCAACGAGATCAACACCAACGGTCGGCACGATGAGGTGATGAGCGTGCTGGGCGCCAGCTACTTCCGCATCGTCGGCAAAGGGCAGGTGTTCGGTCTTTCCGCGCGCGGTCTGGCTATCGACACCGCGCTGCCATCGGGGGAAGAGTTCCCGCGCTTCAGCGAGTTCTGGATCGAGAAACCGCAGCCCGATCGCCGCAGCCTGGTGATCTACGCACTGCTCGACTCGCCGCGCGCCACCGGCGCTTATCGCATGGAAATCAAACCGGGGCGCGACAGCGTGCTCGAGGTGCAATCGAAGGTCTACCTGCGTGAGAACGTCGAAAAGCTCGGCATCGCGCCGCTGACCAGCATGTACCTGTTCGGTGCCAACCAGCCCTGGCCGCGCCCGAATTACCGCCCGCAACTGCATGACTCCGATGGTCTGGCCATCCATGCCGGCAATGGCGAGTGGATCTGGCGTCCGCTGAACAACCCGCAGCGTCTCAACGTCAGCAGCTATCGTATCGACAACCCACGTGGCTTCGGCCTGATGCAGCGTGGTCGCGACTTCAACCAGTATCAGGATCTCGACGACCGCTACGAACTGCGCCCAAGCGGCTGGGTGGAAACCGTCGGCGATTGGGGCGCTGGTCATGTCGAACTGGTGGAGATCCCCACGCCGGACGAAACCAACGACAACATCGTCGCCCTGTGGCGCCCCGAGAAGCTACCGGCACCGGGCGAGTCGCTGGATGTGGCCTATCGCCTACACTTCAGCCGTGACGACGCCAAACTGCACGATCCGCAACTGGCCATGGTCAGCCAGACCCGGCTGTCGGAGGGTGATATCAAGCAGGCCAACCTGATTCGTCAGGCCGATGGCAGTACCGCGCTGGTTGTCGATTTCGTCGGTGAGGAGCTGGCCAAGCGTTCGCCCGACGCGGCGCCGACTGTTCAGGTCAGCGTCGATGGCAACGCCGAGTTGCTGGAAGACAGCCTGCGTTACAACCCGGTCAGCAAAGGCTGGCGCCTGATGTTGCGCATCAAGGTCAAGAACCCGGCGCAGCCGGTGGAGATGCGCGCTGCCCTGGTCGAGGACGGCAAGCCCTTGTCGGAAACCTGGAGCTATCAGCTGCCTTCCCATGAATAACACTCTAGACCCTACGCAAATCCAGGAGTATCTGGGAGAACTGCCGCTCGATCATGAGCGGCAGCAGGCCTTGGCTGATCGCGTCGAAGAGGAGGGCGGCGATCTTGCGACACTGCATCGCGCCCTGCACGAGGACGATCAGCTAGCGACCGAGCCCCAGGAGGAAACCCGCGAGATGCTCGACTCGGTGCCAGCCCGCCTGGCATTGGGCTGGCCGGATGCGCTCGAGCGCGGTTGCCGTATCGTCCAGGATCATCAGGGCCGTCCGACCATCGATTCGACGCCGCCGATCAAGCGCACGCGCATGGTGCCGGAGCCTTGGCAGATCAATATCCTGGATCGTGGCTGGCGCCGTCTGAAAGGCGAGAAACCTGCGCCGCGGCCGCGCACGCGTGAGAGCGAAGACTTCGCCGAAGAACGTTGGCGGCATGTTGCGGCGGTGCGCCGAACCGCACTGCTGGTGCTGATGATCACGCAGACGGTGGTCGCCACCTGGTACATGAAGTCGGTGCTGCCTTATCAGGGCTGGTCGCTGGTCGATCTTGGCCTGGTGTTCGACCAGCCGCTGCGCGAGTCAGCGCGGCAGATCCTGCCCTATGTGGTGCAGACCAGTATCCTGGCACTGTTCGCCCTGCTGTTCTGCTGGGTGTCGATGGGGTTCTGGACCGCGCTGATGGGCTTCTTCCAACTGCTCAAGGGGCGTGATCGCTATAGCATCTCCGCGAGCAGCTGCGGTGATGAGCCGATCTCGCCGCGGGCGCGTACCGCACTGGTGATGCCGATCGCCAACGAACACGTGCCGCGTGTGTTCGCCGGCCTGCGCGCGACCTTCGAATCGCTCAAGGCTACCGGGCAGCTCGATCACTTCGACTTCTTCGTTCTCAGCGACAGCAACGATCCGGATATCTGCGTGGCCGAACAACAGGCCTGGATGGAGTTGTGCCGCGAAGTGGAAGGCTTCGGCCATATCTTCTACCGCCGCCGTCGGCGTCGGGTGAAGCGCAAGAGCGGCAACATCGACGACTTCTGTCGGCGCTGGGGCAGCAACTATCGCTACATGGTAGTGCTCGATGCCGACAGCGTAATGAGCGGCGATTGCCTGACCCGCCTGGTGCGCCTGATGGAGGCCAACCCCGGGGCTGGCATTATCCAGACCGCACCCAAGGCATCGGGCATGGACACCCTGTATGCGCGCCTGCAACAGTTCGCCACCAGCGTCTACGGACCGCTGTTCACCGCAGGGCTCAACTTCTGGCAGCTGGGTGAATCGCACTACTGGGGCCACAACGCGATCATTCGGGTCAAACCCTTCATCGAGCACTGCGCTTTGGCGCCCTTGCCGGGCACTGGTTCTTTCGCTGGCGCGATCCTCTCCCACGACTTCGTCGAAGCCGCGCTGATGCGCCGTGCCGGTTGGGGTGTGTGGATCGCCTACGACCTGCCGGGTAGTTATGAAGAGCTGCCACCGAACCTGCTCGACGAGCTCAAGCGTGATCGTCGCTGGTGCCACGGCAACCTGATGAACTTCCGGCTGTTCCTGGTGCGTGGCATGCACGCCGTGCATCGCGTGGTGTTCCTCACCGGCGTCATGTCCTACCTGTCGGCGCCGCTGTGGCTGTTGTTCCTGGTGCTGTCGACCTGTCTGCTGGCGATCCATACGCTGATGGTGCCGGAGTACTTCCTGCAGCCCAACCAGCTCTACCCGTTGTGGCCGCGCTGGCAACCCGAAGAGGCCGTGGCGCTGTTCTCGGCGACCATGACGCTGCTGTTCCTGCCCAAGCTGCTCAGTGTGCTGCTGATCTGGATCAAGGGCGCGGAAGCGTACGGTGGTCGTACGCGGGTGCTGCTGTCGATGCTCCTGGAGGCCTCCTGCTCGGTTCTGCTCGCACCTGTGCGCATGCTGTTCCACAGCCTGTTCGTCACCGCTGCTTTCCTCGGTTGGTCGGTGCAGTGGAACTCGCCGCAGCGTGTGGATGACTCGACCCCTTGGAGCGAAGCGTTCCGTCGTCACGGTACCCAGGTGTTGATCGGTATCAGCTGGACGGCACTGGTGGCCTGGCTCAACCCGGACTTCCTCTGGTGGCTGGCGCCTATCGTGGTGTCGCTGGTGCTGTCGCCTGTGGTCTCGGTGCTGACCAGTCGTACTGCGCCAGGACTGGCAGCGCGGCGCAGCAAGCTGTTTCTGATACCGGAGGAGCACAAGGTGCCAGTGGAGCTGAGCAACACCTCCGAGTACGAGCAACTGAACAGTTCGCGTGCGCTGCGCAAGGGTTTCCTGCGTGCAGTGGTCGATCCGCTGTACAACGCTCTGGTCTGCGCCATGGCCCGCGCCCGGCACGCCAAGGTTGTGCCCGCCGCCGAAGCGCTGCGCGAAGCGCGTATCGAGGAAATCCTCAGCGCCGGGCCTGAGGGCAAGGTCGAGGCAACCCGCTGGCGTCTGCTCAACGATCCTGACGGCATGGCGCGTTTGCATGCGCGCATCTGGCAGGAACCGCAATATCACGCCTGGCGCGAAGCGCTGCGCGACGCCTGATCATCACCGCAGGCTTCAGTCTCGACTGGAGCCTGCGGTGATGCCTTTCTGACATCCCTGCTAACATCTCTTCTGATCATCACGCCTGCTGGCGCGGCACCATTGGCTCTGGAACGGGTCTTTGGCTCGGGTGGCGGCATGAGGCCGCATAGATTTCATCATGACATTGGAGAGGAAGCACCATGTCGAATCTGCATGATTCCGCGCAGCGCTACGGCGCTGTTACACGCTGGCTGCACTGGGGGATGGCGGTAGTGCTGGGCTGGCAATTCTTGACCGTGCTGGCGCACACCCTGATAGAAGAAAGCGCCCTGGATAAATTCCTCTGGGGCACGCACAAGGCGACGGGACTGCTGCTCATGGTGCTGGTGGTGCTGCGCCTGCTCTGGGCGCTGTACAGCAGCAGTCGTCGGCCTGCGCCAGTCAGCACGCTGGCACGTTTCGGCCATCTGGCGTTGTACGGTCTGCTGTTCGTGATCCCCTTTATCGCTCTGCTGCGCCAATACGGCTCGGGCCGGGAGTTCGTCGCCTTCGGCATGACCATCATGCCGGGCTTCAGTGACGGCAAGATCGAGTGGATGATCGCGCCCGCCAGCTTGCTGCACGGCAACCTGGGCTGGCTGTTGTTGTTCATGGTGATTGGTCATGCGGCGATGGCCTTCGTCCATCGCCGTCAGGGCGGTGAAGACGTGTTGGCCCGTATGATCGGTCGTTGATCTGGCTGGCTATAGCGAATGTCTTACACGCCGTGGCGGTAAGCGTCGCTTTTGCCCCGTCGGTCCGAGCAGTAATCTACACACATCCCCTGCAGCGATGGAGCGCTGAGGATCAAAGACGATGACCAGGTCAGGATTGGCCACCGACAGGATGTCGGATGGTTGGGAGGAAACCCGCTTCGGCGGGTTTTTTGTTGCCTGCCATCCCTGGCGGCAACCCTTCGGGCCGTCGCAAGCGACGTCAAAAATCGTTCCCGACGATTTTTTGTTGCCTGCGATTTTTCGCGGCAGGCGTTCGGGGTTTAGCAAGCGATACCACAGCGCGGGCCTGACGCTTTTATCCAGACCGCAGAAGCTCAACCCAGTGTCAGGTGATTGCGACCAGCCTGTTTGGCCTGATAAAGCAAAGCATCTGCTCGGCGGTACAGTTCTTCACTGCTTTCGCCATCCATGGCCAGGCGTGCGCCCATGCTGACGGTGAGGTGGTCGGCCGTCGGTGAGGCGGCGTGGGCAATGTTCAGGGTGGCCAAGCCACTGCGTAGCGCTTCTCCGAGTGTTCGCAGCTGTTCAGCATCGCAACCATATAGCAGCAGGGCAAACTCTTCTCCGCCCAGGCGCACTGCCATGTCCATGGGGCGACGTGCGAAATGCTGCAGCACTCGACCTACCTGGCGCAGAGCCTCGTCGCCGGCCTGATGTCCGTAGTGATCGTTGAAACGTTTGAAATGGTCGATGTCGAGCATCAATAGCGCAACCGTGGCTGACTCGCGGTTGCCCTGGCGCAGGGCGAGATCCAGATGCTGAGTGAAGCTGCGGCGGTTGTGCAGGGCGGTGAGCGGATCGTGGTTGGCTTGCCAGTCCAACAGTCGCAGCAGTAGAAACTGCTCGCGCTGGGTGTGATCCCTGACATAGGCCCCCATTGCACAGATCAGCAGGGCCAGGCTGAAGATGAAGCACAGTCGCAGGTAATCGACCTGTTGCGCTTGCGCTAACAGCCACAGCCCAGGCAAGACAACCAGCGGTAGGCTGACCGCTGCCAGAAGCAAGTTGCTTCGATACGACAGGCCGAGGGGAAAGAACAGGGTGATTGCCATCAGTAGCAGCACGCTGTTGGAGATGGGAACGTTCAGATTTTCGTAGAAAATGATCGTCAGCGTGGTGCCTAGCACCAGGCTCAGCAGGGTGGCGGTGACCACCTTCGGGCCGTAGTGCTCACGGCTGCCGTCGAGCAGCCGCAGGGCAAGTAGGGAGAGTATGAGGATGATTGAGCCGCGCACCAACAGCAGGCTCCAGAGCGGTGCTGGATAGTCAGGGAAGCGTTGCCCAAGATCCAGGCGCATGACATCGACAAGGGTGAAAATCATCCATATACCGAGACCCAGGAGCACAGCGATTTTCTGATAGCGCGCCTGCGCCTTGCTGATGTACTGGTGATATTCCTGTTCCAGTGGCTCGCTGAAACGCAAGAAACGAAAACCGCAGCGTAGCTGTTCGGCGTAACGGTTCTCCGGGATTGCACTGAGAGCTTCCGGGGCTGACTGCATGGCGACTCCTTGTTTCACTGAGCATAAGGTGCTCGGCGGGATCGTCAATCAGTAACGCTATGGCAAATGTCTTACACGCATTGGCGCTAACCGCTGCTATTGCTATTGAGCCCCGATCATTAATCTACACACATCCCCTGCAGCGATGGAGCGCTGAGGATCAAGGAAGATGACCAGGCCAAGATGGCTACCGACAGGATGTCGGATGGTTGGGAGGAAACCCGCTTCGGCGGGTTTTTTGTTGCCTGCAGAAAAATCCTCACTCCTCCTTGCCGATAAATGCCAGCAGTGCGAGTAGTGGTAGTCCGGCGGCCAGCAGTACCGTGCCTGACCAACCGAAGCGCTCGTAAACCGGGCTGGCCAGTGCCGAACCGATGGCGCCACCGATGAAGATGCTGGTCATGTACAGCGCATTGAGTCGCGCGCGGCTCTGCGGCTCCAGGGTGTAGATGCTGCGTTGACCCAGCACCATGCTCATCTGCACCGCGAAATCCAGCACGATGGCAGTGACGACCAGACCGATCCAGCCCAGCCCGGCGCTCAGCAAATTGGGGGCAAAGGCCAATGGTGCGAGGATCAGCGCCACCAGGCTGGCGCGCCAGGTATGGCCGGCATCGGCCAGGCGTCCGGCGATAGGGGCCGCCACTGCGCCGATGGCGCCGGCGAGGGCGAACAGGGCGATGTCCTGCTGGCTCAAACCGAGGTGGCGCGACAGCTCCAGCGGCGCCACTGTCCAGAACAGACTGAAGCTGGCGAACATCAGGCCCTGATAAAGCGCGCGGCGACGCAGTGTCGGATAGCGGCGCAACAGGTGAACGAGCGAGGCCAGCAGTTGCCCGTAGCTGGCGCGGTGGCTGGGGGCGTGGCGCGGGATGGTGGTGGCGATCACCAGCGTAATCACCAGCATCAGTCCGGCTGCCATCAGGTACACCGCGCGCCACCCGAATTCACCGGCTACCAGGCTGGCCAGCGGCCGAGCCAGCAGGATGCCCAGCAGCAGGCCGCTCATGATGTTGCCCACCACACGGCCACGGCTGGCTTCCGGGGCCAGGTTGGCGGCCAGTGGAATCAGCATCTGTACCGAAACCGAGCTGAGACCTATCAGCAGTGCCAGGCCAAGAAACACATCCGGCTGACTCGCGAAGGCCGCCGCCAATAGGCAGAGCAGAGCGGCCGCGGTGGTGATCAGCATCAGCCGACGGCTTTCCAGCAGGTCGGCCAGCGGCACCAGAAACAACAGACCCAGGGCATAGCCGATTTGCGTCAGCGAAACGATCAGGCTGGCGCGCTCGGCGCTGAGGCCGACATCCGGGGCGATCAGCTCGATGATCGGCTGGGCGTAATAGAGGTTGGCGACGATGGCGCCGCAGCACAGGGCGAACAGCAGCACCAGTGCCTGCGGCAGGGCTGGCGACTCGCTCGTCAGTGAGGAGGTCTGGCTAGTCATGATGAATCTCGATGAGAGGAAACGACAGGCGCAAGGTTAGGCAGCTAACGCCTGGCGGAAAATCCATCGAGCCGGCAACGCTGCGTTGCGCGCCATGCAAAAGCCCCTAGCCTTGCAGCAATCCCTGGAGAAACTCGCTGAACGCGGCGATGCGTTTCGAACCCCGATGGTTCGGCAGGTAGAGCAAGTGAATAGTGCCCTCGTGCGGGCCGGGTGCGACTTCGTAGTCGGGCAGCAGGCGTTGCAGCTTGCCACTGTCCACATCGTCGCGTACCAGCCAGTCCGACAGCAGCGCGATGCCCTGACCATCCAGCGCGGCCTGACGCAATATATCGGCGTTGTTGCTGCGCAGGCGCCCGCTGACCGGCACCTGCACGGTCGTTCCCTCCTGCTCGAAGCGCCAGTAGTTCGCCGGGCTGCCGTAGTCGTACTGCAGGCAGGCGTGCGCCTGCAGTGCGTCCGGATGTTCGATGGGCGAGGTGCGTGCCAGATAATGTGGACTCGCTACCAGCCAGCGGCGAAAGCTGCCGACACGCTGGCTGACGACGTCGTCGCTGACGATGGAAGAACCCAGGCGCAGCGCCAGGTCGACCCGTTCGCTAAGCAGGTCGACCACTTCGTCGGTCACGCGCAGGGTCAGCTCCAGTTGCGGGTGGCGCTCCAGCAGTTCGCCCAGGCGTGGGGCGATGATGCGCCGAGCGAACTCCACCGGCACGCTTACCGCCAGACGACCACGCACCTCTTCGCCGTTGTCGATCACGGCGGCATCGGCCTCGTCGAGTGCGTCGAGGATGGCCAGGGCGCGTTCGAAATACTCGCGTCCGGCCTCACTGACGCTGATCTGCCGCGTATTGCGGTTTAGCAGCACGCAGCCCAGCTCTTGCTCCAGGGCGTTGACCGCACGGGTCACCGACGAGGTGGCCAGGCCCAACTGCCGCACCGCAGCGGAAAAACCACCGCAGCGAACGGTGGCGACGAAGGTGCGCAGAGCCAGCAGTTTGTCCATGGGAACGCCTGAAGTGCAGATCAGCCTGAAGCTTGCGCGATAGGTCGGCTTGCTGCCAAGCACTGCGTGGCGCCCTGGGCCTTGCGCGTGTACCACAGCACCCGGCTTACGCCACGGGTGATGGCCACGTAGGCCAGGCGCCGGGCTTCGTCCTGCATGGCCTGGTCGTAGCTGCCGGCGAAGAAACCGCATTGGGCGTAGAGCGCGTTGCGCAGTGGGTGCTTATCCGTCGGCAGGCAGTCGTCGAGGATGATCGCCACTTCAGCCTGCAGACCCTTGGCGCGATGGATGGTCATGGCCCTGACCGGCAGCGATTTGTCCAACTGTGCGCGCACCTGTTGCAGCGGCTCGTTGCGCCGGCTGAGCAGCAGCACAGCGGTGCGATCCGCGTTGGGGCGCTGGCTGACGTGCTGGCACTGCGCGGTGATTTCCTTGAGCAGCGCCGGCAGGCCGCTGGCCAGGTCGAAGCGCTGGATCAGCCTGACGCCATGGTCGCCCGGTTGCATGGCCTTGGCCGCGACGCAGGTCTTGGCCTGCTTGCTGTGCACCTCGGCCAGCACCCTCTCGCCGTCTCGGATCACCGGCTCGATGCTGCGGTAGTTGGTGCCTAGCAGCAGGGTGGTGCTTTTGCCGCGTCCACGGCTGGGGAAGTGGCGGTCGAAGTCGATGAACAGCTCTGGCGAGCTGCCGCGCCAGCCGTAGATCGATTGCCAGTCGTCGCCGATGGCCATCAGGCTGATGCGTTCGCCCGCCGCGTGCAGGCGGCGATGCACGGCCTGCAGCCACAGCACGATCTGCGGCGAGATGTCCTGGAATTCGTCGATCAGCAAGTGGCTCAGGGCGAGCAGGGCGGGGCCGGATTTGCCGCCGTCGCTGCTCAGTTGCTCGCTCAGTTGCGCGAAGGCGCCGTTGAAACTGATCAAACCCTGGCTCTGTAGCAGCGCGCTGAAGTGCTGGTGAAAGCGCTGCATGGCCTCGATGAAATCACGCTCGCGGGGCGCGCAGCCCAGAGCTTTCACGTCCAGGCGCTCGAGACGAATACCCAGGCTCTCGGCGAAGTCGATCTGCCCGTGCAGCAGCTCGAACAGCGGCAGGGCGGTGAACTCACCCGGCAGTTTGCAGGCGTCTTGTGGCGCCTTGGGCTTGCCCTGTGGCGGCTCTTCGGGTGCCGGCAGTTTGAGCAGGCGATGAGTCAGGGCGCGAAAGCGCGCGTCTTCGGTGTAGGCATTCTGGTAAGCCTGCTTGAGTAGGCGTTGTTGCGTGTGGCGCAGACGAGCGCCGGTGAGCGGGTTGTCCGGTTCGTCGCTGGGCTCGTCCATTTGCTCGAACCAACGCGGGTTGCCCAGGCTTTCCTTGGCCAGCGTGGCCATGGCCGCGTGGAAGGTGCGCACGCACTGGCGTGCATCGTGCGGGTAGTGCCAGAAGTCGAGCAAACGTTGCAGGCGCTCGCGCAGCTCGTGGCAGGAGGCGTTGGTGAAGGAAATCACCGTCAGGCGTTTCGGATCGACCTCCAGGTGGCAGAGCAGGAACACCACACGCAGTACCAGGGTGCTCGACTTGCCTGAGCCGGCACCCGCGAAGATGCGCGCCAGCGGGGCGCGGCAGAGGATCATCGCCCATTGTTCGTCCGACGGTGCCCCGATCAGCCCGGCACTCACCGCCTGGGCCACGCGCTCGCGCATGGACTGCACCTGGGCGTCTTCGATCTTCAGCCGGGTGGCGGGGTAAATCCCGGCGGGGCCAGGTTTGCCGCTGGCAGCCTTGCGAGTGCCGGCTTTCTTGTTGCCGGCGGACTTCTTCTTGCTCTGCTTGCGTATAGGCTTGCGCGGTTGCGCGGCTTCGCGCTCGGCACGCAGATAGGCGGTGGTGCGGGGGAAGTAACGGGCGAGGGCGCTGGACAACAGTTGTTTGTAGCGCGCGACGGCGGAAAGCATGCGGTGAGAATGACCTGACTGATTAAAACCGCATGATAAAGCCTGTAGCGCGATGGCAGGCAGTGATGGCGCGGCGATAAATGCGCAACTTTGTGCAAGCGCCTGGCGCCTATCGCTTCCAGACTGTGCTCAGTCTTGGGAGATTCTCGATGAACCTGTCGCTTTACCTGCTGA
This sequence comes from Pseudomonas sp. o96-267, assembly GCF_003935465.1. Lineage (NCBI taxonomy): Bacteria > Pseudomonadati > Pseudomonadota > Gammaproteobacteria > Pseudomonadales > Pseudomonadaceae > Pseudomonas > Pseudomonas sp. o96-267. The sequence continues at coordinate 77,259 of NZ_RHQP01000018.1, forward strand.
CCGTACTGATCTGGGGCACGACCTGGATCGCCATCAAATTCCAGATGGGCGAGGTGGCCGTTGCCGCCTCCATCGCCTATCGCTTCGCCCTGGCCTCAGCAGTGCTGTTCGCCATGCTCTGGTTCAGTGGCCGCCTGCAGCCGCTGGATCGCCGTGGCCAGGGCATCTGCCTGGTGCAGGGGTTGTGCCTGTTCTGCCTCAACTTTCTGTGCTTCTACACCGCCAGCCAGTGGATACCCAGTGGCCTGATCGCGGTGATCTTCTCCACCGCTACCTTGTGGAACGCGATCAATGCGCGGTTGTTCTTCAAACAGCGTATCGCCGCCAACGTGCTGCTCGGTGGCGCGCTGGGGCTGGTCGGCCTTGGCTTGCTGTTCTGGCCGGAGCTGGCCGGGCACGAGGCCAGCCGCGAAAGCCTGCTGGGTATCGGCCTGGCGCTGTGCGGCACGCTGTTCTTCTCCGCCGGCAACATGCTCTCCAGCCTGCAGCAGAAGGCTGGGCTCAAACCGCTGACCACCAACGCCTGGGGCATGCTTTACGGCGCGCTGATGCTGGTGGGCATCTGCCTGGTCAGCGGTACGCCGTTCGCTTTCGAATGGAACGCACGCTACGTGGGTTCGTTGCTGTACCTGGCGATTCCCGGCTCGGTGATCGGCTTTACCGCCTACCTGACCCTGGTCGGACGCATGGGGCCGGAGCGCGCGGCCTACTGCACGGTGCTGTTCCCGGTGGTGGCGCTGAATATCTCGGTGTTCCTCGAGGGCTACCAATGGACGACCCCGGCGCTGCTCGGCCTGGGCCTGGTGATGCTGGGCAACGTGCTGGTGTTTCGCAAACCCAAACCTGTGCTTGCTGAGGCCAGAGCCTAAGTGCGGCCAACCCAGTAGGGTGCGCCGTGCGCACCGTCGATCAGCTCCCGCGAATCAGCTTGCGCAGCATAAAGCGATTGGGGTGGCTGGCCTCCGCTATCTCGCGTGGCACTGGCAGCGGTTCGTTTTCTAGCCAGGCAGCGATCAGTTCGCCTGACAGTGGCGCGGTGATCAGCCCGCGTGAGCCGTGGCCGCTGTTGATGTACAGGCCGTGCAGCCAGGGACAGGGCGCATCCGGCACCTGGCGGGCGTCCTTGGCCAGTACCGCATAGGTTTCGGTAAAGGCTTCGGCATCAGCCAGCGGCCCGACTATCGGCAGGTAGTCCGGGCTGGTGCAGCGGAACGCGGCGCGGCCTTCCAGCGTTGCGGGGTCGATATGATCGGCCTGCAGGCGCTCGGCCAGGTCAGTGGATATCTCCCTAAGTAGCTCCAGGTTGCCGGCGTGCTCGGCGATGCTGGGCGTGAGGTCGTCGCTGTGGAAGTCGAAGCTGGCGCCCAGGGTGTGTTCGCCTTCGCGCGGTGGGGCGACGTAGCCTTCGGCGCAGACCACGGTGCGCAATTGACTGCTGAGCGAGTTGGCCGGCAGGCGGCTGATCTGCCCTCGAATGCGCTTGAGCGGCAGGTTGGTATCCGGCAGCAGGCGGGAAATTTCGGCGGCGCAAGCCAGCACCAGCACCGGTGCTTCGGCCAACACACCGCTCTGTCCCTCGACGCGCCAGCGATCATTTTGCCGACTCAGGCTCAGCGCTTCCTGATAGGGGCGTAGCTCGATCAGCGGGTGTTGCACCAATTGCCGGCACAGCGCCGGCGGGTGCACCCAGCCAGCATCCGGGTAGAACAGGCCGCCGGCCGGTAGGCCGATGCCGGCCTGCTGCTCGGCTTTATCCTTCGTTAGCGCATGCAGCAGATCATTCGGGAAGGCCGCGGACAGTTTGCTCTGGCGCTCGGCTTCCTTGGTGTCGAAGGCCAGCTGCAGCACGCCGCAAGCGTCCCAGTCGGCACCGCGCTGCAGACGTTCGAGCAGCCGGCGGGTATGACCGAAGCCGGCGACGATCAATTGCGACAACGCGGTGCCATGGGCCGAGAGCTTGAGGTAGAGCACACCCTGCGGATTGCCCGAGGCCTCGCAGGCAACTGCCGCGTGGCGCTCCAGCAGGCTCACTCGCCAGCCGCGCGCTGCCAGGCTGGCGGCAGTGGCGCAGCCGGCCAGACCAGCGCCGATCACCACCGCGTGTTTTTCCTGCGTGGGGCGAGCGGGGCGGGCGAACCAGGGCTTGCCGACGGTTTGCGTCTCACCGATGAACTGTCCTTTAGCCACCTCCCATTTTTTGCCCAGGCCGGGCACGCGCTTCATCTTGAAGCCGGCTTCATTCAGTGCGCGTCGTACCCGGCCGGCGCTGGAAAATGTGCCGATGGTTGTGCCGGGGGCCGACAGGCGCGCCAGTTCGGCGAACAGCTCGGGCGTCCACATTTCAGGGTTTTTCGCCGGATTGAAACCGTCGAGAAACCAGGCGTCGATGCGCGCATCCATTTGCGGCAATTGCTCCATCACGTCACCGATCAACAGCGTCAGCACCACCCGGCCACCGGCCAACAGCAGGCGCTGGAACCCGGGGTGAATGGCTCGGTATTTAGTCAGCAGTTCTGCGCTGAACGGTGCCAGCTCTGGCCACAGGGCCAGGGCGCGCTGCAGGTCGTCATGATGCAGCGGATATTTTTCGACACTGACGAAGTGCAGGCGCGCGTCAGCGGGCGCCTGTTGCTCGAACAACTGCCAGGCGCAGAGGAAATTCAGCCCGGTGCCGAAACCCGTCTCGCCGACGTTCAGGCATTCGCCGTCGGCGAGAGCGGCGAAACGCGCTGCCAGATCGTTGTTGGCGAGGAAGACGTAACGCGTCTCTTCCAGGCCGTTTTCCTGGGAGAAATAGATGTCGCCGTAGCTGCGCGACAGAGGCTGGCCGCGCTCGTCCCAGTCGAGCTGGGCGTGATGGGTGTCTGACATGGCTGGGGTCCGCTGGATCGTCCGGCGATTCTACCGTGCACAGGTGCCATGGCGCTGGTGTCAGCGGGCAAAGCATTGGATGTTCCGTTAGGCTGTGAGGATCATTCCAGGGAGGTTGCTTTATGTTCGAGTCCGCCGAAATCGGCCGCAGTATCGACAAGGCCACGTTCGAGGCCGAAGAGCCGGCGCTGCGCGAGGCGCTGCTGGAGGCGCAGTACGAGCTCAAGCAGCAGGCGCGTTTTCCGGTGATCGTGCTGATCAACGGCGTCGAGGGCGCCGGCAAGGGCGAGACGGTGAAACTGCTCAACGAGTGGATGGACCCGCGGCTGATCCAGGTCAGCACCTTCGATATCCAGACCGATGAAGAACTGGCGCGGCCGCCGGCCTGGCGTTACTGGCGCCAACTGCCGCCGAAAGGGCGTATGGGCGTGTTCTTCGGCAACTGGTACAGCCAGATGCTGCAGGGCAGGGTGCACGGCAAGTTCAAGGACGCGGTGCTGGACCAGGCCATCGATGGCGCCGAGCGCCTGGAACGCATGCTCTGCGATGAAGGCGCGCTGATCTTCAAGTTCTGGTTTCATCTGTCCAAGCAGCACATGAAGGCTCGACTGGAGGCGCTCAAGGACGATCCGCTGCACAGTTGGCGCATCAGCCCGCTGGACTGGCAGCAATCGAAGACCTACGACAAGTTCGTGCGCTACGGCGAGCGCGTGCTGCGCCGCACCAGCCGCGATTACGCGCCCTGGTACGTGGTCGAGGGCGTCGATCACTATTACCGCAGCCTCACCGTCGGGCGCATCCTGCTCGAAGGCTTGCAGGCAGCATTGGCTAATCCGCAACGCACCCAGCTGCAACCGCATGCCGCGCCGCTGGTTTCCAGCCTGGACAATCGCGGCTTGCTGGCCAGCCTGGATATGACCCAGGCCCTGAGCAAGGACGACTACAAGGAGCAACTGGCTACCGAGCAGGCGCGTCTGTCCGGGCTGATGCGTGACAAACGCATGCGCAAGCACGCGCTGATCGCGGCATTCGAAGGCAACGATGCCGCCGGCAAGGGCGGCGCCATCCGTCGTGTCACCGGCGCGCTCGATCCGCGCCAGTACCGCATCGTGCCGGTGGCGGCGCCGACCGAGGAAGAGCGCGCTCAGCCCTATCTATGGCGCTTCTGGCGGCACATTCCGGCGCGCGGTAAGTTCACCATCTTCGACCGCAGTTGGTATGGCCGTGTGTTGGTGGAGCGGGTCGAGGGCTTCTGCAGCCAGGCCGACTGGCTGCGCGCCTACGGCGAGATCAACGATTTCGAGGAGCAACTGGCCAATGCCGGAGTGATCCTGGTGAAGTTCTGGCTGGCCATCGACCAGCAGACGCAGCTGGAGCGCTTCAATGAGCGCGAGGAGATTCCGTTCAAGCGCTTCAAGATCACTGAAGAAGATTGGCGCAACCGTGACAAGTGGGACGACTACGCCGACGCTGTGGGCGACATGGTCGACCGCACCAGCACCGAGATCGCGCCTTGGACCTTGATCGAGGCCAACGACAAGCGCTTCGCCCGGGTCAAGGTGCTGCGCACCATCAACGAGGCCATCGAGGCGGCGTTTGCAAGGGATTGAGATTTTTCGCGGCTGAAACGGAATGCCGCCCAGCCGCTCCTACGGTATTCACTGCACTGTAGGAGCGGCTTCAGCCGCGATGCTTTTGTGTCGATCCCAAAGCCCCGGATTGCATCCGGGCTACGCCCCTGGCCCGATCTCCCCGTATACGCCAGATCAATGATGGTCGCACCCGGGGATCGGCTGGATTTATCTTCACGCCATTCGCCATCCAATAACAACGAGGTGCGTCATGCGTGAAGTGGTGATCGTCGACAGCGTCCGGACTGGCCTGGCCAAGTCCTTCCGCGGCAAGTTCAATATGACCCGGCCGGACGACATGGCCGCTCACTGCGTCGATGCGTTGCTGGTGCGCAATGGCATCGACCCGAAGCTGGTCGATGACTGCATTGTCGGTGCCGGCTCCAACGAGGGCGCGCAGGGCATGAACATCGGTCGCAATGTCGCCGTGCTCTCGCGCCTGGGCAATCCGGTGGCGGGCATGACCCTCAACCGCTTCTGCTCCTCGGGCCTGCAGGCCATCGCCATCGCCGCCAACCAGGTGGCATCCGGCTGCAGCGACATCATCGTCGCTGGCGGTGTCGAGTCCATCACCATGACCCTGAAAAGCATGAACATGGACAACCTGTTCAACCCGCTGCTGCAAAAGGACAACCCCGGCATCTACTACCCCATGGGCAAGACTGCCGAGATCGTCGCCAACCGCTACGGCATCACCCGCGAAGCCCAGGACGCCTACGCCCTGCAAAGCCAGCAGCGCACCGCGCGGGCTCAGGCCGACGGTCTGTTCGCCGACGAGATCGTGCCGATGTCGGTGAAGTATCAGCTCGAAGACAAGGCCACTGGCGAGAAGAAGATCGTTGATGGCGTAGTCGAGACCGATGACTGCAACCGCCCGGACACCACCCTGGATTCCCTGGCCAAGCTGCCACCGGCGTTCGACCCGGCTGGCAGCGTGACTGCCGGCAACGCCTCGCAGCTTTCCGACGGCGCTTCCATGACCCTGGTGATGAGCCTGGAAAAAGCGCTGGAGCTGGGCCTGACGCCCAAGGCCTATTTCCGCGGTTTCACCGTGGCCGGTTGCGAGCCGGACGAGATGGGCATCGGCCCGGTGTTCTCGGTGCCCAAGCTGCTCAAGGCCAAGGGTCTGAGTGTGGCCGACATCGACCTGTGGGAGCTCAACGAGGCGTTCGCTTCGCAGTGCCTGTACTGCCGCGACACGCTCGGGATCGACAACGATAAGTACAACCTCAGCGGCGGTTCCATCTCCATCGGCCACCCGTTCGGCATGACCGGCTCGCGCCAGGTCGGCCACCTGGTGCGTGAGCTGCAGCGCCGCGAACTGCGCTACGGCATCGTCACCATGTGCGTTGGCGGCGGCATGGGCGCCACCGGATTGTTCGAGGCATATCGCGGATAAACGTAGGGTGCGCTGTGCGCACCGGGTGGTTTCCCGGTTGTTGGCGGTGCGCACGGCGCACCTTACGGTTTGAACGATGCGCTGTTTATACTCGCGCTCTGCCCAGTGGACGGAGCGCCTGCCTATGCCTTTTGCCGAAAACCTCATCACCTTCACCCTTGCCGCCACGCTGCTGACCCTGACGCCGGGGATCGACACGGCGCTGGTGCTGCGTACCGCAGCGGTCGAGGGCCGGCAGCAGGCGTTTCGCGCGGCGCTGGGCATCAATGCCGGCTGCCTGCTCTGGGGCGCGGCGGTGGCCTTCGGCCTGGGCGCGCTGCTGGCGGTTTCCGAATTCGGCTACAACCTGCTCAAGTATTGCGGTGCAGCGTATCTGGCCTGGCTCGGGCTGAACATGCTGCTGCGCCCGCGCACCTCCTTGGCTCCGGCGCAGGCCGGCGGCCAGCCCGGCGCTAACTGGTTCCTACGCGGCCTGCTGGGTAATGTGCTCAACCCCAAGGTGGGGATTTTCTACGTGTCCTTCCTGCCGCAGTTCATTCCGCAGGGGCAGCCGCTGATCGCCTGGACATTCGGTCTGGTGGGCATCCATGTGGCGCTCAGCCTGGTCTGGGCGCTGTTGCTGATCGGCGCTACCAAGCCGCTCGGCCACTGGTTGCGGCGCGAGGTGGTGATCAAGTGGATGGATCGCAGCACGGGGCTTATCTTCGTCCTCTTCGCCGCGCGTCTGGCCTTGAGCCGGCGCTGAGTCCGGAGGTGGCCTCGTCATGAGGTACGCTGCGTCGGTGTAACAGAAAACCAGGCGGTGACGATGGATCGGTTTCAGGAAATGAGGGTGCTGCTGGCAGTGACCGAGGCCGAAAGCTTCGCCGGTGGTGCCAAGCTGCTGGGTATTTCGCCGCCCAGCGTGACCCGCGCCGTCGCGGCGCTGGAGGCTCGCCTGGGTACGCTGTTGCTGGCGCGCAGCACGCGCAGCCTGCGTTTGACCGAGGCCGGCCAGCGTTATGTCGAGGACTGTCGACGCATCCTGCTGGAGCTGGAAGAAGCCGAGGAACTGGCCGCTGGTGGCAGTGTGCGCCCGCGTGGACGCCTCACCGTGACTGCGCCGGTGATGTTCGGTGAGCTGTTCCTGATTCCACGTATCGCCCAGTACCTCGATACCCATCCGGACGTGGAGGTCAATGCGTTGCTGGTCGACCGCGTGGTGAACATGATGGAGGAGGGTATCGACGTGGCCGTGCGCATCGGCTCGCTGCCCGAGGGTGATCACCCTGCATTGCAGGTCGGGCAGATTCGCCCGGTGGTGTGCGCCTCACCAGATTTTCTCGACCGTGTCGGGCGTCCGAACCACCCGGATGAGTTGCGCGATGCGCCCATCGTCATGTCCAGCGCCAGCACCCTGCTGTCGCACTGGCAGTTCGTCGGCGCCGACGGTCCGTTCGGCTTCATGCCGCAGCCGCGCTTCACTGTCAGCTCCAACCAGGCGGCGATCAGCGTGGCGCGGTTGGGCTGGGGTTATACCCGCGTGCTGTCCTACCAGGTGGCCGCCGCGGTGGCGCGCGGCGAGATCGAACTGGTACTCGAAGCGTTCGAGCCACCCGCCTTGCCGGTGCACATCATTCACCAGGGTGGTCGCCAGGTGTCGGCCAAGGTGCGTACGTTCGTCGACCACTGCGCCGCCAGTTTTCGCGCAGATCCGGCGCTGCGCGCGGCCGGAGCCGCGCCTGTGTCATGAGTCATCACCGCGAGATGCAGGTCTTCCTCGTCGTGGCCCAGGCGGGCAGCCTGGCCGCTGCTGCTCGCCAGTTGCAGCTGTCGCAGGCCACGGTGATGCGTACCGTAGCTGCGCTGGAAAGTCGTCTGGACAGCACCTTGCTGCTGCGTGGACCACGCGGTGTGAGCCTGAGCGCGGCGGGTACCGCTTTCGCCGACAGTTGCCAGCGCATTCTGCAGCGGGTTGAGGAGGCCGAGCGCTCGGTGACCGGCCTGCATGCCAGCCCTGTCGGGCAACTGACCCTGGCTCTGCCGCTGTTGATGGCGCATCAGGTGCTGACCCCCATCGCGGTCGACTATCTGGCGGCATTTCCCGAGGTGAGCCTGGCTACCTTGGCGCGCGAAGAGCCGCCCAGGGTGCTGGAAGAGGGCATCGACCTGGCCGTGGTGGTCGGCCATCTGCCCAGTTCGTCCGGCTTTGCCGTGCCGCTGGGATGGGCGCGACCGCTGGTCTGTGCGACACCTGACTATCTGCAGCGCTGGGGCTGGCCCGCAAGCCCGCAAGCTCTGCACGTGCACCGCACCATCGGCCGGTCTTCGACCGGTCATGCGGGGGAATGGCGTTTTGCGGACGGTGCGGTGAAGCTCGCGCCGCGATTGACCTGCAGCACGCCGCAGGCTGCGATCCGCGCAGCGCTCGCCGGTTTTGGCCTGACCCGCTGCCTGAGCTATGAGGCCTATCAGGAGTTGCAGAGTGGGCAGTTGCAGGCGGTGCTGGAAAACTTCGCCGCAGCGCCTTTGCCGGTGCAGCTGTATTACCGCGAAGGACGCCGGGCGGCGGGACGGGTGCGTAGTTTCCTCGACTTTGCCGTGCCGCGCCTGCGTGCTCATCCGGCGTTTCAGGCCTGACGTGAGAAAATTGCAGAAAGTGAAATAGTGGATTGTTCTTTGTGGTGATTCTTATCGAGATTGGATGAGGCCAACATGGCCCCATCGTCGCGAAGGCCAGTCGTCTCGCGGTGACCTTATCCAATCACGCTCGAAGGAGTCATCGCCATGTCCCGTCCCGCCATCAAGCTGTACAACTTCCCGCGCTCCGGCCATGCCCACCGTGCCGAGCTGATGCTCTCGCTGCTGCAATTGCCCACCGAGCTGATCTTCGTCGACCTGGCCAAGGGCGAGCACAAGACCCCCGAGTTCCTTGCCCTCAACCCCTTCGGCCAGGTACCGGCCATCGATGACGGCGGCACCATCGTCAGCGATTCCAACGCCATCCTCGTCTACCTGGCCAAACGTTACGGCAACGACGACTGGCTGCCGCAGGAGCCGGCTGCTGCCGCCCGCGTGCAGCGCTGGTTGTCGGTGGCCGCCGGTTTGGTAGCGTTCGGCCCCGCAGCTGCGCGCCTCGTCACCGTATTCGGCGCCTCGTTCAACACCGAAGAAGTGATCAATCGCGCCCATGCGCTGTTCACCGTGATGGAAGGCGAGCTGGGCGAAACCCCATTCCTCACCGGCGACAAGCCGAGCATCGCCGATGTCGCCAACTACTCCTACATTGCCCACGCGCCGGAGGGCAACGTCTCGCTGGAACCCTATCCGAACATCCGCGCCTGGCTGGCACGCATCGAGGCGCTGCCGGGTTTCGTACCGATGCCGCGTACCGCCGCCGGCTTGCAAGCCTGAGTCGCCGATAGCTGCCGGGCTCACTCGGCAGCTTCTTGCGTGGAGGACAGAACATGCAACAGCTCCCCAGCCATCGGCACTCGCCCTGGCATGCCGGTGAAAAGCAACTGCAGGAAAAGGTCGGCGTCGGCGAACGCATGGAAGTGCTCGGGCAGAAGGTGATCCGTGACTACATGCCGGATCAGCATCGCGAGTTCTACCATCAGTTGCCGTTCATGATCGCGGGTGCTGTGGATGGCGCAGGCCAGCCCTGGGCCACGTTGATCGAGGGTGAGGAGGGTTTCGTCACCTCGTCCGATCCACGTCAGCTGTCGTTCGACTTGGCCGCCATGGCGCTCGACCCGCTCGATCCGGCCACTGCCGGTCTGGTCAGCGGCGAGGCCATCGGCCTGCTCGGCATCGAGCTGCATTCGCGGCGGCGCAATCGCATCAACGGGCATATTCATCAGGCCTCTGCACAGCGTCTGGACATCACCGTGGAGCATTCCTTCGGCAATTGCCCGCAGTACATCCAACTGCGCCACTACCGCCGCGTACCTGAGCGGGGCATCGAGCGCCTGGCAGCGACCGAACTGGATGCGCGTACTGCCGAGATGATCCGTAACGCCGACACCTTCTTCGTCGCCAGTTACGTCGAGCATACCGATGGCCGCCGATCGGTGGACGTTTCGCACCGAGGCGGGCGCGCCGGCTTCGTGCGGGTAGAGGGCAATCGGCTGACCATTCCCGACTACGCCGGCAACCTGTTCTTCAACACCCTGGGCAATCTCAGCGTCAATCCGCGCGCCGGCCTGCTGTTCGTCGACTTCGCCACGGGCGACGTGCTGCAACTGGGCGGACGCGCCGAAATCCTCCTCGACAGTCCGTTGATCAACCTCTTCGAAGGCGCCGAACGGCTATGGACACTCGACGTCGAGCAGGTGGTGCTGCGCCCGGCCGCGACTTCATTGCGTTGGGCCTTCGAGGAATATGCACCGACCAGCCTGATGACCGGCACCTGGGCAGAAACCGATGCGCGTCTGCGCGAGCGTGAGCAGCGCAATCAGTGGCAGCGCTGGCGCGTGCAGCATCAGCAGCAAGAGAGCGCCGACATCCGCTCGTTCGTGCTGGCACCGGAGCAGGGCGTTGCACCGCGCTTCGCCGCCGGTCAGCACCTGCCCATTCGCATCACCACTGTTACAGGTGAAACCCTGCTGCGTACCTACAGCCTGTCGAGTGCTCCATCGGACGGTCAGTTGCGCATCAGCGTCAAGGCGCAGGGTGTGGTCTCGCGGCACCTGCACGAACAGCTTCAGGTTGGCGATGTGCTGGAAGTGCGTCCGCCACTGGGCAGCTTCACCCTCAACAGTGACACTCATCGGCCGCTGGTGTTGATCGGTGCCGGTGTCGGTATCACGCCGCTGCTGTCGATGCTGCGCGAGCAGGTGGCGTTGGGACAGGGCAAGCGCATCCATTTCTTCCAGGGGGCACGGACGCTGAGCGACCTGCCGTTCCAGGTCGAGCTGCGCGAGTTGGTGCAACGTGCTGATGGTCTGCTGCGCGTGCATCGTGCCCTCAGTGCACCGGAGCAGGGCGCAGTGCTCGGACGCGACTATGAGCAGCATGGACGCATCGAGCTGGAGCAGATCAAGGCGGCGCTGTCGTTCGACGATTACGATTTCTACCTGTGCGGCCCGGCCGCCTTTACCCAGGCGATCTACGATGGCTTGCGCGATCTGAACGTCGCCGATGCACGCATCCATGCCGAGGCGTTCGGCCCCTCGACCCTGACGCGTCGTACGGACGGGCAGGTGACTGCTTTCATGCAGCCGCCGGCTGCAACCGAGCCGGTACCGGTGTACTTCACCACTTCGGCCAAGGAGGCACGCTGGATGCCGGAAGGTGGCAGCCTGCTGGAGCTGGCAGAGAACCGGGGTCTGACGCCAGAGTTCAGCTGCCGTGGTGGTTCCTGCGGCACCTGCAAGACGCGACTGATCAGCGGGCAGGTGCATTACCCGAACCCGCCAGCCGAGTTGCCGGAAGGCGATGGCGTGCTGATCTGCTGCGCGGTGCCGGCGCAGGGTGAGGATGGCGTTCAGCCCCTCGTGCTCGATTTGTGAGAGGGCCGAGACGATGAGCGCTGGATCTGAAAATCGTTACGTCTGGCCTGATGTTGAAGCGGACGATGCGTGCAACTCGCCTTGGAGTTACGGTCAGCACGAAGTGGAGGTCGGCTATCTGGCATCGCAGTTGTTACTGCCGCGCGAATTGCCGCGGTACGCACCTGAACGCTCGAGGTTCTGGCAACGCATGGTGCGGCGTTTGCGTGATTGGCCGTTGAGGGATTGGCGAGGTTTGCGGGTTGCTGAAGGGGCGGCTTCGGTGGCTCGGGTGAGGGCGCAGGCTGCGCTGGGCTGAGCGCTTGCTTGAAGCTGTTGCCGTTTCGATCGAAACGGCAACAGCCTCTGCTTATCCTTGCGGCTGCGCGTCTTCCAGCGCTTTGCGGTAGGCATCGGCTTCGTCCTGAGACGGGAAGATACCAACCAGCTCTCCATTCTGAATCACATCCCAGGCCATCAACCCCATGGCACGGGCTTCACGGGAAAGATGTTCGCTGTCACGTTCGTGCACGATCACGTTCATGCTTGTCTCCTCGTAATACGAATGCGGCTAAATGTCGCAGTTCGTTTATACGCCTCGTTAGCAAGCTTATTAAACCGGGGATTTTGCAAAGGACTGTTCCTTTAATGCAACGAACAACGTGATTTTCGTTTGGTCGTTTCCTCTCCGGGACGTTTTGAATTATTTTGAAATATTTGGCGGTGATCTGGCACCGAAAACACTGTTTCCGGTCACCCTGAATTACTGACGCCCATACTGCTGGCGATATTGCGCAGGTGTCAGCCCGGTCAGGGCCTTGAACATACGCCGCAGATTGGCCGGGCTACTGAAACCCAGTTCAGCGCTCAAGGTACTTAGCGGCGACGAGGTCATGGCCAGGCGTTCGCTGAGTTGGTAGAGCTTGATGCGCCGCGCATAGCTCGCTACTGGCTCTCCGGTTTGCGCGCTTACCTTGCACGCCAGGGTGCGCTCGGACATCGCCAGTTTGTCGGCCAGCGCCTGCACCGTGAGTTGCTCGGCAGGCGTTTGCTCGATCAGTGCATGCAGGCGGCGTAATAGGCCTACGGGCTGCTGCATCAGGCTGGCGCCCTGAAACGCACTGTGCGGGACGGCCGGACGGGGCAGCACCATAAGCTGACTGATGTCCCTGAAGGACTGCTCACTGAGGTGTCGCTCGATCACCTCCTGAGCGATGGGCAGGTAGCCGTTCACCCCGGATGCAGTGGCTACGCTCAGGGCGAACACGCAACTGCTCTCGCTCTGCCAGCGCACCCGCGCGAAGCGTTCACGCATCGCATCCGCCAGCCACCAGGTCACCGTTGCCGCCTGGCCGTTCAAACGGCCGCTGGCCGCAAGCAGGCCAACGCCGGTGCAGTAACTCCATAGCTGCACGCGTTTACCGACGGACGACAGCGCTTTTATCAGCGCGACATTGTCAGCCAGCACTGCCTCTGCCTGCTCCGCCGACTCGGCCCAGAAGCCCGGAATCAGCAAGGCGTCGAATTCACGCGGATCGAGCGCGGCGCTCGCCTGCAGACTCATCCCATGGGCGCATGCCACCGGCCCGGCCCGCTGGGCGATATAGCGAGCCTCGAACAGTTGTCGTCCACTTCGGCGATTGGCCGCATGCAGCAGATCGGCGAAGGCGAATAGCCCGGCCGGCATGCAATCGGGATACAGCAGCAAACCAATGCGCATGAGTGGATGGCCTGAAATGAATCTAAGATGTCCAATACTGCCATTATTGCCCTGAAGCCGGATAGGCAGCATGGAACCCTCAGAACTCGAGGGCTTTTCATGAAGATTCAGCAGCTGCGTAACGCCACCATCATCGTCGAGTTCGGCCAGCACCGCGTTCTGGTCGACCCCATGTTGGCTCGCCAAGGCGCCTTGCCACCGCTGCGATTGTTCGGCGCCCGTCAGCGTAATCCGCTGGTCGAGCTGCCAGTCAGTGCTCACGCTGCGCTGGAGTCGGTCACCCACTGCCTGATCACTCATTGCCAGAAAGGCCATTTCGATCACCTGGATCGTGCCGGCGTGAGGTGGCTGCGCGAACGCAAGATTCCGGTGATCTGCACGCCACATGATGTGGACTACCTAGCGCAGATCGGCCTGAACGTCCGGCCGCTATTGCCCGAACATGAATTCCCCGGTCCGTTTCTTGGCGGGCTTATCCGCACCATCCGCTGCACCCATGGCCGGGGTCTGGTGGGGCGCCTGATGGAGCACGGTGTGGGTTTTCTGATCGAAATGCCGGGTGAGCCAAGCCTTTATCTGGCCGGCGATACCTTGCTCACCGACGAGGTACGCGCCTGTGTACGCGAGCACCGTCCAGCCATCAGCGTGGTACCGGCAGGCGGGGCGCGCTTCGACCTGGGTGGCGACATCATCATGGGTGTCGACGAGGTGATCGAGTTCGCCCGCTTGAGTGGCAAGGTAGTCATTGCCAATCACCTGGAAGCCATCAGCCACTGCCCGGTCAGCCGCTTGGCGTTGGCCGAGGCTGCTAGCCACGCGCAAGTCGAGCTACTGATTCCGCAGGATGGCGAGGTGCTGGAATTCTGAGTGGTGGGGCGTAGTCACCGCGCCTGTCGCCGCGCCATCCGACGGCGATATTGGCGAGTACGGAAGAGGTCTTTCACCTGCTGCGTCACCAGCGTCCACAAGGGTGATACGCCGGGCTGGGAGTCCCGGCCCTGACTGAGCTGGTGCAGCTGGTACTTCACCACCGCCATGTTCGCCAGCGAGGCCAGCACCTTGTTGTTCCAAGTGATCGGCGGCAGCTGGGGAGCGCTGCCGAGGCCGAGCTGCCAGTCACGCGGCAGGTTCGGGTCGATGGCCAGGGCCGTGCCGATGCCGACCATCTCGATGCCGCTATCCAGCACCTGTTGTGCAACCGGTGCACGGCGGATACCGCCGGTGACCATGACTGGCATGCTCGCCACCGCACGAATCTCACGGGCGAATTCAAGGAAGTAGGCTTCGCGCGCCAGGGTGCGCCCATCGCGGGCCTGGCCCTGCATGGCCGGCGCTTCGTAGCTGCCACCGGACAGTTCGACCAGATCCACATTCAGTCCATTGAGCAGGCATACCACCTGCTGCGCGTCCTCGGCGCTGAAGCCGCCGCGCTGGAAGTCTGCCGAGTTGAGCTTCACTGCTACGGCGAAGCCCGGCGACACCACGGCACGCACCGCCTTGACAATCTCCAGCAGCAGGCGCGCGCGGTTTTCCAGCGAGCCGCCCCATTGGTCGTTGCGCTGGTTGGTCAGTGGCGACAGGAACTGGCTGAGCAGATAGCCGTGCGCCGCGTGGATTTCCACGCCCGTGAAGCCGGCCTGCTCGCCCAATTGCGCGGTGCGGGTGAAGCGTTCGATCACGTCCTGAATCACCGCCGGGGTCATTTCCTGCGGCGTGGCGAAACGCTTGGACAGGTTTCCCAGCTCCAGCGCTACGGCCGAAGGCGCCCAGGTTGGCTGGCCAAGGTTGGACTGCATCTGCCGGCCGGGATGATTGATCTGCAACCAGAACTGCGCCCCTTTGCCGCGGCCGATGCGTGCCCAGCGTTCGAAACGGGCCAGTTGCGCGTCGTCTTCCAGCACCACGCCGCCGGGACCGGTCATGGCGCGGCTGTCGACCATCACGTTGCCGCTGATCAGCAGACCTGCTCCACCGTCGGCCCAGGCCTGGTAGAGGCGAATCAGGTGCTCGGACGGTGCGTGGTCGGCATCCGCCATGTTCTCTTCCATGGCCGCCTTGGCGATGCGGTTGGGAATGGTCGAGCCGTTGGGCAGGGCAAGGGGATCGAACAGGTTCATGGGCGCTTTCTCGACTGAAGGTGCAGCGACCTTAACTTTAAAGCTCACTTTAATGTCAATGGGTTTCGCACGCGACGTCGAAGCGTGGCCGCGCCGCCAACGCTTTTCGTAGGAGCCGGCTTGCCGGCGATGCTTTGTGCTTTCAAGCAGATCGCCAGCAAGCTGGCTCCTACAGATGTAGCGAGCACTCGCTTATTTCTTCGTGCGCTTGGGCGCCTCGCTCGGCTCACCCAGATTCATCTTCGATAGCACCCGCCTGGCGTTGGCGGCGCAGTCGATATCGTCCGGTTTGCTTTCAATTTCGTCGATCAATGCCAGCAGGTGCGTCTTGCTCTGCGCCAGGCGCTGTTCCAGTGCCTCGATGTCTTGCACTTTTGCTTGCAGGGTGTCGAGCAGCTTGCCGTGTTGCCATTGCGTCAGATCCTGCGGCAGCAGGGTGCGCAACTCGTCCAGGCTGAAGCCGGCTTGCTGGGCGGTGGTGATCAGGTTGAGCACCATCACGGCTTGCTCCGGGTAGCTGCGATAGCCGTTGGCCTGGCGCTCCACCAGCTTGAGCAGGCCGATGCTTTCGTAGAAGCGAATGCGCGAGGCCGCAAGGCCTGTGCGTTGCGCCAGTTCGCCGATCTTCATCTGGGTATATCTCGGTGGCAGGAGCGTTGTGAGCTCAAGGTTAACTTTAACCTTCGGCTTTGGCCATGAGGCTGCAACACCGGCATAACGTCTATGCTTGCCGAGCCCCCCCTGATCAGAGCCGCTCTTAAACTGCATCCCCTCCAGCAGGTACAACCCGTGAAGCACTCGATACTCATCGCCGCGCTGCTCTGCCTGCTGATGGGGGCGCTTGCCAGAGCCGAGACGTATCAGCTCGTCACCGAGGAATGGGCACCCTACAACTACCGGGAGAACGAGCACATCACCGGCATGGCCACGGAGGTGGTGCGAGCCATCATGGCGCTGACCGGCGACGACTTCGAGATTAGAATGAGGCCCAGCATGCGTGCCTCTCGTGTACTGCAGACTCAGCCCAGAACCATCATGTACTCGATGTTTCGCACGCCAGAGCGCGAGTCCTTGTTCAAGTGGGTCGGGCCCATCGCCGAGGAATCCATCTACCCCTACCAGTTGGCCATTGCAGCGCAGCCGATCCACACCCTGGAGCAGTTGCTGCACACCCCACGTATAACCACCCGGCACGCCGGCCTGGTGCCAACGATGTTGGCTTCGATGGGGTTCGACAACCTCGACACGAGCGCAACGGAGAGTGAGCAGCTCTACCGCATGCTGTTGGCCGGGCGTACCGAGGTAATCATCGGCGACACCGACGCAGGCGTGGCCTATTACAGTCGCCAGCTGGGTATCGCCCCGGGCTCTCTCAGGCGGGTGCCCATCGAGCTGTACCGCTCCTCGCTGTATATCGCCTTCAGCCGCGATAGCGACGATGCGCTGGTCGTGGCCTGGGCCAAGGCGCTTGAGCATCTGCGTGAAACGGGTGAGCTGGAGCGCATTCATGGTAACTATCGCTAACCTCTAAGCCCTGAGCGGTGGCCAGACATTCGGCCACTGTCAGCTGCTCGGCGAAACCGCCGTGCCCATTAGGGCCAGAGTGCGATAGCCGCCGACCAGTCTCGCCTCGTACAGGTATAGCCATGAGCATGAGCATGAGCATGAGCATGAGCATGAGCATGAGCATTTTCCGACAGCGAGGAGCGAGACTGCATACAATGAGCGCCTGATCATTCCAGGCCATCAACATGGCTGCTGCGACCAAGGAACCCGCCCCATGGCCTCCCCAGACAAACAGAAGAAACGCGCCCAACGGGCCAAGACCAAGGCCAAGCAGAACCGCATGGGCAAGCCCAAGGCGCAGGCCAATGTCGTCCACCCGATTCTCGCCAACCCGCTGATCAACGAGCCGTTCGATGATGTCGAGCTCGACCTGAGTACCTTCGATTTCAAGGACATCGAGGAAAACGGCTTCGACCCCGCGCACTTCGATGATCTGTTCCAGGCGATGAAAGCCGGCGAGGGCATCAGCCTGCTCGCCCTGTGCCTGATATTCCTGCAATACCCGGTGCTGGAACTGGTGGTCGCCGAGGAGTCGGAAGAGGCTGCGACCGATTTCATGATGGGCCTGCTGATCGTCTACCGCGGTATCTTCCACGATGAGGACGAAGACGCCGCGATCGCCTGGATCGGCAGCGACGTCTTCCAGAATGCCTACAACGAAGCGTCGCTGATTCTGCAGAAGAAGAAAGCCTCACGCTGAGCGCCCCTCGTTTGCTCTCTCGGCCCTGTATCGCTCAGGGCCAGTCGCTAACCACTCATCCCGGCCCGCTGACGTGTTGCATCTCGGCTGCCTAGCAGTGCCGGTAGTTCGAGCAGCAAGGCCAGCAGCACCGCGCCAATCGCGACTGTGAACAGCAGGCGATAGTCCTCCTGACTGGCGGAAAATAGCGCCGAATAGGCATAGCCGGCCAGCGCCTGGAAGGTGGCGAAGGAGATGGTGGCGCGGCTCCAGGTGGCGTTCTGCCGGGCATGGCCCTCCACCAGTTGATGCACGCGCGCCAACGCCAGCGGCACGATGCCGGGTGGGAAGGTGCCGATCACCAGTACGGCGGCGCCGAGCACATGCAGGTCACGACTTTCCACCAGTACGGCAAGGGCCATGGCCTGTATCAGCAGGACTAGGCGTATCGCGGCGCGGGCACCCAGGTGGTCGGCCAAGTAGCCGTATACCACCGGGCCGACGATGGCACCGACGCCATATAGCGTCCAGATCAACGCACCGCTGTGGCTCCCTGCGCCCAGACCGCGACTGATGTAATCGACTAGAAACATCATCGGTGCCACCAGGCTGGTCGCCATCAGCGCGTACTGCGCGAACAGCAAACGCACGCCACCTGCGCTCTGCGCTGGTGCATGCGGGTTGGTGGGTTGTGGAGCGTGGGCGAGGTCGTCTGGCCAGCCGCGCCAGCTGCTCAGCGTCAGCAGCAGGGCGATAACGGCCAGGCCGATCCAGGTGGTTGCCAGGCCTTGAGCCAGCAGTACCGGCACCAGTGTGCCGGAGCCGGCGATGCCCAGGCCCAGACCGAGGAAGATCGCGCCGCTGGCCAGCCCGCGTCGACCTGCTGCGACATGCGGCAGGATGCTGCTGGCGGCCAGCACCATGATCACGCCACCGGCGATGCCCGAGAGCAAACGCCAGGAGAAGAACCAGGCCACCGACAGCGGCCAGGCGCAGGCGAGAAACGCCAGGCTGACCAGTAGCATCATCGCCCGCAATACGCCGGCGCTGGAATGACGCGCGGCCAGCGGCCGGCCGATCAGCGCACCGATGAGATAGCCGGCCAGGTTGGCGGCGCCCAGATAGACCACCGCCGATGCGGAAAACCAGTGCGCCTCGATCAGCGATGGGATCAACGGGGTGTAGGCGAAGCGGGCCAGGCCGATGCCCACCAGGCTGGCGCACAGACCAGCCCAGATCGGCATCCACAGCGAGCCCTGTGTGTGGCTGTTCATGATCGTCCCCTGAGCGTCCGGCGGACGCCATCGAATGAGATGGCACGATCATAGGAGGCTTGACTGAAGAAATAACGCAGCGTTATTAACGTTCACTAATGCAAAAATGCATCAGAGAGAGCCAGCGATGAACTGGGACGACGCCCGCGTATTTCTTGCCCTGTGCCGTGAACAGACCTTGCGCGGTGCGGCTCGTGTACTGGCCGTGGATCAAGCCACGGTCGGCCGCCGGCTCGCTTCGCTGGAGCAGTCCCTCGATGCCACCCTGTTTCTGCGCACGTCAGCCGGCTACAGCCTGACCAGCGCGGGAGAGCAGGCGATGAAGGCGGCGCAGGACATGGAGGCAGCGGCAGCCGATCTGCAGCGCCGCATTCTCGGCATGGACGAGCGCATGAGCGGTGAAGTGCGCATCACCACCACCGACTCCTTCGCCGTCGACTTCATCATGCCGGCCATTGCTGCGCTGCGCCTCGAACACCCTGGCATCGAGGTCAAGCTGCATGCTTCAACGCAATTGCTCAATCTCAACAAGCGCGAGGCAGATATCGCCGTGCGCAACCTCAAACCGGACAACCCCGAGCTGATCGTGCGTCGGCTCGCTCGTTGGAGCAGCGCCGCCTTCGCCTCGGCGGACTATGTCGCCGCGCGCGGCATACCCGAGCCAGGCGATGCCTTCGCCGGTCACGACCTGGTGCTCTATCAGCCCTATCTGGACAGTGGGCGCGAGGTCACGCTTGGCGCCGAGCCTATCACCCACGGGCGTATCGCCATGACCTGTACCTCGAGCTTGATGGTGCGCCGCGCCCTGGCTGCCGGCATCGGCATTGGCGAGGTGCCGCTGCCTCTGGGCCTGCGCGACGGTCTGGTGCGGTTGTGGGCGGATCGTGAACACGCGCCCTATGACATCTGGCTGGTCACCCATCGAGACGTGCGCCACACCGCGCGGGTTCGCGCGGTGATCGATGCCATCGTCGCTGCCTTCGGTGCGCTTTGACGGCACGCCTCGCGTGTAGGCATCAGCCCTTGAGCGCCGCCTCGATCCTGGCGATGTCGATCTTGCTCATGGTCATCATCGCCTCGAAGGCGCGCTTGGCCGCCGCGCGGTCGGGGTTGGCGATTGCAGCGCTGAGGATGCGCGGGGTGATCTGCCAGGAGATGCCCCATTTGTCCTTGCACCAGCCGCACTCACTGGCCTGGCCGCCGTTGTCGATGATTGCGTGCCACAGGCGATCCGTCTCTGCCTGATCGTCGGTGGCGACCTGAAACGAGAACGCCTCGTTGTGCTGGAACACCGGGCCGCCGTTGAGGCCCAGGCAGGGGATGCCCATTACACTGAACTCCACCGTCAGCACATCGCCCTGCTGGCCAGAAGGATAATCGCCGGGCGCATGGTGGACCGCCAGCACGGCGCTATCGGGAAAGGTCTTGGCATAGAAAGTTGCAGCCTCCAGCGCGTCGCGGTCGTATCAGAGGCAGATGGTGTTCTTGCTGGTCATCCCGAGTCTCCCACCGTGGGTTGAGACTCAGAAGTCTAGACGGCCGCGTGGCGCTGGCTTGTTCTTGCCTGTTCGTCGTTACGGCTGCGGCTCTCTTGTCCAGAACATCGAGAACTGATCGAACGGATAGCGCTTGCCGTCGTAGGGAACGGTGGTGCTGACCCTGCGTAGCACCGGCTCCTGCCAGCCTGCACGAACTTGAGCGGTTACCACCAGGTCGGCGTAGCCATGGGCTTGCTTCGGCCCAAGGCCCAGCGTCAGGTCGGCTCGCTCCGATTGGAAGTCACTGTCCGTGACACAGGACGTGCCCTTTACCGTCGTCCACGAGTACAGATAGGTGGCAAACACCGGCCTCAGCCGAGGCCCGTCCGGCACCATCAGCGTCAGCAGGTCATTGGCGCCGGCATCCGGACAGCTCGCCCCGCGCGCGACACTGCGCACCACCACACCGAAGGCGCGCACGCCTGGTGCAAGGTGATAGCGCGCGGTATCCAGCCAAAGACTGTTTGCATCGATTTCCAGCGCGGCATCTTCGCCAAGGTAGTCGTCATGACGTTCGCGCAATTGCCCGCTTTGCGTGTCCACCTTCGCCACCAGCCAGTTGAGATTGCGCTCGCCCGCTGGCGTGTCGTCCTCGGCATCACGATAAGCCAGGGTCACCACGGACAACGCCGGATCATCCGGCCAGGGCTTGCAGGCAGCCGCCACCAGTGGCCCGTCGCCACGCCCATCAGGGGGCGTCCACCCGCGCTGCCCCAACTGGGTGGCCAGTGAGTCCAGTAATCCAGCGTCGCAAGACTGTGGCTGGCGTGTATCGGCATGCGCGAGAGGCAACAGGCAGAGTGCCAAGGCGGAGGGTGTACGAATTTTTGTGTAACCGACTCATGAGCGACACTGTCGCTCCGAACCGGAGACACCATGAGCAAGACG
>NZ_RHQP01000019.1:0-42389 GCF_003935465.1 Pseudomonas sp. o96-267
GGCGCGCCCGGCGGCGCCGGTGTCCCCCCTGGGGGGGGGGGGGGCTGCCCGCCCGGGCTTTTCGCTGTGTCCTAAACGCGGCCCCCCCCGCGGGCCCCCCCCCCCCTTTGTGGCGCGGCGCCGCGCCGACACGTTCGGCCGGTTGCGGCGTGGGCATCTTCGATGCGCTCATCAGGCAGCCTCCCCGTCACCGATCAGGCGACCGCGTTGCAGGGGGAGCATGCGCTGGCGCATACGCGCGATCAGCGCCAGGTCGTGGCTGGCGATCAGTACCGTGGTGCCCAACTGGTTGATGTCTTCGAACACGCCCATGATCTCGGCAGCCAGGCGCGGGTCGAGGTTACCGGTGGGCTCGTCCGCCAACAGCAGAGCCGGCCGGTGGACGATGGCGCGAGCGATGCCGACACGCTGCTGCTGACCGGTGGACAGATCCCCCGGCGCCTGCGCGGCCTTGTCGCTGAGGCTGACACGCTCCAGCGCCGCGCCGACGCGCTTGGCGATCTCTGGCTTGGACAGACCGAGAATCTGCAGCGGCAGGGCGACGTTGTCGTAGACCGTGCGATCGAACAGCAGTTGGTGATTCTGGAACACCACGCCGATCTGCCGGCGCAGGAAGGGAATCTGCGCATTGGTGATGGTCGACAGATCCTGCCCGGCCAGCAGCAGCTTGCCGCTGGTGGGCCGCTCCATCGCCAGCAGCAGGCGCAGCAGCGTGCTCTTGCCGGCACCGGAGTGACCGGTGACGAAGAGGAATTCGCCGGGGCGAACGCGGAAACTCAGCTCGTGCAGCCCGACATGGCCATTGGGATAACGCTTGGCGACCTGCTCGAATCGGATCATGCCCGCTCGCGCTCCTCGAAGAGTGCCTGAACGAAAGCCTGCGCCTCGAACGGCCGCAGGTCATCGATGCCCTCGCCCACGCCGATGTAGCGAATCGGCAGGCCGAACTGCTTGGCCAGGGCGAAGATGACGCCGCCCTTGGCGGTACCGTCGAGTTTGGTCAGCGCCAGGCCAGTGAGGTTCACTGTCTGGTTGAATTGCTTGGCCTGATTGATGGCGTTCTGGCCGGTGCCGGCGTCGAGTACCAGCAGCACTTCGTGCGGTGCGGTGTCGTCCAGCTTGCCGATCACCCGACGCACCTTCTTCAGCTCTTCCATCAGGTTGTCTTTGGTGTGCAGGCGCCCGGCGGTGTCAGCGATCAGTACGTCGATGCCGCGCGACTTGGCGGCCTGCACCGCATCGAAGATCACCGAAGCCGAGTCGGCGCCAGTGTGCTGGGCGATCACCGCGATATTGTTGCGCTCACCCCAGACCTGCAGCTGCTCCACCGCTGCGGCGCGGAAGGTATCGCCCGCAGCGAGCATGACCTTCTTGCCTTCGAGCTGCAGCTTCTTGGCCAGCTTGCCGATGGTGGTGGTCTTGCCCACACCGTTCACGCCCACGACGAGAATCACGTAAGGCTGTTTGGCAGTGTCGATGACCAGCGACTGCTCGACCGGTTTGAGCAGGGTCACCAGCTCTTCCTGCAGCGCCTTGTAAAGCGCGCCGCTGTCGGCCAGCTCCTTGCGCGCAACGCGTTTGGTCAGGTTGCCGATGATCGCGGTGGTCGCCTCGACGCCGACGTCGGCAGTCAGCAAGCGGGTTTCCAGATCATCGAGCAGGTCATCGTCGATGGCCTTCTTGCCGAGGAACAGGCTGGCCATGCCCTCGCCAAGGCTGGCGCTGGTCTTGGACAGGCCTTGCTTGAGGCGGGCGAAGAAACTCGGCTTTTCCTGCGTGGCCGGCACAGCGACGGGAGCTGGCACAACGACTTCGGGCAAGGCTTCGGCAACAGGCTCAGGCACGAGCGGCGGCGGCTCAACGGCAATAGGCGGGGCGACCGAGGGTTCGGCAACCAGCGGCTCAGCGTGAGGCACTGGAGCAGGCGCGACCTCAGCCACTTCGGGCTCGAGTGCCGGCAAGGCTTCGGGCGCGCGCTCAGGTGTCGACGGCTCGGCAGGTGGTTGAGCAGACTCAGACTGCTCGACAGGCGCGGGCTGAGCCGGCTCGGCAGTGGGTTCGGCAGGCTTCTTGCGCCACCAACTGAACAGGGATTTCTTTTCTTCGGTCACAGGCGGGGTCTGCGCGCCAGCCTCGGCCGGCGACTTCTTGTCGTCATTGGAACCAAACATGGGTCGCTTGCATCTCAGGGGAGCGGACGCTAACAGGCTGCAAAGCCTTGCCGCGCCGCCCCGGAAAAGGATGGGGTATCCTAGCACCTCTTCGCCCGTCGGCGGTACGACCGCCCAGGCTATCCGACAGGTCTGACTTTCAATGAATGCCATTGCCCGCCGTTCCCTCGGCCTGCTGTTTGGCGCACTATGCGTGCCACTCGCGGCCTTCGCTTCTCCCGCTCAACCCACCCACGAATTCAAACTGGACAACGGCCTCAAGGTCATCGTCCGCGAGGATCATCGTGCACCAGTGGTGGTTTCGCAGATCTGGTACAAGGTCGGTTCCAGCTACGAGACGCCCGGCTCCACCGGCCTGTCCCACGCACTGGAACACATGATGTTCAAGGGCAGCGGCAAGTTCGGCCCCGGCGAAGCCTCGCGCATCCTGCGCGAACTGGGCGCCGAGGAGAACGCCTTCACCAGCGATGACTACACCGCTTATTACCAGGTGCTGGCCAGTGACCGTCTGGGCGTGGCCCTGGAGCTGGAAGCCGATCGCCTGGCCAGCCTGACGCTGCCGGCCGACGAGTTCAGCAAGGAAATCGAGGTAATCAAGGAGGAGCGTCGCCTGCGCACTGACGACCGCCCGTCCTCGCTGGCCTACGAACGCTTCAAGGCCATGGCTTATCCGGCCAGTGGCTACAGCATCCCGACCATCGGCTGGATGGCCGACCTCGATCGCATGCACATCGACGAACTGCGCGCCTGGCACCAGAAGTGGTACGCGCCGAACAACGCCACCCTGGTGGTGGTCGGTGACGTCAGCGTGGATGAGGTGAAAACCCAGGTTCAGCGCTACTTCGGCGGCATTGCGCGCGGTGAAGTGCCGACCGCCAAGCTGCCGCTGGAGCTGGCCGCGCCGGGCGAACGCCGTACCACGCTGTATCTCAAGACCCAACTGCCGAACCTGATCATGGGCTTCAACGTGCCAGGTCTGGCCACCGCCGAAACGCCACGCCAGGTCTACGCCTTGCGCCTGGCCGCTGCCTTGCTCGACGGCGGCTACAGCGCGCGTCTGTCGACTCGCCTGGAGCGTGGCGAGGAGCTCGTTTCCGGCGCCAGCGCCTGGTACAACGCCTTCACCCGCGGCGACAGCCTGTTCATCCTCTCGGCAACGCCCAACGTGCAGAAGGGCAAGACCCTGGAGCAGGCCGAAGCCGGCCTGTGGCGCGAACTGGAAGAGCTTAAGAAAGCCCCGCCGTCCGCTGCCGAACTGGCCCGCGTACGCGCTCAGGTCATCGCTGGTCTGGTCTACGAGCGCGACTCGATCACCAGCCAGGCCACCAGCATCGGCCAACTGGAAACCGTCGGCCTGTCCTGGCAACTGATCGACCAGGAACTGAACGAACTGCAGGCCGTCACCCCAGCCGACATCCAGCAGGCTGCCCGCACCTTCTTCGTCCGCGACCGCCTGAGCGCCGCCCACGTTCTGCCTGAAGCATCCCGTCATGAGGAGTCCCGCCATGAAGACTGAGCACCGCCGCCTGGGCCTGCTCGGCCTGGTACTGTCCAGTGCACTGCTGCTGGGCGCCTGCGCCAACCTCTCTGACAATGCCCCGCCGGGCGATGCCGCCAAGCTGCAGTCGCTGGCCGCGCTCGCCGGCAAGGCACCGACCCGCCGCACCCTGGATATCCAGACCTGGAACACCACGCAGGGTGCCAAAGTGCTGTTCGTCGAAGCCCATGAGCTGCCGATGTTCGACCTGCGCCTGACCTTCGCTGCCGGCAGCAGCCAGGACGGCGGCGTGCCAGGCCTTGCCACCTTGACCAACGCCATGCTCAACGAGGGCGTACCAGGCAAGGACGTTGGCGCCATCGCCGCTGGCTTCGAAGGCCTCGGCGCCGAGTTCGGCAACGGCGCTTATCGCGATATGGCGGTGGCCAGTCTGCGCAGCCTGAGCGCCCAGGAGCAGCGCGAGCCGGCTCTGGCGCTGTTCGCCGAGGTGCTGGGCAAGCCCACCTTCCCGGCCGACTCGCTGGCACGGATCAAGAACCAACTGCTCGCCGGTTTCGAGTTCCAGAAGCAGAACCCGGGCAAGCTGGCCAGCCTCGAGCTGTTCGAGCGCCTTTACGGCCAGCACCCGTACGCTCACCCGAGCGACGGCACCGCGCAATCGATTCCGGCGATCAGCCGTCAGCAACTGCTGGCTTTCCATGCTCGTGCCTACAGCGCCGGCAATGCGGTGATCGCGCTGGTCGGCGACCTGTCGCGCGCCGAGGCCGAGGTCATCGCCAACCGCGTTTCCGCAGCCCTGCCGAAAGGCCCGGCACTGGCGAAGATTGCCCAGCCGCAAACGCCCAAGGCGAGCGCCAGCCATATCGAGTATCCGTCCAACCAGACCCATCTGCTGATCGCCCAGCTCGGCATCGACCGCCGTGATCCGGACTACGCGGCGCTGTACCTGGGCAACCAGATCTTCGGCGGCGGCGGGTTCGGCACGCGGTTGATGAGTGAAGTGCGCGAGAAGCGCGGCCTGACCTACGGCGTCTACTCCGGCTTCAGTGCCATGCAGGCGCGCGGCCCATTCATGATCAACCTGCAGACCCGCGCCGAACTCAGCGAAGGCACCCTGGCGCTGGTCAAGCAACTGCTAGGCGACTATCTGCGTGATGGTCCGACCCAGCAAGAGCTGGATGATGCCAAGCGCGAACTGGCCGGCAGCTTCCCACTGTCCACCGCGAGCAATGCCGCCATCGTCGGCCAACTGGCCTCGATGGGTTTCTACGACCTGCCGCTGAGCTACCTGGACGACTTCATGCGCGACGTGCAAAGCCTGAGCACCGAGCAGGTGAAAGCGGCGATGGCCAAACACCTCGATCCCGAAGCACTGGTGGTGGTCACCGCCGGCCCGACGGTAGCGCAGAAGGAGCTGCCGCCGCCCACCGACCGGCCGACCGAGCAGCCCAGTGCGGTGCCGCACTGCTGCGTGGTCGCGCGCCGCAGCAACCCGCCGCGGGCAACGCCCACGGCGGGCAGGGCCAACTGCGTATCATCGGCGGCGAGTGGCGTTCGCGGCGCTTCGCCTTCCCCGACGGCCCCGGCCTGCGCCCAACTCCGGACCGGGTACGCGAGACGCTGTTCAACTGGCTCGCGCCTTATGTCGAAGGCGCCCACGTGCTCGACCCCTTCGCCGGTAGCGGCGCGCTGCTACTCGAAGCCCTGTCGCGCGGGGCGGCCAGTGGGCTGGCCTGCGACCTCAACCCGGCTGCGGTGAGCGCATTGCGTGGGCACCTGGCGACACTGCAATGCAGCGCTGGCGAGATTCAGCTGGGCGACGCCCTGCAACTGCTGGCTCGCCCGGCGCCGCGGCGCTTCGATATCGTTCTGCTCGACCCGCCGTTCCACAAGGATCTGCTGCAGGACGCCTGCGAACTGCTGGAAGCTCAGAACTGGCTGGCCGACGACGCCTGGATCTACACCGAAAGCGAAACCGCGCCCTCGACGCTGGGCCTGCCCGGCAACTGGCGCCTGCATCGCGAGAAGCACACCGGCCAGGTGCATTACGCGCTGTGGCAGCGTGGATGAAGGACTTCATCTACACCCACCTACCCTACCTGCTGCTTATCATGCTGGCATTGCCGGTGTTGCTCAGCCAGCAGGAAATTGCGCTCAACCTGCAACGCGCGATACCACACAATCCCAATGCCGGTATCACCATCGGGCTTACCAGTCAGCGCATCGTCGCACTGCTGGTATTGATCTGGTGTGCCTGGCGGATGATGCGCAAACGGCGCCGCTAAGATGCCGGCATTGCGGCGAGCCTGTGGCGGCGAGCACAATCCCAATGAGTTGGCCTGACCAACGTTTCCTGACGCGCAGATAGTCTATGCCCGCAACGTTCCAACCCGCCTGGTGGCTCCCCGGCCCGCATCTGCAGACGCTGTGGAACCCCTTCTGTCGCAAACCGCCGCAACTGGAACGGCAGCGCGAACGGCTGTGGCTGGACGATGGCGACTTCCTCGACCTCGACTGGCATGGCCCGCATGACGCCCATGCGCCGCTGGTGCTGGTACTGCATGGTCTGACCGGCAGTTCCAATTCGCTCTACGTGCTCGGCCTGCAGCAGGCGCTGGGCGCGCGTGGCTGGGCCAGTGCCGCGCTGAACTGGCGTGGCTGCTCAGGTGAACCCAATCTGCTGCCGCGTGGCTACCACTCCGGCGCCAGCGAAGATCTGGCCTCGGCCGTGGCGCATCTGCGCACGCAACGACCAATGGCCCCCTTGTACGCCGTCGGCTATTCGCTCGGCGGCAACGTGCTGCTCAAGTACCTGGGTGAGAGCGGCGAGCAGAGCCAGCTGCAAGGCGCAGTGGCGGTCTCGGTGCCGTTTCGTCTGGACCAATGCGCCGACCGCATCGGTTTGGGCTTCTCGCGGGTGTACCAGGCGCACTTCATGCGCGAGATGGTCGCCTACGTGAACAACAAGCAACGCCTGTTCGTTGAGAGCGGCCAGGGCGAACGCCTGTCGGTGCTGGAGCGCCTTGGCCCGCTGGATGGCATGCGCACCTTCTGGGACTTCGACGGCCGCATCACCGCGCCGCTGCACGGGTTCGCCGATGCCCACGACTACTATCGCCGCGCCTCCAGCCGTTTCTACCTGGGTGAAATCCGTACGCGCACGCTGATGATCCAGGCCGAGGACGACCCCTTCATCTTCCGTCACAGCCTGCCCGAAGCCAGCGAACTGGCCCCAGGCACCGAGTTCGAGCTGCATGCCAAGGGCGGCCATGTCGGCTTCGTCGAGGGCAGCCCGCGCAAACCGGTGTATTACCTGGAGCGGCGTATTCCACAGTGGTTGGCTGACCTCGGCTAATCGCGGCTGAAGCCGCTCCTACGCGGGCGGCAAGAGCCTTAGCCCGGATGAAATCCGGGAAAACGCGACAAAGGCCTTTGCGGATTGCAAGCGAGCACGGCAGTCGCTGCAGATTGTGGGAGGCGCTTCAGCGGCGAAAAGATCGCGGCTAAAGCCCCTCCCACAGAGGCAGTACTGCATGATCAATCACCCCAGCACCTGCTCCAGCGGCACATGCAGCCGGCCATACAGCGCCTCGACCGCTTCGCGCGCCGCAGGTGCCAGGTAGCCCCCTTCCAACGCCAGCACCTGATAGATACCGCGGCGCAGCATGTCCTGGCTGAGGTTGTCCGGGTTGGCGCCTGTGGTGCAGAGAAAGCGCACCCAGGAGGTCATGATGATCCAGCTGTTGAGCGTCAATGCCTCGATCTGCGCCGGACTTATCAGCAGGATGCCCGCCTCGACGAAGCCCTGATAAATCGATTGCGCGCCCACCAGGCAGCGTCGGGCGAAGGCACGATAGCGCTCGGCCAGCTCGGCGTCGGAATCCAACAGGTGCTCCAGATCGCGGTGCAGAAAGCGGTAGTGCCACATCGCGGCCAGCAACGCCTCCAGGTAGAAAGTCTTGTCCTCCACCGTCAGCGCACGACCTTCAGGCAGGCGCAGGAAGCTGTCCACCTGCGCTTCGTACTGGGCGAACAGCTCGGCGATGATCACCTGCTTGTTACGGAAGTGGTAATACAGGTTGCCCGGCGACATGCCCAGGTGCGCAGCGATGTGGTTGGTGGTGACGTTGCGCTCGCCCTGGCCGTTGAACAGGGCCAGGCTCTCGGCAACGATGCGGTCGCGGGTCTTGGGTGGCGCCATGACGCAGCTCGATCTCGTCTTCAAAAGTGGCAAAGGTACAGGCGAATCCGCCGAAGTGTTACCCCCACATGCACCGCATAAGCCGCAGCAGGCCTTTGGTTAGAGTGCAGCAAGGGCGGCGGCGCGGCATCCTATTTGACACATTAGAGTAATTGCTCTAAAAATCTAGCGCAGCCTAATCGCGGCTTATAGCCGCCTCCAGCAGGCTGTTTAAAAACGTCGGCGACGACTGCATGGATGCAGGAGTTAGAGCGAAGCAGGAAGCCCGAGCCGAGGCAGTCAGCGCAAGGCAAAAACAGGCGAAAAAGCGGAGTTTACGAGTTGTAAATGAGCATTTTGAGCCTGTTTTTAACGCAGCGATGACAACGCAGATAGTTTTTCAACAGCCTGCCCGCTGGAACGTCGAGGAGAAACCCATGGTCGCCGACATCGCCTACCTGCAGCACAGTCAACAGCAGATCAACCAGCTGGACGCCACATTCGCCCAGCAACGCTCTGCCTTTGCCGCCAATCCGATGCCATCGGCCGAGCAACGTATCCAGTGGCTGAAATCCCTGAGTGAGCTGTTGACCGAACAGCAGGACGCACTGATAGGCGCGATCTCCGAGGACTTCAGCAACCGCTCGGCCGACGAGACCCTGCTCGCCGAACTGATGCCCAGCCTGCACGGCATCCATTTCGCGACCAAGCGCATCAAGAAGTGGATGAAACCCTCACGACGTAGCGTCGGCATGCAGTTCATGCCGGCCTCGGCCAAGGTCATCTACCAGCCGCTGGGCGTGGTCGGCATCATCGTGCCGTGGAACTACCCGCTGTTTCTCGCCATCGGTCCGCTGACCGGCGCACTGGCCGCCGGCAACCGGGTGATGATGAAGATGAGCGAGTCCACCCCGGTCACCTCGCAGTTGGTCAAGGATCTACTGGCGCGCATCTTCCCCGAGGACCTGGTCAGCGTCGCCCTGGGTGAAGCGGAAGTCGGCATGGCCTTCTCCAAGCTGCCGTTCGACCACCTGCTGTTCACTGGCGCCACCAGCATCGGCAAACACGTGATGCGCGCCGCCGCGGAGAACCTGACCCCGGTGACCCTGGAGCTGGGCGGCAAGTCTCCGGCCATCGTCTCTGCCGACGTACCGCTGGCGGACGCCGCCGAACGCATCGCCTTCGGCAAGACGCTAAACGCCGGGCAGACCTGCGTGGCGCCGGACTACGTACTGGTGCCGCGTGATCGTGTCGACGGTTTCGTCAGCGCCTACCGCGACACCGTGCAGCGCTTCTACCCGCAGCTCAAGGACAACCCGGACTACACCGCGATCATCAACGAGCGCCAGCTGACCCGCCTCAACGGTTACCTGCAGGATGCCGAGGCCAAGGGCGCGCGTATCGTCCCGCTGTACCCCGAAGCTCAAGGCCGGCGCCTGCCGCAAAGCCTGGTGCTGGACGTCAACGACGATATGAAGCTGATGCAGGACGAGATCTTCGGCCCGCTGCTGCCGGTGGTGCCCTATGACCGCATCGAAGACGCCTTCGCCTACGTCAACGCCCGGCCACGCCCACTGGCGCTGTACTACTTTGGCTACGACAAGCGCGAGCAGCAGCGCGTGCTGCATGAAACCCACTCCGGCGGCGTGTGCCTCAACGACACCTTGCTGCACGTGGCCCAAGACGACATGCCATTCGGCGGCGTAGGCCCGTCGGGTATGGGCCACTACCACGGCCACGAAGGCTTCCTGACCTTCAGCAAGGCCAAGGGCGTGTTCATCAAGCAGCGTTTCAACGCCGCGCGGCTGATCTACCCGCCGTATGGCAAGGCGATCCAGAAGCTGGTCTACAAGCTGTTCGTACGCTGATCAACGCGGGCAGCGCCCGTTTTACGCCTGGTGATAACAACAATGAACGACACCACCCTGAACGCGCCGCAGCTGTCGCGGCGCAGCCTTCTCAAGGTCGGCCTGCTGGGCACGACGCTGCTCGGTACTGCCGGGCTGACCGTTACGCTCAGCGGCTGCTCGGCCAGCACACCGGCCAGTGGCTACCTGATCCTGCGCAGCAGTGACCTGCCGTTTCTACATGCGCTGATCCCGGTGATGCTCGATGGCGCCGTCAGCGCCGAGCAGATGCCACAGGCTATCGACGGCACACTGAAGAGCCTCGATAACAGCCTGGCGCACCTGTCGCCGGAGATGCTGAAACTCACCGTGCAGCTGTTCGACGTGCTGGCGCTGCCCATCACCCGGGGCCCGCTGACCGGAGTATGGGGCAGCTGGGAAAAAGCCAGCGGCGATGACGTGCGCAACTTCCTCAAGCGCTGGCAAAACAGCAGCCTGAGCCTGCTGCGCATGGGCCATGCCTCGCTGCTGCAACTGGTGATGATGGCCTGGTACAGCCGCCAGGAGGCCTGGGCGCACTGCGGCTATCCAGGGCCGCCCACCGTATAACGGCTGATTCGTAGGGTGGGCCGACCGGCGATCCGCTTAAGCCCCCCCTACCAACTGGAACTTAGCCAACCGCGATTATCAGAATGAGGCCTCTGAAACCGTAGCGAGCGGTTCGAGTGCAAGGAAGGCTCGCAGCACGTGGCGAGGCTGTACTGAAGTACGCCGAGCCACGGGCGAGAACCTGACGCCGCAATCGGATCGCGCAGTAGGTTTCAGTGACTCCGAGGAAAAACAATGCCTGTACCCGATCTGTTCAAACAAGGCCTGGCCAAAGGCTGGAAGACATACGACGGTTCACGCCTGGAAAACGACCTGACGCTGGAAGCCGATGTCGCCATCGTCGGTAGCGGTGCCGGCGGTGGCACCACGGCGGAGATTCTCAGCGCTGCCGGCTACAAGGTATTGCTGATCGAGGAAGGTCCGCTCAAGACCAGCGACGACTTCAAGATGCAGGAGGCCGAGGCCTATCCGAATCTCTATCAGGAAGGCATCGGCCGCATGAGCAAGGACGGCGCCATCACCATCCTGCAGGGTCGCGCCGTGGGCGGCACGACGCTGATCAACTGGACCAGCAGCTTCCGTACCCCGCCACAAACCCTGGCGCACTGGGCCGAGGCACATGGTGTGAAAGGCCATGACGTGGCGTCCATGGCGCCCTGGTTCGAGAAAATGGAGCAGCGTCTGGGCGTCGCGCCTTGGGTGGTGCCGCCGAACGCCAACAACGAGGTGATCCGCACTGGCTGCGACAAGCTCGGCTATCACTGGGCAGTGATCCCGCGCAACGTGCGCGGCTGCTGGAACCTCGGCTACTGCGGCATGGGCTGCCCGACCAACGCCAAACAATCGATGCTGGTCACCACCATCCCCGCGACCCTGGATGCTGGCGGCGAGCTGCTGTACCTGGCGCGCGCCGACAAGCTGGTGATCGAAGGTGACAAGGTCGTCGGCATCGACTGCCTGGGCATGGACGAACGCTGCGTAGCACCCAACGGCAAGCGCATCCGGGTCAAGGCGCGGCATTACGTGCTGGCCGGCGGCGGCATCAACACCCCCGGCATCCTGCTGCGCTCCGAGGTGCCCGACCCGCACAAACGCGTCGGCCGGCGCACCTACCTGCACCTGGTGAATTTCTCCGCGGCGCAGTTCGAGCAGGTGATCAATCCCTTCTACGGTGCGCCGCAGTCGCTCTACTCCGATCATTTCCAGTGGGACGACGGCACCAGCGGGCGGCTCTCCTACAAACTGGAAGTACCACCGCTGCAACCGGCGCTGACCGCCACCCTGCTCGGAGAGTTCGGCCGCGAGAACGCCCTGCGCATGGAGCAACTGCCGCATACCAACGTGATGCTCGCCCTGCTGCGCGACGGCTTCCATCCGGACAGCGCCGAAGGCCGTGTGGAACTGCGCGGCGACGGCAGCCCGGTGCTCGACTACCAGATGACCGACTACACCTGGGACGGCGTACGCCGCGCCTTCCTGACCATGGCCGAAATCCAGTTCGCGGCCGGGGCCAAGGCGGTGATGCCGATGCACGCCGATGCCGGCTACGTGAAGACGTGGAAGGAGGCCAAAGAACTGATCGAGCGCCTTGATCTAGCGCTGTATCGCACTCGCCTCGGCAGCGCCCACGTCATGGGCGGTTGCGCCATGGGCGAAGACCCGCAGCAGGCAGTGGTCGATAGCCTGGGTCGTCACCATCAGCTAGGTAACCTGTCGATCCACGACGGTTCGCTGTTCCCCACCAGCATCGGCGCCAACCCGCAGCTGTCGATCTACGGGCTGACCTCGAAACTGGCCACCTTGCTGGCCGAACGGCTGAGGGCCTGAGATGAGCAAGCTGATCGCCTTTTTGCTGCTGGTAGCCGGGGTCATCCACCTGCTGCCAGTGGTCGGCGTGCTCGGCGGTGAACGCCTCAATGCGCTGTATGGCATCGCCCTCGACGAGCCCAACCTGCAGATCCTGATGCGCCACCGTGCAGTGCTGTTCGGCCTGCTCGGCGCCCTGCTGGTGGCAGCGGCGTTCGTTCCGGCGCTACGCAGCGCGGCCCTGACCGGCGGACTGATCAGCGTGCTCGCGTTCCTCCTGCTGGCGTGGAGCGCGCCCGTCTACAACGAGGCTTTGCGCCGCGTGGTAATCGCCGACTGGATCGCCCTCGCCTGCCTGATACCGGCGCTGCTGCTGCACCTGCGCAGCCACTGAGCTTTCGTCACGCTTGGCCGCGAGGGAAACGCTGCGCTACCATCCGCGACTCTTGCCGCCTCGAACAGGACGAAGCGATGAATCGAGTGTTGTACCCGGGTACCTTCGACCCCATCACCAAAGGCCATGGCGATCTGGTCGAGCGCGCCGCGCGGCTGTTCGATCACGTCATCATCGCTGTCGCCGCCAGCCCCAAGAAGAACCCGCTGTTCCCCCTGGAGCAACGTGTCGAGCTGGCCCGAGAGGTGACCAAGCATCTGCCGAACGTCGAAGTGGTGGGTTTTTCCTCGCTGCTGGCGCACTTTGTCAAGGAACAGAACGCCAATGTGTTTCTGCGTGGCCTGCGTGCGGTGTCGGACTTCGAGTACGAATTCCAGCTGGCCAACATGAACCGCCAACTGGCGCCGGACGTCGAGAGCCTGTTCCTCACACCGTCGGAGAAGTACTCCTTCATTTCCTCGACCCTGGTGCGCGAGATCGCCGCCCTGGGTGGTGACATCACCAAGTTCGTTCACCCCGCCGTGGCCGACGCGCTGAACGAGCGCTTCCGCAAGCATTAAAAGCCGGCCACTCGTGGCCGCCTGATGACCCTCTCCCATTTATGGGAGAGGGTGCCCGCAGGGCGGGAGAGGGTAAAAGCGGCGCCACGATTCATTACCCTCTCCCCCTTCCCTCTCCCGTAAACGAGAGAGGGGGCAAAGCGACTGACTGACCAGGCTCATGGCACAAGGCTCGCCAATCCGGCACAATTCGCAGCATCGTTGCCCGTAAAGTGTCGAAGCCAGCGCCTCGACAGGAGTTGCCCCATGTCCCTGATCATCACCGACGATTGCATCAACTGCGACGTCTGCGAACCCGAGTGCCCCAACGGTGCCATTTCCCAGGGTGAGGAGATCTACGTGATCGACCCCAACCTGTGCACCGAATGCGTCGGCCACTATGACGAGCCGCAATGCCAGCAGGTGTGCCCGGTGGACTGCATCCCGCTCGACGAGAACAACGTCGAGAGCAAGGATGAACTGATGCAGAAGTATCGCATCATCACCGGCAAGGCCTGATCCACCCCGGGAGGCTGCGGGCTTCCCGTTTCCCCCGCGCCGTTCTGCCCTCCTCTGAGCAAGGCTGTTAAGCTTCCAGCCTCCCTCAGCCGCCTCTGGTAGATCGCATGTTGCGCAAACTCCTGCTATCGACCCTGCTGCTCGGTGCCAGCCTCCTGGCCCAGGCCGCTCCGCAGCAACCCGCCATTGCCACCGCTCACCCAGCAGCGACCGCTGCAGCGCAGCAGATGCTCGATGCCGGCGGCAACGCCTTCGATGCCGCCGTGGCAGCCAGCGCCGCACTCGCCGTGGTCGAACCCTATGGCTCAGGGCTTGGTGGCGGCGGTTTCTTCCTGCTACGTACTGCCGGCGAAACGCCTGGCTACGACTTCCTCGATGCCCGCGAACGCGCGCCCCTGGAGGCCAAACCGGACCTCTATGTCCGCGATGGCAAGGTACAGCGTGAGCTGTCGCTCAACGGTGCGCTGGCCGCTGCCATTCCGGGGCTACCGGCGGCGATGGTCGAACTGGCCGAAAAACACGGCCGCCTGCCGCTGAAAACCAGTTTGGCTCCGGCAATCCGTCTAGCCAATGAAGGCTTCGCGGTCGACCGTGTCTACCGCGAACGCGCAACCTGGCGCCTGGCTGCGCTGCGTGACGATGCCGAAAGTGCCAAGCTATTTCTCGACCAGGGCGAAATTCCCGCCGAGGGCCATCTGCTGCGTCAGGCGGATCTGGCTGCCACCCTGCAAGCACTGGCCGAGCATGGCCGGGAGGGCTTCTATACCGGCCCGATAGCCGAGCGCCTGGTCAGAGGCGTGCGCCATGCCGGCGGCATCTGGTCCGAGGATGACCTGCGTGAGTACCGTATTGCCCGCCGAGCGCCACTGCGCTTCCCCCTGGAAGATGGCCGCGAGCTGATCAGCGCACCGCCACCCTCGGCTGGCGGCATAACCCTGGCGCAAAGCCTGGCGATACTCGAACAACTGCCCTGGCGCGACGCCGAGCCCGTGCAGCGCGTGCATTACGTGGTCGAGGCGCTGCGCCGCGCTTATCGTGACCGTGGCCTGCTGGGCGACCCCGACTTCATCAAGAATCCCGTAGAGCAGTTGCTGTCGCCAGGGCATCTGGCCGTGCTCGCCGGCAGCATCGACCCCGAGCAGGCGACCCCCAGCTCCAGTCTGCCGCCTGCCGGCACCTGGCACGAAGGCGACCACACCACTCACTTTGCCGTACTCGATGCCGAGGGCAATGCTGTCGCTGCAACGCTGTCGATCAACCTGCCGTTCGGCGCCGCCTTCACTGTGCCCGGCACTGGCGTGCTGCTCAACGACGAGATGGACGACTTCGCCGCAGACGTCCAGGGCGCCAACGCCTATGGCCTGGCCGGCAGCCAGGCCAATACCATCGCGGGCGGCAAACGCCCGCTGTCATCCATGAGCCCGAGCTTCATCGAAAGCAGCGACGAATTCACCGCCTTCGGCACCCCCGGCGGTAGCCGTATTCCAAGCATGGTGCTGCTGTCGATGCTCGAGTACCTGGACGACAAGCCCATCGAGCGCTGGCCCGCGGTGGCGCGCTACCACCACCAGTTCATGCCCGACGTGATCGAGCATGAGCCGGATACCTTCAGCGATGAACAAGTCGCCGAGCTGCAACGGCGCGGCTACGAACTCAAAAGCCTGGATCGGCAGTACGGCAACCAGCAGGTGCTGTTCTGGGACAAGGTCAGCGGCGAGGTACAGGCGGCGAGCGATCCACGCGGGATAGGCACAGCACTTCCACAAGCTGTGAACAAAGGCTCGGAGTGACCGAATCAGGAGAGCCTGATCAGGCTCTCCTGTTCGTCACCGAACTTGCGCAGTTCCCGGAACAAGGCCTGCTCGCTGCCCAGCATCAGCACGTTGCGCAGGCTTTGGAAGATGCGACTGACGTAGCCCAGGTCATTCATCAGCGAGCTGGTCTGCAGGCCGTCGAGATGGCCGTAACGCACCTCAGCGAACAGCCGTTGGCGGAACTGCGCATCAAAGCTCGCCGCCTGCTCGTCGACCCAGCGTAGGCGCGACTGCCACATCTCGTCCGGCATGTCAGAGCGCGCCAATTCGCGGACCTCATGCAAAGTGGCGAGCAAATGACGGCGTAGTTCCACATAAGCCTCACGCGCCGCCGACGGTGGCGCATCGAGGTAATGGCCAAGGTTCTTCTGCAGGTGCTTGGCATCCTTGACCGCATCTACCAGTTGCAGCGCCGCCAGCTGGCAGCTGATCCAGAACTGCTGGTGCGCTTCATCCATGGGCAAGTCCATGCGCCCCATGAAGCTCAACAGATCGCCATACACACCCTTGATGTGAAACTGATACAGGTGCTCGGCATCGAGGCCACCCGCTGCGGGCTTGGCCTGCAACACCCGCTCATCCCCTTTGGCCTGCGCCAGTTGATCGACCGGCAGATACAGGGCATGGCAGATCACCTCCAGGCTCAAGCGGCCAAGATGCCCCAGCTCCTGCACCACCGCACCGGATGCTGCATCGACCGAATCCAGAGCGCGCTCGTTCAGATAGCGGGCGCGGGTACGCTCGGGCTCGGTCACCTGCTCGGACGCCAGTTCGGTAATCAATACCTGCGGCTCGACTCGGTCCGGCAGCCAACGAATCAGGTACTGAGCCAGGCGCCTCTGAAGTGGCCAGAACAGCGCCACACCCATGGCATTGAACAGGGTATGGAACATCGCCAGCTGAATCAGGCTGTTCTCGCCAAGGCCCAACGGCTCGGCCAAGACATGCACCAGCCAGGTCAGCGGACCGAGCAAACAGAAGGCGATAACGCCGGTGGTGATGTTGAACAGCACATGGGCCAACGCCAGGCGCTGGCCGTTGCGGTTACCGCCGAGGGAACCGACGAAGGCGGTGGTCACGCTGCTGCCGATATTCGAGCCAATGGCGATGGCCAGGCTTTGCCCCAGCTCCAGCTGACCACTGGCCAATGCCGCCAGGGTCAGCATCAACGTGGCGTGGCTCGATTGCAGCACCACGGTAATCGCCATGCCGATGGCGGTGAACAGCAGCGCCCCACGCAGCCCGCCTTCCTGCAGGCCGGTCATGTCCAGACCATCGCCGAAACTGGCGAAACCTTCCTTGATCTGGTCGATGCCGAGAAAGATGAAAGCGATACCCAGCACGATGCGCCCGGCTGCCTTGCTCTTGGGCCCGAAGAAACCGGCCAGCACACCGAACACCAGCAGCGGCAGGGCCAGCGGACTCAGGCTGAGATTTTGCCCGGCCAGCGCCAACAACCAGATGCCACTGGTGGCGCCCAGATTGGCACCGAACAGAATGGCGATACCGCCGGCCAGCTGGATCAACCCGGTACTGATAAAGGCGATGGTCAGCAGCGATACCAGGGTACTGGACTGCAGCAACAGGGTGCCGCCGACACCGAACAACAGGCTCTTGAAGGGCGTGGACGTACTGCGCCCAAGTATCTGCTCCAGCTTGCTGCCTGCCAGCTGACGCAAGCCTTCTTCCAGGCACTGCATGCCGAACAGGAAGATCGCCAGCCCGGCGCAGAGTTGCAACCAGCCCTGGCTGAACCAGAACGAGGCGATCAGCCCCGACACCACCAGCAGCATCACCCAGCGCAGGTACTTCATCACCACCGTTTCTTCCTTTTCTCGGCGTTCAAACGTAAACGGCCCTGGCTCATCACTGAGCCAGGGCCTAAAAACTATCTGTAAAGTGAAGGTAATCGCTTACTGACGATTGTTGTAGCCCGTTTGGGTACAACCCAGGCAGCGTACGAACGCAGCCTTGCCTGGATCGACTACAAGCGCTTTACCAGTAGCACCAATGCCCCCACCTGTAGCGGTGAACGGCAGCGATACCACGAACAGCCCGGCACCAATGACTGTGGCGCCGATAAGCAAAGGACGGGCGATCAGCAGATCACCGATCATCGCGTAGGCTGGCGGCGCTTCGACCGTGTAGAGAGGATCGCCACTAACATTCTGAGGAGCATCTGGGTGTTGTGCATGAACCGGCAGCGCGCAAATGCCGGTGGTCAACGCCAGGACAGCAGCGGTCGTGCGAAAGGGTTTCATGGGGCGGTCCTTCAGCTTGTTTCTGGATTAGAGTGCCATTAACTATAACAGCGCATTGATAATTGTCAGCGTGACGGACGTCAATCGCCGTGAAAGGCGTATTCCGGCTTTTTCGGTACATAAGGACGGAAGAACGCCAGCATCGTGGCCAGATCGGCCTTCTCGTCACCTGTTGGCTGAAAAGTCGGGCCGATCACCACGCGACGGTTCTGGTAGTCCAGCGCCCCGAGCACGATGGGCACGCCTGCGCCCAGAGCTATATGGTAGAAGCCCATCTTCCAGCGCTCGACCTTCTTGCGTGTGCCCTCGGGCGAGAGCACCAGAATGAACTCGTCATGCTCGCGAAAAGCCTGAATGGCCTGTTCGACGGTATTCAACTGACGATCCCGACGAATCGCGATACCGCCCCAACTGCGCATCAAGCTACCGAAAGGCCAGCTGAAGATGCTGTGCTTGCCGAACCAGCGAGCATTCAGCCGCAGCACGAATTTCAGCGCGATGAAAATCACGAAGTCCCAGTTGGACGTGTGATGAGCCCCGATGGCAACGAACTTGTCGAGCTTCGGCAACTGCCCCTCGATACGCCAGCCCATCAATTTCAGCACGCTGCGCCCCAGCCATTCAGCCCCTGGATTGCGCGGTAAATAGTTACCGGACATCTAACACCTTCGGTTTTTCTTGTTTTTATGCCGTAGAACCGGTGAAACCCACCATTGCATCCCGGCGGGTTGCACCCGCCCTACGGGTCGTCCGTCAGCAGCCTTTCAACGCTGGCACTTAGGACAGTAAACACTCGCACGCTGGCCCAGTTTGACCTCACGCAGCGTGCTGCCACAGATCTTGCAGAATTCGCCGCCACGCCCGTAGGCGAACAGTTCCTGCTGGAAGTATCCGGGCTGACCATCGCCACCGACGAAGTCGCGTAGCGTAGTACCACCACGCTCGATGGCATGGGCGAGGATGCGTTTGATCTCCTCGGCCAGGCGCAGGTAACGCGCACGCGAGACTGAGCCAGCCTCGCGGCGTGGATCGATGCCGGCAGCGAACAACGCTTCGGTGGCGTAGATGTTGCCCACGCCCACCACCACGGCGTTATCCATGATGAACGGCTTGACCGCCATGCTGCGCCCACGGGACATCTGGAACAGACGCTCACCGTCAAACAACCCGCCCAGTGGCTCCGGCCCGAGCTTGCTGAGCAATACGTGGGTCAGCGGGTCCTCACTCCACAGCAGTGCACCGAAACGCCGTGGATCGGTGTAACGCAGGGCAAGGCCGGACTCCAGCTCGATATCCACATGCTCATGCTTGGCCGCAGCCAGGCCACATTCGACCAGGCGCAGACTGCCGGACATGCCCAGGTGACTGATCAGGCTGCCGACTTCGGCCTTGATCAGCAGGTACTTGGCGCGCCGCTCGACGCACTCGATCCGCTGGCCGGACAGACGCACGTCCAGGTCTTCGGGGATCGGCCAACGCAGACGGCGCTCACGCACGATCACGCGGCTGACGCGTTGGCCCTCCAGATAGGGGGCGATACCGCGGCGGGTAGTTTCGACTTCGGGTAATTCAGGCATGACGGCACTACTGGCGTGAAACGACGGGCAACCTTAGCAGGCAGGATGTGGCTAACGGTAGATACCGAGCGCAACCATCAGCTCGCACCAAGGTCACGGATGCTCTCGCGCAGGTTTTCGAAGTCGTATGCGG
Source organism: Pseudomonas sp. o96-267 (assembly GCF_003935465.1). Taxonomy (NCBI): domain Bacteria; kingdom Pseudomonadati; phylum Pseudomonadota; class Gammaproteobacteria; order Pseudomonadales; family Pseudomonadaceae; genus Pseudomonas; species Pseudomonas sp. o96-267. The sequence goes on from NZ_RHQP01000019.1 coordinate 19,349, forward strand.
ATAGGCCGACGTAGTCCAGCACCAGCGCTTCGATGCTCTCCCACTCATGATCTTCACTCTGGCTGCCCAGCACCTGATAACTGCGGCAGATATGCTCGGCCATCTTCAGGATGGCCAGAAGGTTCTTCAGTTGCGCATCGCGGCCATTGTCATCGCTGAAGATGGCCAAGGCGTTGTGGTGATTGGCGATCGCCTCACAGAGGTGCATCGGCAGATTCCACGACTTGGCGGTGAAATAACCGACCACCGCGTGGTTGGTATTGAGCAGGCGATTCTCGGTATCGACCACGCGCCGCTCACGGCTGGCGCTGGCGTAGGACTCTTCGAGCACGTCCATGTAGTTGGGGAAGCGCTTGAGCATCAGCGGGATGCCGCAATTGTGGAACAACCCCAGCGTGTAGGCCTCGTCCATCGACTCGCAACCGATACGCTTGGCCAGCGTCAAGCAGGTCATGGCCACGTCCTGGGCAGTGTCCCAGAAGCGGTTCAGGGTGACGATGGTCTCGTCGCTCATTTCCCCGCGAATCGACAAGGCGTTGACCATGTTGATCACCGAGTTGCTGCCCAGCAGGTTGACCGCGCGCTGGATCGAACTGACCTTGTTGACTAGGCCGAAGTACGGCGAATTGACGATCTTCAACAGTGCCCCGGACAGTCCTGGATCCTGGCTGATCAGGCGCGAGATGGCCTTGAGATCGGGGTTAGGCATGACCTGCTCGAACTGCAGATCGACCATGATCTGCGGCTGCGGCGGCACACTGATGCCCTGCAGAAATTTCTGGATCTGCTCGGCGGAAAGTTCTTTGTCCATGGGCGCGGAAGGGAAAGGTGATGGAGCGCACAGTCTACCCTGCAAGCAATAGGTTTTGCCCATCCCTGCGACGGTAAATCTGCATGGGGAGACTCATTCGAGCAGACCGATGGCAAGGCACTTTCCATCGCCTCGCAAGCAGCCACCGAGCAGCTCGTTTAGAATGCGCGTTTTTGCCCGACGGAGCCCACCATGTCCCTGCCCAGTCTGCGCCTGAAAGCCAACGCCGACCGACGCCTGCGCGCCGGCCACCTGTGGGTATACAGCAACGAGATCGATGTCGCTGCCACCCCGCTGCATGGTTTCGCTGCTGGCGACCAGGCCGTCCTGGAAGCGGCCGGCGGCAAGCCGCTGGGCATCGTCGCCATGAGTCCGAACAACCTGATCTGCGCCCGCCTGCTGTCGCGCGACGTCAAGCATGTGCTGGACAAGTCACTGCTGGTGCATCGCCTCAACGTCGCCCTGAGCCTGCGCGAGCGCCTGTTCGACCAGCCCTGCTACCGCCTGGTGTACGGCGACTCCGACCTGCTGCCGGGGCTGGTGGTCGACCGTTTCTTCGACATCCTCGTGGTCCAACTGGCTTCCGCCACCATGGAGGCGCACAAGGATGACGTGCTCGCCGCGCTGATCCAGGTGTGCAAGCCCAGCGGCATCCTGTTCAAGAACGACTCCGCCGCGCGTGACGCCGAAGGCCTCGAGCGCTACGTCGACACCGCCTTCGGCGTGGTGCCGGAGTGGGTAGCGCTGGAAGAGAACGGCGTTAAGTTCGAAGCCCCGGTGATCGAAGGACAGAAGACCGGCTGGTTCTACGATCACCGCATGAACCGCGCGCGCCTGGCGCCCTACGTCAAAGGCAAGCGCGTGCTCGACCTGTTCAGCTACATCGGCGGCTGGGGTGTGCAGGCTGCGGCCTTTGGCGCCAGCGAAGTGTTCTGCGTAGATGCCTCGGCCTTCGCCCTCGACGGCGTGGAACGGAATGCCACGCTCAACGGTTTCGCCGAGAAGGTCACCTGCGTCGAAGGTGATGTGTTCGCCGCGCTACGCGAACTGAAATCCGCAGAGGAGCGCTTCGACGTGGTGATCGCCGATCCACCCGCCTTCATCAAGCGCAAGAAAGACATCAAGAACGGCGAAGCGGCCTATCGTCGTCTCAACGAAACTGCCATGCGCCTGCTCAACAAGGACGGCATCCTGGTCAGCGCCAGTTGCTCCATGCACCTGGAGGAAGACAACCTGCAGAACATCCTGCTGACCAGCGCGCGTCACTTGGACCGCAACATCCAGCTGCTCGAGCGCGGCGCCCAGGGCCCCGATCATCCGGTACACCCGGCCATCGCTGAAACTCGCTACATCAAGAGTCTCACCGTTCGCCTGCTGCCCAACAGTTGAGCAGCCTGCACCTGCCGAGTGCGTTTCGGCAGGTGCCCTCTCTCTTCCCGCGCTGTTACCTCCCCCCACACCCGCCTCGCATCTCTCCCAGCATCGACTAGGCTTGAACCTGCATAGCAGAGCGCTATCAGCCGGCCATCAGTCATCTGGCTTGCTTATTGCTTTTAGCTATCGACATAACGATCGCCTCCCACGAAGGGGGTGAATCGACTCAGAAGTTGGAGCCTTGGCCACGAGCTGACTCCACATTGCGGATAGCGGGGAGGACTATGACTGCGCAGGCTGGGAACGACGCGTTCCTGCGATTCACCAACGTCAAGAAGACCTACGATCACAAGACCCTGGTGGTCAAAGACTTCAACCTCAATGTGGCCAAGGGCGAATTCATCACCCTGCTCGGCCCCTCCGGTTCCGGCAAGACCACCTGCCTGATGATGCTAGCCGGCTTCGAGGACGTGACCAGCGGCGAGATCCTGATCAACGGCCGCAACGTCACCAGCATCGCCCCCTACGATCGCAACATCGGCATGGTCTTCCAGCAGTACGCGCTGTTCCCGCACATGACCATCCGCGAGAACCTGGCCTACCCGCTGAAGATCCGCAAACTGCCCAAGGACGAGATTCGCGCCAAGGTCGAGGAGTACCTCGCCCTGGTCGAACTGCAGGCCTTTGGCGGTCGCTACCCCGGCCAGCTCTCCGGTGGCCAGCGCCAGCGTGTGGCCCTGGCCCGCGCGCTGATCTTCGCCCCGGACATCGTGTTGATGGACGAGCCCCTCGGCGCGTTGGACAAGAAGCTGCGCGAGCAGATGCAGTTCGAGATCAAGCGCCTGCACGAGCAGCTCGGTTTCACTGTGATCTACGTGACCCACGACCAGACCGAAGCGCTGACCATGAGCGACCGCATCGCCGTGTTCAACAACGGCGTGGTGCAGCAATGCGCGCCGCCCCACGTACTTTACGAGCGCCCGGCCAACATGTTCGTCGCCGACTTCATCGGTGAAAGCAACAAGCTGCCCGGCGTGATCGAGAGCGTCAGCGAAGAGCGCGTCGAAGTGCGCCTGCAGGATGGCGGCCTGGTCAGCACCCTGAAGGCCAACTGTACGGAAATCGGCCAAGCCACCACCGTCTCGGTGCGCCCGGAAAAACTCAACTTCACCGACCGCCTTGGCGCCGCTGGCAATCAGGTCAAGGCCCGCTTCGTCACCCGCCACTACGTCGGTGAATACATCCGCTACCACTTCGAAACCGCCAGCGGCAGCGAGCTGGTGGTGAAGAACCTGAACGACAGTTCAGCCCCGCAACTCAGCACTCAGGAAGAGGTCGCCCTGGCCTGGCTGCCGGAAGACAGCCAGGCCCTGGATCGATCGGAAGTCCCCACCCACAACTAGTAGAAGCAAATGGAGCACAGCAATGGCTAGATCACTGACTACCAGCGTTTCCACCTTCGCCCTGGTGGCGGCACTGGGACTGGCAACGGGCAGCGCCACCGCCCAGGACAGCCTTACCGTGGTTTCCTGGGGCGGGTCCTACGGCGCCGCGCAGAAGAAACACGTCATCGACCCGTACCAGGCGGAATCCGGCGTCAAGGTACTGTTCGAGGACTACTCGGGTGGCGTTGCCGAAATCAAGGCCCAGGTCGAATCCGGCAACATCCAGTGGGACGTGGTTGACTTCGAAGTGATCGACCTCGAGCGCGCCTGCTCAGAAGGCTTGCTGGAAACCCTCGACCACAGCGTGCTGCCGGCCGGCATCGACGGCACCGCAGCAGCACAGGACTTCATTCCCGAAGCACTGGCCAGTGAGTGCGCGGTGGGCAACATCGTCTGGTCGGTGGTGTTCGCCTTCAACGACAACACCATCGGCGGCACCAAGGCCACCAGCATTGGCGACTTCTTCGACACCGCCAAGATTCCGGGCAAGCGCGCCATGCGCAAACGCCCGCAGGTGAACATGGAGTGGGCGCTGATGGCCGATGGCGTTGCGCCTGAGGAAGTCTACGAAGTGCTGGCCACGCCGGAAGGCCAACAACGCGCCTTCGACAAGCTGGCCAGCATCAAGAAAGACATCGTCTGGTTCGACTCCTGGTCGCAAGCGCCGCAACTGCTCAACGACGGTGGCGCGGTACTGGTGCAATCGGCCAACGGCCGCTTCTACGACGCCATCGTGCAGGAGAAGAAACCCTTCGAAATCGTCTGGGACGGCCACGTCTACGACCTCGACGCCTGGGCCATCGTCAAGGGCACCAAGAAGAAAGAGCTGGCCATGGAGTTCATCAAGTACGCCACCAGCTCCAAGCCGCTGGCGGGCATGCCGGACGTCGCCTACGGCCCGACCCGCAAGTCGTCCATGCCGCTGGCAGACCAGACTGCGACGCCGCACCTGCCGACCGCTCACCTGGATAAAGGCATCCAGGCTGGCTCCGAGTTCTGGGCTGACTATGGCGAGTCGTTGGGTGAGAAATTCAACGAGTGGCTGTTGAAGTAAAGCACCAGCATCCTGTCTCCCCCGACCTGTGGGAGGGGCTTTAGCCGCAACCGTCGCCGCTGAAGCACCGCCTACGGGAGTCGGGGGGGAACAGTTGGGCTGAATCCACCGGAGTAACACCTTGTCATCCCTGACCCCCAGCGAAGCCGGCCAAGCCGCCAGCGCCCGTCGCAAGAAACGCCTCGCCGCCTTTCTCTTCGTGGTGCCGCTGCTGCTGTTCATCATCGTCACCTTCGTCGCCCCCATCGGTACCATGCTGTGGCGCAGCGTGTATCACCCGACCGTGGCCGAACTGATTCCGCAGACCCTGGCCGAGCTCGAACGCTGGGAAGATCACAAGCAACTGCCAGACGAGAAGACCCTGCAGGTATTCGTCAGCGAACTGCACACGCTCAACGAGCAGCGCCTGTCAGGCAAGCTGTCCGAGGAGTTCAACCGCGCCTATACGGGCATGTCCAGCGTGGTCAAATCCACCGCGCGGCGCATCGGCCGGATGGATGCCGAAGCGCTGTCCTCCGAGGGCGTCGAAGCCCTGCTCGCCAGCCATCGCAACTGGAGCAAACCCGAGCTGTGGTACGCCATCGAGCGTTCCGGCAAGGTCTACACCTACGACTACTACCTGACGGCTCTGGATCTGGAACTGCACCCCGACGATGGCATCCAGGTGCGCCAGGACACGCAGATCTATCTGCAGCTGTATTCCAAGACCCTGAACATGGCACTGGTCATCACCCTGCTCTGCGCCCTGCTCGGCTACCCGCTGGCCTACTACCTCGCCGGCCTGCCGTCGAACCGCGCCAACCTGCTGCTGGTGCTGGTGCTGCTGCCGTTCTGGACCTCGCTGCTGGTGCGTACCACCTCGTGGATCGCGCTGCTGCAGACCAACGGCGTGATCAACTCCTTCCTCATGGGCATCGGCCTGATCAGTCAGCCCTTCGAGATGCTCTACACCTCGTTCGCCACCGTGGTGGCGATGACCCATATCCTGCTGCCGTTCATGATCCTGCCGCTGTACAGCGTGATGCGCGGCATCGACCCAAGCTATATGCGCGCCGCACTCAGCCTGGGCGAAAAACCGATCCCTGCGTTCGCCCGCATCTACTTCCCGATGACCTTGCCAGGGCTCAGCGCCGGAGCATTGCTGGTGTTCATCATCTCGGTCGGCTACTACATCACCCCGGCACTGGTCGGTGGCACCGACGGACAGATGATCAGCAACATCATCGCCTTCCATATGCAGCGTTCGAACAACTGGGAGCTGGCCGCCGCACTGGGCTCGCTGCTGCTCGGGCTGATTCTGTTGCTGTACTGGGTGTACGACCGCTTCGTCGGCGCCAGCAACATCAAGTTGGGATGATGAGACGATGAAGATCCCCGCCTACTACGGCTTCTGGCACCACCTTGGACACTGGCTACTCAAGGTCAGCTCCTGGCTGGTGTTGCTGTTCCTGATCCTGCCGATCCTGGTGATCGTGCCGCTGTCGTTCAACGCCGAGCCGTTCTTCAGCTTCACCGAAGGCATGCTCACCCTCGACCCCGAGGCCTATTCGCTGCGCTGGTACCGGGAGATATTCAACGATCCGAAATGGATACTGGCGATCAAGAACAGCTTCTTCATCGGCATCCTCTCGACCATCCTCGCCACCATTCTGGGCACCTGCGCCGCCATAGGCCTAGCCCGCGATGAGATGCCGTTTCGCCGCTTCATCACCGCCCTGCTGCTATCGCCGATGATCGTGCCACTGATCATCACCGCCGCCGGGATGTTCTTCTTCTACTCCAACCTGGGTCTGGCCGGTGGCTACCTCGGGGTGATCCTGGCCCACGCCGCGCTCGGTACGCCGTTCGTCATCATCACCGTGACCGCCACGCTGACCGGCTTCGACTACAGCCTGGCACGCGCAGCGCTGAACCTCGGCGCTACGCCGATTCGCGTGTTCTTCGATGTAATCATGCCGCTGATCCGCCCAGGGGTGATTTCCGGCGCGCTGTTCGCCTTCATCACCTCGTTCGATGAAGTGGTGGTGATCCTGTTCATGGCCGGGCCACAGCAACGCACCATTCCGCGGCAGATGTTCTCGGGCCTGCGCGAGCAGATCAACCCGAGCATCCTGGCCATCGCCACCCTGCTGATTCTGGTGTCCATCGCTCTTCTGGTCACCCTGGAACTGCTACGCCGACGTGCCGAGCGGATGCGCGGGATCGAAATACCGCATTGAGCCGTCACGGACCTGCGCACGACCGGCAACCTTCCCCCGCCAGCCCTGGCGGGCGTAGAATCGCCCCATTCCCCGCCCGGCATCCTCCGGCGGGCCTGTGAGCCCCGGCCGTACGAACGGTGATCCCGTTTCGTCATGCAGCCTCCTGACACCGCGGCGATCTGCCGCTCGACGACGCTCACCGCACACACAACCGAATTAGTCGCAGGAATACCGTCATGCCCGATTACCGCTCGAAGACCTCCACCCACGGCCGCAACATGGCCGGCGCCCGCGCCCTGTGGCGCGCCACAGGGATGAAGGACGAAGACTTCAAGAAACCGATCATCGCCATCGCCAACTCCTTCACCCAGTTCGTGCCCGGCCACGTGCACCTGAAGGACCTGGGTCAGCTGGTCGCCCGCGAGATCGAGAAAGCCGGCGGCGTGGCCAAGGAATTCAACACCATCGCCGTCGACGACGGCATCGCCATGGGCCACGACGGCATGCTCTATTCGCTGCCGAGCCGCGAGATCATCGCCGACTCCGTGGAGTACATGGTCAACGCCCACTGCGCCGACGCCATCGTCTGCATCAGCAACTGCGACAAGATCACCCCCGGCATGCTGATGGCCGCCCTGCGCCTGAACATCCCGGTGGTGTTCGTTTCCGGCGGGCCGATGGAAGCGGGTAAAACCAAGCTGGCCAGCCATGGCCTGGATCTGGTCGATGCCATGGTCATCGCCGCCGACTCCAGCGCCTCCGACGAAAAGGTCGCCGAGTACGAGCGCAGCGCCTGCCCGACCTGCGGCAGCTGCTCCGGCATGTTCACCGCCAACTCGATGAACTGCCTGACCGAAGCACTGGGCCTGTCCCTGCCGGGCAACGGTTCGACCCTGGCCACCCACAGCGACCGCGAGCAGCTGTTCCTGCGCGCCGGCCGCCTGGCCGTCGAGCTGTGCCAGCGCTACTACGGCGAAGGCGACGAGTCGGTACTGCCGCGCAACATCGCCAACTTCAAGGCGTTCGAGAACGCCATGATGCTCGACATCGCCATGGGCGGTTCGACCAACACCATCCTGCACCTGCTGGCCGCCGCCCAGGAAGGTGAAGTCGCCTTCGACCTGCGCGACATCGACCGCCTGTCGCGCAAGGTGCCGCAGCTGTGCAAAGTCGCACCGAACATCCAGAAGTACCACATGGAAGACGTGCACCGCGCTGGCGGCATCTTCTCTATCCTCGGCGAACTGGCCCGTGGCGGCCTGCTGCACACCGATGTAGCCACCGTCCATAGCCCGAACATGGCTGAGGCCATCGCCCAGTGGGACATCACCCAGACCAACGACGAAGCGGTTCACCACTTCTTCAAGGCAGGTCCAGCCGGTATCCCCACCCAGACCGCGTTCAGCCAGAGCACCCGCTGGGACAGCCTGGATGATGACCGAGAGAATGGTTGTATTCGCAGCGTCGAGCACGCTTATTCCCAAGAGGGTGGACTTGCGGTGCTGTACGGCAACATCGCCCTCGATGGCTGTGTGGTGAAAACCGCTGGCGTGGACGAATCCATCCACGTCTTCGAAGGCTCCGCCAAGGTCTTTGAAAGTCAGGACAGCGCGGTGCGCGGCATCCTCAATGACGAAGTGAAGGAAGGTGACATCGTCATCATCCGCTACGAAGGTCCGAAAGGCGGCCCGGGCATGCAGGAAATGCTCTATCCGACCAGCTACCTGAAGTCCAAAGGACTGGGCAAGGCCTGCGCCCTGCTCACCGACGGGCGTTTCTCCGGCGGCACCAGCGGCCTGTCCATCGGCCACGCCTCGCCGGAAGCGGCAGCAGGCGGCGCCATTGGCCTGGTCAACGACGGCGACAAGATCCTCATCGACATCCCCAACCGCAGCATCAACCTGCTGGTCAGCGACGAAGAACTGGCCACCCGCCGTGCCGAGCAGGACAAGAAAGGCTGGAAGCCGGCCGCACCGCGCACCCGCAAGGTGACCACCGCGCTCAAGGCCTACGCCCTGCTCGCCACCAGCGCCGACAAGGGCGCGGTGCGCAACAAGGCGATGCTCGACGACTGATTCGTCAGCGTTGCTGCAGCGAAAAGCCCGGCCTGGTTTGCCGGGCTTTTTGTTGTCGGAGGGTTTGCACCTGACGCTGATCGCCAGCAAGCTGGCTCCTACATCTCATACTCAGGACCTCATCATGCGCATTGGTCTGATCGCCGACACCCACAACCTGCTGCGCCCCGAAGCGCTGGCAGCGCTGCAAGGCGTCGATCATCTGATCCATGCCGGCGATATCGGCGGGCCGCACATCCTGACCGAACTGGAACGCATCGCGCCGCTGTCGGTGGTGCGCGGCAATAACGACCAGGAGGCTTGGGCCGATGACATTCCCGAGACGCTGACGCTGCGCTTCGAAGACACCACGCTCTATGTCCTGCACGACCTGAAGCAACTGAACATCGACCCCAGAGCGCTTGAAATCGATGTAGTAATCGCCGGCCATTCGCACAAGCCACTGCACGAAGAGCGCAACGGCGTGCTCTACCTCAACCCCGGCAGCGCCGGGCCACGGCGCTTCAAGCTGCCCATCGGCGTGGGCATCCTGCATATCGAGGATGGGCGGGTACAGGCCGAGCTGATCACGCTGCCGGTCTGATGACCATCGGGTGGACGACGCTTCACCCGTCCACCGCCCCGCCAACCTTCGCGCTGACACGGACCGGAGGAGCCCTAGGCGGCAGTCCGTTTCATCCGCGATGCTTCGCGCCCTCAAGCCAATCGCGGCTGAAGCCGCTCCTACAAACGCCCCGGCATCGCTGCCTGATCAAGGTCACGCCCTTGAAAAACGTGGCCACCGCGTCCATATAGGTAGATACAGCCTTTTCCCGCCTGATGGAGAACCCCATGACCCTCGACGAGCTCAACGCCATCCCCGGCGTGACCGCCAAGCCCGACGTTGCCACCGCCGACTTCATCTACAACCACACCATGATCCGCGTGAAGGATCTGACCAAATCGCTGGATTTCTACACCCGCGTGCTGGGCTTCACCCTGCTGGAGAAGAAGGACTTCCCTGACGCCGAGTTCAGCCTGTACTTCCTCGCCCTGATCAACGACAAGTCGCAGATCCCGGCTGACCCGGCTGCTCGCCATCAATGGCGCAAGTCGATCCCCGGCGTGCTGGAGCTGACCTACAACTACGGCACCGAGAAAGACCCGGAATTTTCCTACCACAGCGGCAACAGCGACCCACGTGGCTTCGGCCACCTGTGCGTGTCGGTGCCGGACATCAAGGCGGCCTGCCAGCGCTTCGAAGACCTCGGAGTGGATTTCCAGAAACGTCTGACCGACGGCCGCATGCGCGATATCGCCTTCATCAAGGACCCGGACGGCTACTGGGTCGAGATCATCCAGTTCACTGAAGTGATCTGATTCTCGCCTCCGCGAAAAACGAAACTACGAGGGGCTGTCTCCAGCGAGGCAGCCCCTCGTTCGTTGATGCGTTCAACTAACGCCGACGTAGCGATCCGCCCGGTGATTGATCGCCAGCACCAGATTGAGCACTACCGCCCCCCGCACCGAGAGCAGCACCTTGTCTGGCGACACCACGAAAATCGCCGCCAGGACGATGCTCGCGTCGATAGCCATCTGCACGGTGCCAGCGCGGAAACCGAAGCGCTCCTGCATATACAGCGCGAGAATATTCACCCCACCCAGGCTGGCGCGGTGGCGGAACAGCATGAGCAAACCCAGCCCCATCGCAGCGCCGCCGAACAGCGCAGCATACACGGCGCTGAGGTGGGCGAAGGCGACCCAGTGCGGCGTCAGCTCGGCCAGTAGCGAAACCAGCATCACCGCGCAGCCCGTGCGCAAGGTGAAAGCCCAGCCCATGCGCCAGATACCGAGCAGGTAGAACGGCAGATTGACCAGGCAGAACACCAGACCGAACGACCAGCCGGCCTGGTAGTTGGCCAGAAAGGCGATGCCGACAGTGCCACCGGTGAGCAGGCCGGCATGCGTGTAGAAGGCGATGCCCAGCGCCACCAGAGCGGTGCCGAACAGCAGGGCCAGCGCATCTTCCCAGAGTGGGTGGCGTACGAAGAGTGCAGCGACGGCGCTCGGGCGCTCGTCGACGGGCGATTGCTCAGACATGTAAAAACCTGCATCAGGATGCACGAAAGAAAATTACGGCAGAGGCAAGGCAGTGGCCGTCCCGCCGCGCAGGAGAATCTGGCGGCAGAAATGGCCGGAACGCCAGGCAGGATTATGCGCCGCGGCGCTCCCACACTTCGAAGGCGTAAGACGGTGTCTCGGCCGAAGCCGGGTGCTCGACGCTGGAGGTCATACGCCAGGTGGCCTCGTCGACCTCGGGGAAGAAGGCATCACCCTCGGGATCCAGGCCGACACGCGTCAAGTAAAGACGATCAGCCTGGGCCAGGCCCAGCTCATAGAGCTGCGCGCCGCCGATCAGCATCAGTTCCTCGGCATTCTCTTCACGCGCCCAGGCGTCAGCTCGTTCGATAGCCTCTTCCAGCGTCGCGAATACCTCGGCACCTTCCAGGGTCAGGCCGGCCTGACGGCTGACCACGATATTGAGCCTGCCCGGCAACGGGCGCCCGAGCGAATCCCAGGTCTTGCGCCCCATGATGATCGGCTTGCCGAGCGTCATCGCCTTGAAGTGCTTGAGATCCGCCGGCAGGTGCCAGGGCAGTTGGTTGTCGCGGCCAATCACGCGGTTGTGCGCGAGCGCGGCGATCAGAGAAAGAGGTAGAGTCGTTTTCATGGCCGCGAGCATAACAGAGCCCCCAGCGGCCTCGCAGCCCATCAGTGGCTGCAGCAGCGCTGTCGTCGTATCGTCACATTCGCCGTAGCAGGCTAAGGGCTGATTCTACGAGCAAGGAGCCAGCATCATGTCGAAATCACTCTCTGCCTGGGTATTGGGCGTCACTCTGCTGCCACTGGCGGTCTTCGCCAGCCCCGCCCCGGATAAAGTACAGGCCGCCATCGATTGGGCCCAGCAGCAACCCAGCGTCAGGCAAACCCAGAACTGGGACAGCAAGGCTCCCCTGGTGATCGCCCACCGGGGCGCCAGCGGTTACGCGCCCGAGCACACACTGGCGGCCTACGCGCTGGCAGCCTTTCAAGGCGCCGACTACATCGAGCCCGACTTGGTGATGACTCGCGATGGCCAGTTGGTCGCCCGCCACGACAACGAATTGGGGCTGACCACCGACGTGGCGCAGCGCCCCGAATTCGCTGACCGCAAACGCACCCAGAGCGTCGACGGGCGCAGCCTGGAAGGCTGGTTCAGTGAGGACTTCACCCTGGCCGAGCTGAAAACCCTGCGCGCCATCGAACGTATCCCGCAGCAGCGACCGGGCAATACCCGCTTCGATGGCCAGTTCGAGATTCCCACGCTGCAAGAGATCATCGATCTGGTGAAACGTCTGGAAGCCCTTCAGCAACGAACCCTGGGTTTGTACCCGGAAACCAAGCACCCCACCCACTTCCAGCAACTCGACCTGGCCATGGAGAAACCGTTGCTGGCGGTGCTCGAACGCAACGGCTACGACAGCGCCGACGCGCCCGTTTTCATCCAGTCCTTCGAAGTGGCAAACCTCAAGGCGCTGAGCACGCTGACACCGATCCGCCTGGTGCAACTGCTGTGGGTAGAAGGCCAACCCTACGATCAGCAGGTGCTTGGCAGCGGCCTTGGCTACCAGCAAATGATCACGCCAGAAGGCCTGCAAACCATCGCGAGCTACGCCAGCGGCATCGGCCCGGAGAAAGGCATGATCATCCCGCGTGATGCCGCCGGTAACCTGACCGCGCCGACCAGCCTGGTACGTGACGCCCATGCGGCCGGGCTCAAGGTGCATCCCTACACCTTCCGCGCTGAAAACGCCTTCCTGCCCACCCGTCTGCGTAACGGCAGCGAACCGAGCGAGCGCGGCGATATCAACGCCGAGCTGCGTGCCTTCCTCGCCACCGGTATCGATGGCCTGTTCATCGACCAGCCGGATATCGCCGTGCGTTTGCGCGAGCAGCGCTGATTCGCACCGAAGCGGATCAGGGGTTATTCTCAACCCCTGATCCGAATGACGAGACGCCGCGTGACAGACGCCTCCTCCCCTACCCCCTTCCAACGCCTCTGGCTCAGCGAAACCATTCGCCTGCGCGAGGACCATGCCGGCCCGCTCGAAGACAGCGAGGCCAATCGCCTGGCCCGTGCCGAACAGGTTGAACTGGCCGAGCGCATCCAGCATCGCGCCCTGCACCTGGCCCGCCGTGATGGTCAGTGGCAGGCGCTGTTGCACTGGTTGCAGGGCGCACGCCTGGCCGGTGTGCTGCTGGCACTGCTGGCCCTGCTCAGCGGCTTCGGCCTGGCCTTCGCGGCACTGGGTGACGGGCGCCAACCGGTCAATGTGTTCTGGGCACTGGGCAGTCTGCTTGGGCTCAACCTGCTGATGCTGCTCGGCTGGCTGCTGGGCCTGCTGCTGACCCGTGACAACCCCGGCGCGCTGGGTCGCCTGTGGCTGTGGCTCAGCGAAAAACTGGCGCGTGATGCCAGCGCTACGCAACTGGCCCCGGCTCTGCTGCTGATGCTGCAACGCCAGCGTCTGACCCGCTGGGGACTGGGCCTAATGATCAACGGTCTGTGGGCGCTGGCCATGCTCGCGGCGCTGACCACCCTGCTATTGCTACTCGCTACGCGCCGCTACGGCTTCGTCTGGGAAACCACCATTCTTGGTGGCGACACCTTCATCGCCCTGACCCAGGCCATCGGCGCCCTGCCCGCGCTGCTCGGCTTCAGCTTGCCAGACATCGACGTCATTCGCGCCAGCGGCGCTGCCGCTATCGCCAGCGAAGCAGCCCGGCAGAGCGGGGCCGGCTGGCTGGTCGGCGTGGTGTTGGTCTACGGTCTGCTGCCACGCCTGCTGCTGATGCTGCTGTGCCTATGGCGCTGGCAGTCCGGCAAAGGCGCGCTGCGCCTGGATCTCGACCTGCCCGGCTATGGCCTGCTGCGCCAACGCCTGCAACCGGACAGCGAACGCCTGGGCATCTGCGACCTGGCGCCCGCCGCCCTGCACCAACCGCAAGGCGGCGCCAGCGCGCAACCTGGCAGCGGCGCGCTGCTGCTCGGCATCGAACTGGACGAGCGCCGCCCCTGGCCGCCTGCGTCGCTGCCCAAGGGTGTGGCCGATGCCGGGGTGATCGACAGCCGCGAACAGCGCCGTCAGTTACTCGAACAGCTGACCCGCTTCCCGCCCGAACGCCTGGCCATCGCCTGCGACCCGCGCCGCTCACCGGATCGTGGCACCTTGGCGCTGATCGGCGAACTGGCGCGCTCGGCCTCGGCCACGCGCATCTGGCTGCTGCCGCCGACACCCGGTGAGAGCCTGGACAGTGCGCGCCTGACGGACTGGCATCAGGCGATCGCCAGCCTGGAGCTGCAGCATGGCGATACGGCGCCGCTGAACTGGCTGGAGAGCGGACATGACTGAGCCACTGAAACTGGCCCTGGTCGGCCACACCAACGTCGGCAAAACCTCGCTGTTGCGCACCCTGACCCGCGACGTCGACTTCGGCGAAGTCTCGCCCCGCGCCAGCACCACCCGCCATGTCGAAGGTGCGCGCCTGTCGGTGGATGGCCAGGCGCTGCTGGAGCTGTACGACACCCCCGGCCTGGAAGACGCCATCGCCCTGCTCGACTACCTGGAGCGTCTCGACCGCCCCGGCGAGCGGCTGGACGGCCCGGCACGTCTGGCGCGTTTTCTCGAAGGCAGCGAAGCACGCCAGCGCTACGAACAGGAAGCCAAGGTACTGCGCCAGTTGCAGGCCTCCGATGCCGGTCTCTACGTGATCGACGTGCGCGAGCCGGTACTGGCCAAGTACCGCGACGAGCTGGCAGTACTCACCATGTGCGGCCGACCGCTGCTGCCGGTACTCAACTTCGTCGCCAGCGCCAGCCACCGCGAAGCGGAGTGGCGCGAAGCCCTGGCCCGCCTCGGCCTGCATGCCCTGGTGGCGTTCGACAGCGTGGCACCACCTGCAGACGGCGAACGACGTCTGTACGAAAGCCTGGCCCTGCTACTGGAGCGTTCGCGCCCGCAGCTGCAACGACTGATCGAGGATCACGAAGCCCAGCGCCAGGCCCGGCGCCAGGCCGGCAACCGTCTGATCGCCGAGCTGCTGATCGACTGCGCCGCCTGCCGCCGCAGCGTCGCCGCCCAACCCGTGCTGGAACAGGGCGCCATCAGCGAGCTGCGCACGGCCATTCGCCAGCGCGAGCAGCGTTGCGTCGAGGCCCTGCTACGCCTGTACGCCTTCCGCAGCAGTGACGCCAAAGCGGCTGACCTGCCGCTGCTCGACGGCCGCTGGGGCGACGACCTGTTCAACCCGGAAACACTGAAGCAGCTCGGCATCAAGGTCGGTGGCGGCATGGCAGCCGGCGCCGCCACGGGCGTCGGCGTAGATCTGCTGGTCGGCGGTCTCACCATGGGCGCAGCTGCCGCATTGGGCGCAGTGATCGGCGGCAGCGCGCAGACCCTGCGTAACTACGGGGAGCGCTTGAAGGGAAAACTCAGGGGCCAGCGCGAACTGACCGTCGACGACGCCGTGCTGCGCCTGCTCGCCCTGCGTCAGCAGCAACTGCTGGCCGCACTGGACGTGCGCGGACACGCCGCGATGGATGCCATCAGCCTCAACGCCCCGCAGGAAACCCTGTGGCGCCAGGGCAAGCTGCCCGCACCACTGAACGTGGCACGCGCTCACCCGCAATGGTCGTCACTGAATCCAGGCGCACGCCTGGAAGAGGCCGAACGCGCCGAACAGGTAGAGCGCCTGCGCAGCGACCTTTCCATGCAACCGGTGGGCTGACGCGGAAAACGCCCAGCCCCCGCTTCCCTATACCGCCACCGGCGCCTTGATATGCGGGTGCGCTTCGTAACCCACCAGTTCGAAGTCCTCGAATTTGAAGGCCAGCAGGTCCTTCACCTCGGGGTTGAGCTTCATGGTCGGCAGCGGCAGCGGCTCACGAGTGAGCTGCAGATCGGTTTGTTCGATGTGGTTGGCGTACAGATGACAGTCGCCGCCAGTCCAAATGAACTCGCCCGGCTGCAGGCCGCAGACCTGCGCCACCATCAGCGTCAGCAGCGCGTAGCTGGCGATGTTGAAGGGCACGCCGAGGAAGATGTCGGCCGAGCGCTGATAGAGCTGACAGCTGAGCTTGCCGTCGGCGACGTAGAACTGGAACAGCGCGTGGCACGGTGGCAGCGCCATCTGCTCGACCAGCGCGGGGTTCCAGGCCGAGACGATCAGGCGACGCGAGTCCGGGTTCTTCTTGATCATCTCGATCAGCTTGGCGATCTGATCGATGGACTCGCCGTTGGGCGCCGGCCAGCTGCGCCACTGGTAACCGTAGACGGGGCCAAGGTTGCCATTCTCGTCGGCCCACTCGTCCCAGATGCTGACGCCGTTGTCTTTGAGGTACTTGATGTTGGTGTCACCCTGCAGGAACCACAGCAGCTCGTGGATGATCGAGCGCAGGTGGCACTTCTTGGTGGTAACGATGGGGAAGCCGTCGGCCAGGTCGAAGCGCATCTGGTAGCCGAACACGCTATAGGTGCCGGTGCCGGTGCGGTCCTCCTTGAAGGTGCCGTGCTCACGCACATGGCGCATCAGGTCGAGGTACTGTTTCATCAGACGGCTCCTTGAACGGGCTGGCGCTTGTAGGCATAGGCGATCAGGCCGATACCGCCAAGGATCATCGGCAGGCAGAGAATCTGCCCCATGGTCAGCCAGCCCCAGGCCAGGTAGCCCAGCTGGGCATCGGGCACGCGGACGAACTCGACGATGAAGCGGAACACGCCGTAGCAGGCAGCGAACATGCCGGAAACGGCCATGGTCGGCCGCGGTTTGCGCGAATAGAACCAGAGGATGGTGAACAGCGCCACGCCTTCCAGGGCGAATTGATACAGCTGCGACGGATGACGCGCCAACTGCTGCGGGTCGGTAGGGAAGATCATCGCCCAAGGCACGTCGCTGGCCTTGCCCCACAACTCGGCGTTGATGAAGTTACCGATGCGCCCGGCACCCAGACCGATCGGCACCAGCGGTGCGATAAAGTCCATAAGCTCGAAGAAGCTCTTGCCATTGCGCTTGCCGAACCACCAGGTCGCCAGCATCACCCCGATCAGGCCGCCATGGAAGGACATACCACCTTCCCAGACTCGGAGGATTTTCGCCGGTTCGGCGATATAGGCGGCAAAATCATAGAAAAATACGTAGCCCAGACGCCCACCGAGAATCACCCCCATGGCCACCCAGAACACCAGGTCGGACAGCTTGTCCTTGGTCCAGGTCGCATCGAAACGCTCCAGCCGGCGCGATGCCAGTAGCCAGGCACCACCGATGCCGACCAGATACATCAGGCCGTACCAATGGATTTTCAGGGGACCGAGGGCGATGGCCACCGGGTCGATCTGCGGATAAGGCAGCATCCAGGACTCCTTAGATGAAAAAACTCAGGCCCACACTGAACAGCAGCAGGGCGAACAGACGCTTGAGCAACAGTGGCGACAGGCGATGGGCCAGGCGCGCACCAAAACGGGCGAAGAACATGCTGGTCACGGCAATACCCAGCAACGCCGGAAGGTAGACGAAACCGACGCTCCATGGCGGCAGATGCGCATTCCCCCAGCCGGTGAACATGAAACTCAGCGCTCCGGCAATAGCGATCGGCAATCCACAGGCGGCCGAGGTCGCCACCGCCTGCTGGATCGGCACGCTGCGCCAGACCAGATAGGGCACTGTCAGCGAACCACCACCGATTCCGAAAATTGCCGAGGCCCAGCCGATTACCCCGCCAGCCACGGTCAATGTGGGCTTGCCTGGGACACCACGGCTGGCCTTGGGTTTCAGATCCAGCGCCATCTGCACCGCCACGACGATGGCGAAGGTACCGATGATCTTCTGCAACCAAGGCCCCTGGATCAGCGCTGCGGTCAGTGCACCCAGCGCTGCACCCAGCAGGATACCCAGCGTCAGCCAGCGAAACAGCGGCCAGCGTACCGCTCCCTTGCGGTGATGCTCGAGCAGCGAGTTGATCGAGGTGAAGACGATGGTCGCCAGAGACGTGCCCACGGCCATGTGCGTGAGGATTTCCGGCGCCATGCCCTGAGCGGTAAAACTCAGCACCAGCACCGGCACGATGATCAGACCGCCGCCCACGCCAAAAAGACCGGCCAGCACACCTGCAGCCGAGCCCAGTACCAGGTAGAGCAGCAGCTCCATCGACACCCCCAAAAACAAAGCGGCATGGTAGCGGAAATGCCCTAGGGTCTGTTGCCATTTCGACGCGAGCCGCGTTGCTGCGCCAAATTGCGCCAGGTTAGGCGTGGGATGCAGGTAATGGTCGTTCCCTTGCCAAATCCCACAACGACACATGGCGCAATTTGCCGCGCAACCCGAAGGGGCGGGCCAATTTTTGCGTGGTGCGTCGTTGCTCGACGGCTCATTTGGGCGACCAAACTTCGCGTCTCGCGCCTAGCTCCACGCAAAAATTGGCTCCGTCGCGGCCGTGCGCGAAACGGCAACAGACCCTAACAACGGCACACGGGTCGACGGAACGGTTGCCGCCCCTGGCTGAGCTCGCTAGCCTGCCAGACTCCGCCACCGGAGGAATCCGCATGTGCCTGATCGTCTTTGCCTGGCAGCCCGAAAACCAGACGGTGCTGCGCCTTGCAGCCAATCGCGACGAATTCTACGAGCGCCCCAGCGCCGCACTGGGTGAATGGCAGGACTCCCCTGGCGTATTCGCTGGCCGCGACCTGCAGGCCGGCGGCACCTGGCTCGGCGTTACCGCGCAAGGTCGCTTCGCGGCGCTGACCAACATCCGCGACCCCAGGCAGAAAGCCGGGCCGCGCTCACGTGGCGCGCTGACGGCTGACTACCTGCTGGGCCAGGAGTCGGCACCGGCCTATCTCGACAGAATCATGCGTGACTCGGCAGCCCATGCCGGGTTCAACCTGCTGGTTGGCGACCGCCACCAGCTCTGGCACTTCAACTCTGCGGAAGGCCGGCCCCGGCAACTGCAGAGCGGCATTTATGGCCTGTCCAACGCTACCCTCGACACGCCCTGGCCGAAGCTGCTGCGTGCCAAGAATGCCTTGAGCGATCAAGTCGAGAGCGGGGATGAAGCGCTACTGGGGTTGCTGAGCGACAGTAGCCAGCCGGACGATCAGCTGCTGCCGGATACGGGCGTGGGATTGGCGACGGAGCGGCTGCTGTCGAGCGTCTTCATCGCCAGCGCCGCCTATGGCACCCGCGCCAGCACGGTGCTGAGCCTGGAGCGCAATGGCGGCTGGAGCATCATCGAGCGCAGCTTCGGCCCGCATGGCGCCGTGCTGGGCGAGGTCGCCTTTAGCAGGTAGTCAGCTCGCTTCCACAGGCGAATCAGGCCTGGATATTGGACGCCGGATTGATCACCCGACCCAGGCCCAGGTTACGCAGCGCCAGGTGCAGGGTGCTGTAGATCAGGTGCGGGTTGTCCATGGTCATCACCTGGCCGAGCAGCTCCTTGGCCTTGCTCTGGGTCACCTGGCGCAGCAGCCATTTCACCTTGGGCAGGTTGGTGGCGTTCATCGACAGCGAATCGAAGCCCATCGCCAGCAGCAACACGGCCGCAGCCGGATCACCCGCCATCTCGCCGCAGATGCTCACCGGCTTGCCTTCGAGGTGTGCGTCGTTGACCACCTTCTGCAACGCCTGCAGCACCGCCGGATGGAGGAAGTCGTAGAGATCGGCCACACGCGGGTTGTTGCGGTCTACGGCCAGCAGATATTGGGTCAGGTCGTTGGAGCCGACCGAGAGGAAGTCCACCTGGCGCGCCAGTTCGCGGGTCTGATAAACGGCTGCTGGGATCTCGATCATCACGCCGATAGGCGGCAGCGGCACATCGGTGCCCTCGTCACGTACCTCGCCCCAGGCACGGTGAATCAGGTGCAGCGCCTCTTCCAGCTCCTGCGTACCGGAAATCATCGGCAGCAGGATGCGCAGATTATTCAGCCCCTCACTGGCTTTGAGCATGGCGCGAGTCTGCACCAGGAAGATTTCCGGGTGATCGAGGGTCACGCGGATGCCGCGCCAGCCAAGGAAGGGGTTCTCTTCCTTGATCGGGAAGTAGGACAGCGACTTGTCGCCACCGATATCCAGAGTGCGCATGGTCACCGGCAGCGGATGGAAGGCCTGCAACTGCTCACGATAGGTGGCGAGTTGTTCCTTCTCGCTGGGGAAGCGCTCATTGATCATGAACGGCACTTCGGTACGGTACAGGCCGACGCCCTCGGCGCCGCGCTGCTGGGCGCGCGCCACATCGGCGAGCAGACCGGTGTTGACCCACAGCGGCATGCGATGGCCGTCGAGCGTTTCACACGGCAACGCACGCAGGGCATCGAGCCCTTCGGTGAGCTGGCGCTCCTCCTCGACAACCTCGGCGTACTGCTTGCTCAGTAGCTCGCTGGGGTTGGTGAAGACCTCGCCATGGTAGCCATCGACGATCAGCTTGATCCCGTCAATCTTCGAGTACGGCAGATCGACCACGCCCATCACCGTGGGAATACCCATGGCGCGGGCGAAAATCGCCACGTGAGAGTTGCCCGAACCGGTCACCGAGATCAGACCGACCAGCTTGCCTTCCGGCACTTCGCCGAGCATCGCCGGCGACAACTCCTCGCTGACCAGGATGGTGTTATCCGGGTAGACCAGCGTGGTTTTGCGTTCTTCCTGCAGGTAAGCAAGCAGGCGCCGACCGAGGTCGCGTACATCGCTGGCGCGCTCACGCAGGTAGGCATCGTCCATCAGTTCGAAGCGATTGACGTGGTCGAGCACCACCTGGCGCAAGGCGCCCTGCGCCCACTGGCCGGTACGGATGACCTTGCGCACCTCGTTACCCAGCGCAGCATCCTCGAGCATCATCAGGTAGACGTCGAACAGCGCGCGCTCTTCCTTGCGCAGCTGAGTGGCGAGTTTCTCGGACAGCTCCTGCATGTCCTCGCGTACCCAGCCGAGCGCCTTGTCGAACAGCTCCAGCTCCGCCGTGATGTCATCGACGCTGCGGTCTGGAACTACATTGAGATCGGCCGGGGGCAGCACCACGACAGCGGTACCCACCGCTGCCCCCGCCGCGCCCGGCACGCCGACGAACTTGGCCTCCTGCACGCCCTTGCCCTGGCGACCCAAGCCGCGGATCGAGCCAGTCGCCTCGGCATGGGCGATAACGCCAGCGAGCTGCGCACTCATGGTGACCAGGAAGGCTTCCTCGCCCTCGTCGAACTGGCGACGCTCCTTCTGCTGTACAACCAGAACGCCCATCACCCGGCGATGGTGGATGATGGGCGCGCCGAGGAAGGAGGCGTAGCGCTCCTCGCCAGTCTCGGCGAAATAGCGGTAACGGGGATGGCTGGCGGCGTCTTCGAGGTTCAGCGGCTCTTCGCGGCTACCGACCAGGCCGACCAGGCCCTCGCTGGGGGCCATGCTGACCTTGCCGATGGAGCGCTTGTTGAGGCCGTTGGTGGCCATCAATACGAAACGGTTGGTTTCCGCATCGAGCAGGTAGACCGAGCAGACCTGGCTGCCCATCGCTTCCTTGACCCGCTGCACAATGATCGACAGCGCCGCCTTGAGATCCTTGGCGGCGTTTACTTCCTGGACGATCTTGCGCAGCGTATTGAGCATGCTCGATTGGGGTCCGTATCAGTCGCGCACTATCAGGCGCGGGGCGAGTTCCTTGAGCGCGCGGCGGTAGACCTCGCGTTTGAATGTGACCACCTGACCCAACGGGTACCAGTAACTGACCCAGCGCCAACCATCGAATTCGGGCTTGCCGGTCAGGTCCATGCGTACGCGCTCTTCAGCTCCAGTCAGACGCAGCAGAAACCACTTCTGCTTCTGTCCGATACACAGCGGCTGGCTGTGCGTGCGCACCAGACGCTGCGGCAAACGATAACGCAACCAGCCTCGGGTGCAGGCGAGGATATTCACATCCTGCTCTTCGAGCCCGACCTCTTCATTCAGTTCACGGTAAAGCGCCTCTTCCGGCGATTCACGATCATTAATGCCGCCCTGGGGAAACTGCCACGCATCCTGGTTGATACGCCTGGCCCAGAGCACCTGGCCGAAATCATTGGTCAGGATGATGCCGACATTCGGGCGGAAACCATCAGAATCGATCACGGCAAGCAACCTCGTACACGCAAGTTCCGGCATTGTTCCACAAAGCCGGCGACAGCAGCAACGCGGGTTTAGGTGCAGTTTGAAAGCCCCGGCAAAGCGGCTATTCTGGCGCGCCTCCCCTTTCCACAGAACAGGTAACGAACCGTGCGCTTGGCCCTTTTCGATCTCGACAACACCCTGCTGGCTGGCGACAGCGACCACAGTTGGGGCGAATTCGTCTGCCAGCGCGGCCTGGTCGACGCAGCCGAGTACCTCGCGCGCAACGATGCCTTCTATGCCGATTACTGTGCCGGCAAACTGGACGTGGTGGCCTATCAGAATTTCAGCCAGGCCATTCTCGGCCGCCACGACATGGCGCAACTCGCGCAGTGGCACCGCGAGTTCATGGCCGAGGTGATCGAGCCGATCATTCTTGCCAAGGGCGAGGCACTGCTGGCCGAGCACCGCGCCGCAGGTGACAAGCTGGTGATCATCACCGCCACCAACCGTTTCGTCACCGCGCCCATCGCCGAACGCCTGGGCGTGGAGACGCTGATCGCTACCGAATGCGGCATGCAGGACGGCCGCTATACCGGGCAGATCACCGGTACGCCGTGCTACCAGGGCGGTAAGGTGACGCGGCTGAACGAGTGGCTGGCAGAGACGGGGTACAACCTCGACGGGGCCTACTTCTATAGCGACTCACGCAATGACCTGCCGCTGCTCGAAGCAGTCGCCAACCCCGTGGCAGTCGACCCGGACGACGTGCTGCGCGCCACCGCCGTCGAGCGCGGCTGGCCGGTGATCTCGCTGCGCTGAGCGCCACCGCCGAACGTAGGGTGCGCCGTGCGCACCGCCCCCCCCCAGCAAAACCCGCCCGGGGCGCAGCGCCCCCCAACCCGCCGCCGGCAACAGGCCCCAACCCGCAGGCCCCCCGGGCC
>NZ_RHQP01000019.1:42399-55453 GCF_003935465.1 Pseudomonas sp. o96-267
CCGCCCCCGCTCGCCGCGCGGCGCCGCCGCGCCCCCCCCCCCCCCCCCTCCCCGCCCCCCGCCCGCCCCCCCCCCCCACCCCCCCCCCCCCCCCCCGGCCCCCCCGGCCCCACCCTACAGGGCAGCTTCATCGAGCCCAAAACCCTCTGCCGCCCTTCGGGCACCCTCTCTCATAAATGGGAGAGAGTCATCAGAAGCCGCTTTGCGGCTGCTTCAAGCCGGCTTGGCGCCCATCAACGCCATGATGGCGATCAGTAGTAGCAGAATCAGCCCCGCATAGATCAGGCACAGGCGCTTCAACGCTGTTGGCGCTGGCGCATCACCCAGCGCGCGCCAGACGGCCAGGCGGCCGGCCAGCAGCAAACCGAGCAGCATCATCAGCGCATAGAGAATGCTGCCCAGCAGCAGCCAGGTCTGCCCCAGCGGCCAGCCGGCGGTGTCCACCAGCCAGTAGCCAGTGACCGGCAGGCTCAGCGCCAGCACGGCGAACGCCGGAAAGCTGAACAGCAGAGTCACCCGCAGCTTGCGCGCCAGCACGGCGGAATCGCCACCGCGCTGCGCCTTGAACAGCATGACGCCATGGGCGATCAGGCCGAGCAGCAGCAACACGCCCGGGGCGCTGTGGAGGATGCGAACCAGCAGGTAGTGTTCCATCGTGGTTTCCTTTTATTCGGCGATTAAGTAGGGCGGGTGCAACCCGCGAGAACGCGGCGGCGGGTTACAACCGACCTACCCGTGCTCAGCCGAGAAACAGCTTGTAGGCCGGATTCTCGCTTTCATCCCAGTAGGGATAACCGATGGCGTCCAGCGCCGCCGGCACCAGATGGCGTTCGTCCGCCGGCACCTGCAGGGCGGCCAGCACGCGGCCATCGGCAGCGCCGTGGTTACGGTAGTGGAACATCGAGATGTTCCAGCGCCCGCCCAGCTTCTGCAGGAAGTTGAACAGTGCACCCGGCCGCTCGGGGAATTCGAAGCGCAGCACCATCTCGTCACCGACGCCAGCAGCATGACCACCGACCATGTGGCGGATATGCAGCTTGGCCAGTTCGTTATCGGTCAGGTCCAGCACCGGGAAGCCCTGCGCACGCAGGCCTTCGACCAGCGCCTGGCGCGGGTCATTCTCCGGATGGGTCTGCACACCGACGAAGATGTGCGCCTCGCGATCAGTGTGATAGCGATAGTTGAATTCGGTGATCTGGCGCTTGCCAACCGCCTCGCAGAAGGCCTTGAAGCTGCCCGGCTGCTCGGGAATGGTCACGGCGATGATCGCCTCGCGCTTCTCGCCCAGTTCGGCACGCTCGGCCACATGGCGCAGGCGGTCGAAGTTGACGTTGGCGCCGGAATCGATGCCCACCAGCACTTCGCCCTTGGCGCCCTGGCGCTCGACGTACTTCTTGATCCCGGCCACGGCCAGCGCGCCAGCAGGCTCGGTGATCGAGCGAGTATCGTCGTAGATGTCCTTGATCGCCGCACAGATCTCGTCGGTGCTGACGGTGATCACTTCATCGACGTGATGTTTGCAGATATCGAAGGTGTGCTGGCCGATCTGCGCCACTGCCACGCCATCGGCGAACAACCCGACCGTCGGCAGCACCACACGCTCGCCAGCCGCCATCGCCTGCTGCAGGCAGTTGGAGTCATCCGGCTCGACGCCGATCACCTTGATCTCCGGGCGCAGGTATTTCACGTACGCTGCGATGCCGGCGATCAGGCCGCCGCCACCGACCGGGACGAAGATGGCGTCAATATGGCCCTGATGCTGGCGCAGCACTTCCATGGCCACGGTGCCCTGCCCGGCGATCACCAGCGGATCGTCGTACGGGTGGATATAGGTGTAGCCCTTCTCTTCTACCAGCTTCAGTGAATGCGCCAGCGCCTCGGGGAAGGCATCGCCGTGCAGCACCACCTTGCCGCCGCGCGAGCGCACGCCCTGCACCTTCAGCTCCGGCGTGGTGCGCGGCATGACGATGGTCGCTTTCACGCCCAGGTGCTTGGCCGCCAGGGCCAGGCCCTGCGCATGGTTGCCAGCCGAGGCGGTGACCACGCCACGCGCCAGCTCTTCCGGGGACAGTTGCGCCAGCTTGTTGTAGGCGCCGCGAATCTTGAACGAATACACCGGCTGCAGATCTTCGCGCTTGAGCAGAATCTGGCTGCCCAGTCGCTCGCTGAGCTGACGGGCGGGTTGCAGCGGGGTTTCCACCGCGACGTCATAAACGCGCGAGGTGAGGATCTTCTTCACGTACTGTTCGAGCATGGCGATTTCGCAGGCGTTCAGGCTTTGAGAGGACTGCCGAGTCTACCCCAGCGCCGCACCGGGCGACCACACGAAGCGCACGGGTTTTGCCCCGTCAGCGCAGCACTTGCGGCTATAATTCGCGCCTCGTTCCCCATCTTCCCAGGCACTTCCCCGCGATGAACCAGGATCAGTTGAAACAGGCCGTGGCCCAGGCCGCCGTCGACCACATTCTCCCGCGCCTCGACAGCAAGAGCATCGTCGGCGTCGGCACCGGCTCCACCGCCAACTTCTTCATCGACGCGCTGGCCATGCACAAGATGGACTTCGATGGCGCCGTCGCCAGCTCCGAAGCCACCGCCGCGCGCCTGAAGGGTCATGGCATCCCGGTCTACGACCTCAACAGCACCGCCGAACTGGAGTTCTACGTCGACGGCGCCGACGAGAGCGACGAGCGTCTGCACCTGATCAAGGGCGGCGGCGCGGCACTGACCCGCGAGAAGATCGTCGCCGCCGTGGCCAAGACCTTCATCTGCATCGCCGACGCCAGCAAGCTGGTGCCGGTGCTAGGCAACTTCCCGCTGCCGGTCGAAGTGATCCCCATGGCGCGCAGCCATGTAGCGCGCGAGCTGGTGAAGCTGGGCGGCGACCCGGTATACCGCGAAGGCGTACTGACCGATAACGGCAACGTCATTCTCGATGTGCACAACCTGTCGATCACCGACCCGGTCAAGCTGGAAGCGGACATCAACGCCATCGTCGGCGTGGTCACCAATGGCCTGTTCGCCGCCCGCCCGGCCGATCTGCTGCTGCTCGGCACCGCCGAAGGCGTGAAGACGCTCAAGCGCTGAGACGCCAGCAGTCGCGTCAATCGTAGCCCGGATCGCATTCGGGCTACGGAGCCTGCCAATGCGCCGCCTACTCAAGCAGGCGGCGCAGCTCCTCGCTCATCGGCATGGGCTGAAAAGCACTGACCCGCGCCCGCCCGGTGTTGCCGATAGGCACCCAGATGCGCGAGAACAACAGCGCCGCCAGGATGCGCGGCATTTGCCCCAGCACCTCACGCATATCCCTTTGTTGCCAGCCTGCCTGCAGCATCAGCCAGTGCGAACGCACATGCAGCCACGGGCGCCGCTGAGTGAGGATGTGCACACGTTCCAGCCAGACCAGTGCCGCAGCACTGTGGCGAGCGCGAAGTTCGTGTTGCGCCTGAGTGAATGCCTCGTCGATGGCGGCTTGCAGTCCCATGTTCATATCGCCTTCCTTCATTTGCGCAACAAGCGCAGGCCGTTGAATACCACCATCAGGCTCACGCCCATATCGGCGAACACGGCCATCCACATGGTCGCCTCGCCCGTCAGCGTCATGGCCAGGAAAACGGCCTTGATCCCCAGCGCCAGGACGATGTTCTGCACTAGGATGGCGTGGGTCTGCCGCGACAGGCGCACGAAGGCCGGAATCTTGCGCAGATCATCGTCCATCAGTGCCACGTCGGCGGTCTCGATGGCCGTGTCGGTGCCGGCGGCGCCCATGGCGAAACCGATCTCGGCCTTGGCCAGCGCCGGCGCATCGTTGATGCCGTCGCCAACCATGCCCACTACCTTGCCTTGCGCCTGGCGCGCCTCGACCCAGGCCAGCTTGTCCGCAGGTAGCAGGTCGCCGCGTGCCTCGTCGACGCCGACCTGCTCGGCGATGGCTGCCGCGGTGTGGGCGTTGTCACCAGTGAGCATGCAGGTGCGTACGCCCAGTTCGTGCAGTTCGGCGACCGCCTCGCGGCTGGTCTGACGCACCGTGTCAGCGACGGCGAAAAGCATCAGCGCGCGCTGTTCGTCGCACAACACCACCACGCTCTTGCCCTGGCGCTCCAGCGCCTCCAAACGCTCTTCCAGCTGCACAGAGCAGAGCCCGAGGTCTTCGACCAGGCGATGGTTGCCTATATAAAGCAGCGTGCCATCGACCATGCCCTTGGTGCCGCGCCCTGGCAGCGCCTCGAAGCCCTCGACCTCATGCAACACCTGCCCCTGCTCTGCGGCGTTCCGGGCTAGTGCCTGGGAAACCGGATGGTCGGAGCGCGCGGCCAGGCTCGCTGCCCAGGCGGCGTGCAGCGGCTCATCCACTTCCAGCAGATGGAGGCTGTCGGTTTGCACCGGCTTGCCGTGAGTCAAAGTGCCGGTCTTGTCCAGCGCCAGCAGCGCCAGATGCCGACCATTCTCCAGGTACACGCCGCCCTTGATCAGGATGCCCTTGCGCGCGGCGGCTGCCAGGCCGCTGACGATGGTCACCGGCGTGGAGATCACCAGCGCGCAGGGGCACGCCACCACCAGCAGCACCAGGGCGCGATAGACCCAGTCGAGCCAGGCACCGCCCATCAGCAACGGCGGCAGCACGGCAACCGCCAGGGCGAAGGCGAACACCGCCGGGGTATAGATGCGCGAGAACTGATCGACGAAACGCTGGGTAGGCGCGCGCGAACCCTGCGCCTCTTCGACCGCATGGATGATGCGCGCCAGGGTGGTGTCGCGTGCCGCCGCCGTTACGCGGAACTCCAGCGAGCCCGCCTCGTTGATGGTGCCGGCGAATACCGGGTCACCCGCACGCTTTTCCACCGGCAGGCTTTCGCCGGTGATGGGCGCCTGGTTGACCGTCGAATTGCCGCTGACCACTTCGCCATCGAGGCTGATGCGCTCGCCCGGACGGACACGTACCACGGCGCCCAGGCCAATGACCTGCACATCGATTTCCTGCCAACTGCCATCGGCCTGCCTGACAGTCGCGCGCGGTGGCGCCAGATCCATCAGGCCGCGGATGGCGTTGCGTGCCCGATCCAGCGAGCGCGCCTCTATCAGTTCAGCCAGAGTGAACAGCACCATCACCATCGCCGCCTCTGGCCACTGGCCGATCAGCACCGCACCGGTCACGGCGATGCTCATCAGGGCATTGATGTTGAGGTTGCGGTTTTTCAGGGCGATCCAACCCTTCTTGTAGGTATTCAGCCCACACAGCCCGATGGCGACGACGGCAAGCACAGCCACCCACCAATCCGGCCCGAGCGCAGCGAAATGCACCACCTCCGAAGCGGTTGCCAGCACTGCCGCCAGCGCAAGCGGCCACCAGGGCTTCTTCGCAGGCGCGGCGACCGGCTGTTGAGCAGCGCCTTGATCCTCCACCTGCGGGGTGAAGCCAAGCGCCTGAATCGCGGATACTACCTGGGCCAGCGCCCCCTCGTCATGGCTGACGGTGAGCACCCGCTGCAACAGGTTGAACTGCAGGCCCGTCACGCCGGGCAGGCGGCCCAATGCATCTCGGATCAGGCGTTCTTCCGTCGGGCAGTCCATCTGCTCGATACGGATGCGGGTATTGCACGCCCCCGCCAGCTCATCCGCAGACGGCTGGTGAACAGGGTCGTGATCATGCCCAGCATGGTCATGGCCATGCTCGTGGTGGGCGGGTGGCTGTTGGTGCGAATGGTCGCAGCAGCGGCTCATGGCGAATCTCCGTCAGGTCTCTGTTGCGCAGTACACACCCTGTAGTCACTATAGGGTCAAGCACCCACGGAGGCGATCGCATGAAAATCGGAGAATTGGCGAAAAAGGCCGGCTGCCAGGTGGAAACCGTCCGCTACTACGAACGCGAGGGCCTGCTACCCGCCCCGGCACGGACAGAAGGCAATTACCGCCTGTACGGCAGTCCGCACCTGGAGCGCCTGGTGTTCATCCGCAATTGCCGGACACTGGACATGACCCTGGAGGAGATCCAGCGGCTGCTGGCCCTGCGCGATCTGCCCCATGAGAGCTGTGCCGGCATCAACAGCCTGGTGGACGAGCACATCGAGCACGTCGAAGCCCGCATCAACAGTCTGCTGGCACTACGGGACCAGCTCACCGAGCTGCGTGATCGCTGCAACAGCCCACAGGAATCCGAGGACTGCGGCATCCTGCGTCAGCTCAACGTCAGCGGCGGTGTGCAGCCACTACCGGACGATGGCCATACCCATGTTGGCAAGAGCCACTCGCATTGATGAACTACGCTTGCTGAGCACCGTTCCGGTATCTCATCGGACGCTCAGGGAGAAACGAAAATGCCTGGAAAGTTCGAACTGAAGAAGGCCAAAGACGGCCAGTTCCATTTCAACCTGCTGGCAACCAATGGTCAGGTCATCCTCAGCAGCGAGATGTACAAGGCCAAGGACTCGGCGCTTAACGGCATCGCATCGGTGAAGAAGAATTCGCAACGTGAAGGTGCCTTCGAGACCAAGACCTCGAGCAACGACAAGCACTACTTCCTGCTCATGGCCACAAATGGCCAGGTGGTCGGGCAAAGCCAGATGTATGCGAGTGCCGCAAGCTGCAAGAGCGGAATAGAGTCGGTACAGAAGAATGCGCCGACTGCCGCTCTGGACGACCAGACCGGCTAGCAGGCTGCTGAAAACGTAGACGAGGCAGGCAAGACAAGGCAAAAACAGCCGAAAAAGCGGAGTTTACAAGCTGTAAATGAGCATTTTGAGGCTGTTTTTACCGCAGTATTGCCAACGTAGGCAGTTTTTCAGCGGCCTGCTAGTCGTTCTGCTTCCTAAACACATAGAACAGGTTCGGCTCGCTGATCAGGTAGAGATTGCCCTCATCGTCCGTGGCAACACCCTCGGCCTGCGGCACACCGCGTTTGAGGCCATGCTGGCCGGGCAACAATGAAAGGGTACTGATCGGCTTGCCCTCGGCATTCAGCTCGATCACCAGGCGCGATTCGTCTGACAGGGCCAACAGATGGCCCGTCGCCGCATCGAAATCAAGGCTGGAAAGATCGCGCACGAACAAGCGGGCATCACGCTTCGGGTCGGTATTGACCTGCAGCGCCAACGGCTTGCTCTCATCGACATGAGGGAAACCCAGCACCTCGAAGATACGCACCGGATCGCGTTCCTTCGCCACCAGCAGACGCTGATTCTTCGCATCGTAGGCCAGCCCCTCGAAGCCCTTGTTGCCGTTGAGGCCGATACCCAGGGATAGCTGCTGGAAGTCAGCAGCGTCGAGCACACGACTGTCATCGTCGATACGCACCTTGACCAGGCGCTGCTCGCGCTCGTCGGCAATCACGTAGACACCGGGGGCGATGTATTCGATGGCTTCGGGGTCGCCGAATCCTTCCAGATCGATGGTGCGTTTGAGCTCCCCCTGCAGACTCAGCTCAATCACCTTGGCCGGCTTGTTGGTGACACTGAACAAGCTGCGTCGGTCCGGATCGTAAGTCAGTGCCGAGACGTCGCTGATGCCTTCGATCGGTTTGGCGTCGATCACCACGCGATAGTCGCCCAGCCACAACGAGCGCTCGCGCCACTGCCCACTGTGCTGCCATTCCTCGACGACAAACCAGGCTCGTTCGAATAGGCGATACTGTTGAGCCAGAACGGCGCCGACCAGAAGCAGGAAGAACAACAGATAGAGCCAGGGGTTAAAGGTCAGCAGGCGGCGCATGATGATGGTTTCTCTGACTACCACATAAAAAACCGCCGCACGGAGCGTGCGGCGGGCGTGCAGATCATTTCGATCAGTTGATCAGTTCAACGCGATCAACATCGATCTCGCGGCTGTTGAAGTCCTTGTCGACTTCACCGGTCAGGCGCACCTTGGCGGTTTCCGAGACTTTCTGGCCCGGCCAGTCTTCGTCGTCGATTTCGACCTGGATGGTGCCGGTGGCGTCCTTGAACTCGTAGAGTTCATCTTGCAGACGCTTGACGATCTGACCTTCCAGAACAACATGGGTGTCGTCAGCAGCTTCCAGCGCAGCAGCCACGGTGGTGACCTGCGGGGTGGCGCCAGGGCCGGTGTAACCGGTGGCGAAAGCAGCGGTGCTGAGCAGCGGCAGAACCATCAGAGCGAGAGCAGTACGTTTCATGGTGTGAACCTCGTTGTTCGTAAGTGACGGGGTCAGATTAGTGTCGCTAGCTGAAGCCAGACTGAATCGACGCTTAAGCGAAACTGAATCCGTCACGGGCGCTCATCCGGCATCCGGCGCCGGTTTACTGAAGACATAGAACAGGTTGGGCTCGGCGACGATATAGATGTTGCCCTCTTCATCCATAGCCACGCCCTCGGCCTGCTTGATGCCTTGCTCCAGACCATTGAAACCCGCATTGAGACTGAGGAAGCTGACCGGCTGACCAGCGCGATCGATCTCCAGCAACATGCGCGACTCATCGGAGAGCACCAGTACGTGGCCCGTGCGCTCATCGACGCTCAACGAAGAAATGTCGCGTAGGCCGAGGTTAGCGGATGCCAACGGGTGCAAGACCCCAACGTCATCGTCAGCTCCAGGGAACGGCATGCTGAACAACCCCAGTGGACTGCGCTCCTTGCCAAGCAGCAGGCTATGGCTACGTGAGTCCCAACCCAGCCCTTCGAAACCCTTGTTGCCTGACTCGGCGAACCCCAGGTCGAAGCCGGGAAAATCGGCCGCATTCAATTCGAGATCATCGTCGCCAAGGATGAACGTGGTGAGCTGGCGACGCCGCTCATCAACGATGGCCATCCGACCGTTGTCCATCATCTCCACGCCTTCAGGGTCGGCGAAACCCTTGAGCTCGATGCGCCGTAGGACTTCACCCTCACGCGACAGCTCCACTAGCAGAGGATTCTTGCCGGTGACGGTGAACAAGGTGCCGGTCTGCGGGTTATAGGTCAGCCCCGAGGTCTCGTCCTTTTCCAGGCCGGCCAGTGCCTTGGCCTGGATCACCGCGCGGTAACCCGGCAACCAGACACTGGCCAGGCGATCAACCAATGGCGTCGAGCGTTCCTGCAGCCATAACTGGGCGCGGTCATCCCAGTGCTGGGTCTGCGTCAGCGCACCCAAGGCGACGACTGCCAGGCCTGAAAGCCAGTAGCGGGGGCGGCGAATCTTACGAAGGAGAGCGGACATCGGCTACGGCTCGGCTGCATGATGGCAATCCGACATCCGCTGTCGAGAGGAGTTCCGCCGTCCAGAGAGGAGGGCGGCGGCTGGCTTCAGCGCTCAGGCGCTGAGCGCGTCTTATAGCACGCGGCTGATGAAGCGACTGTGACCGACCAGCTCCAACACCAGCTCGTCGCCTTTGTTCAGCGCCCCCACACCAACCGGCGTGCCGGTAAGAATTACGTCACCTGGCTGCAGGACAAAATGCCCAGCCATGGCCTGGATCATCGACACGATGGGGTTGAGCATGTCACGGCTGTTGCCGTCCTGGCGGGTTTCACCGTTGATCACCAGGCGAATGCCGATATCGGCCAGGTCTTCGATGGCATCACCCGGCACGAATGGCGCCAGCACGCAGGCACCGTCGAAGCTCTTGGCGATTTCCCAGGGATAGCCCTTCTCCTTGAGCTTGGCCTGCACATCGCGCAGGGTCAGATCCAGCGCGGGGGCGAAGCCGCTGATGGCGTCACGCACCTCCTCGGCATCCGGCTTCTTCGACAGCGGCTTGCCGATAAGTACAGCGATCTCCGCCTCGTAATGCACGGAGCCGCGATCATCGGGAATGGCGAAACCGCCATCGAGCGGCACCACGCAGGAGCCCGGCTTGATGAACAGCAGCGGCTCGGTAGGGACTGGATTATTCAGTTCGCGCGCATGCTCGGCATAGTTGCGGCCGATGCAGACGACCTTGCCGAGGGGGAAGTGGACGGTGGTACCGTCGACGTACTGGTGCTGATAGCTCATCACCGACTCCTGTGTTGTTCGTATTGTGGGCATGGCGGCTTGTGGCCGGTGCCGTACCTTAACCGACACATGGCCGGATACGAAAACGCCCGCTGTCAGGCGGGCGTCTGCGATCAGGCGAAGATCTTGCCGGGGTTCATGATGCCGTTGGGGTCGAACACCGCCTTGATCGCTTTCATGCAGGCGATTTCTTCTGGCGAACGGCTGTAGTGCAGGTAGTCGCGCTTGGTCATGCCCACACCATGCTCGGCACTGATCGAGCCGTTGTATTTCTGCACGGTCTCGAATACCCACTGGTTGACCACCGCGCACTTGGCGAAGAACTCGTCCTTGGACAGGTTCTCGGGCTTGAGGATATTCAGGTGCAGGTTGCCGTCACCGATATGGCCGTACCAGAGCACGTCGAAGTCCGGGTAGTTGGCCGAAACGATATCGTCGATATCTTTGAGGAAGGCCGGTACCTGGCCGACGGTGACGGAGATGTCGTTCTTGTAGGGAACCCAGTGGCTGATGGTCTCGGAGATGTACTCGCGCAGCTTCCAAAGGTTCTGCAGTTGCTGCTCGCTCTGGCTCATCACGCCGTCGAGCACCCAGCCCTGCTCGACGCAGTGCTCGAAGGTCGCCAGCGCTTCGTTGGCCACATCCTCGTTCAGCGCCTCGAACTCCAGCAGGGCATAGAAAGGCGTACGGCTCTCGAACGGCGCCGGCACGTCACCACGGCCAAGGATTTTCTCCAGGCAGCGGTCGGAGAAGAACTCGAAGGCGGTCAGGTCGAGCTTGCCCTGGAAGGCGTGCAGCACCGGCATGATCGAATCGAAATCCGGCGTGCCGAGCACCATCGCGGTGAGGTTCTTCGGCGCACGCTCCAGGCGCATGGTGGCCTCGACGACGAAGCCCAGCGTGCCTTCGGCGCCGATGAACAGCTGGCGCAGGTCGTAGCCGGTGGCGTTCTTGATCAGGTCGCGGTTCAGCTCAAGCAGTTCGCCAGTGCCGGTGACCACTTTCAAGCCGGCGACCCAGTTACGGGTCATGCCGTAGCGAATCACCTTGATCCCACCGGCATTGGTACCGATGTTGCCACCAATCTGGCTGGAACCGCTTGAGGCGAAATCCACCGGGTAATAAAGGCCCTTCTCTTCAGCGAACAGTTGCAGCTGCTTGGTCACCACGCCCGGCTGGCAGACGACGGTGCGGTCGTACTCGTTGAACTCGACGATGCGGTTCATGTAGTCGAACGACACCACCACCTCGCCATTGGCGGCCACCGCAGCGGCGGACAGACCAGTACGGCCGCCCGACGGCACCAGGGCGATCTTGTGCTGATTGGCCCAGCGCACGATGGCCTGCACCTGCTCGGTGGTCTTGGGGAAGACGATGGCCGAAGGTGCCGGAGCGAACTGCTTGGTCCAATCCTTGCCGTAGGTTTCCAGGGAATCGGCGTCGGTCGATACCTTGCCGGGTTCAACCAGGGTCTTCAGCTCTTCGATCTGGGCAGGGGTGGTCATCTACTGAACTCTCAAAGGATTCATGGTCGCCCTGAGAACCATTCAGGTCGCAACCGAGCATTGAAAAAGGCGAACATGCTAGCATACGCACCCCGTGAATCGAGCTATGCGGTGATCTACGGGCGCTGGCTGAGCTTCTCAGCCCTTCCCTGAAAACATCCCTGGGACAACAGGTACTCCGATGAGCAAGACCTCTCTCGACAAGAGCAAGATCAAGTTCCTTCTTCTCGAAGGCGTCCACCAGAATGCCGTGGACACTCTGAAGGCCGCCGGCTACAGCAACATCGAGTACCTCAAGGGCGCGCTGTCAGGCGAAGAGCTGAAAGAAAAGATCGCCGATGCCCACTTCATCGGTATTCGCTCGCGCACCCAGCTGACCGCCGAGGTCTTCGACTGTGCGAAGAAGCTGGTCGCCGTCGGTTGCTTCTGCATCGGTACCAACCAGGTCGACCTTGACGCCGCCCGCGAGCGCGGTATCGCCGTATTCAACGCGCCCTACTCCAACACCCGCTCGGTGGCCGAGCTGGTACTGGCCCAGGCCATCCTGCTGCTGCGCGGCATTCCCGAGAAGAACGCCTCCTGCCACCGCGGCGGCTGGATCAAGTCGGCGGCCAATTCCTTCGAGATACGCGGCAAGAAGCTGGGTATCGTCGGCTACGGTTCCATCGGTACCCAGCTCTCGGTACTGGCCGAGGCTCTCGGCATGCAGGTGTTCTTCTACGACACCGTGACCAAGCTGCCGCTGGGCAACGCCACGCAGATCGGCGACCTGTACGATCTGCTGGGTCTGTGCGACATCGTCTCCCTGCACGTACCTGAGCTGCCATCCACCCAGTGGATGATCGGCGAGAAGGAAATCCGTGCAATGAAAAAGGGCGGCATCCTGATCAACGCCGCACGCGGCACCGTGGTCGAGCTGGACCACCTGGCCAATGCGATCAAGGACGAACACCTGATCGGTGCGGCCATCGACGTGTTCCCGGTCGAGCCCAAGTCCAACGACGAAGAGTTCGAAAGCCCGCTGCGTGGCCTGGATCGCGTGATCCTGACCCCGCACATCGGTGGTTCCACCGCCGAAGCGCAGGCCAACATCGGCCTGGAAGTAGCCGAGAAACTGGTCAAGTACAGCGACAACGGCACCTCGGTGTCCTCGGTCAACTTCCCGGAAGTGGCCCTGCCGGCGCACCCGGGCAAGCACCGTCTGC
Source organism: Pseudomonas sp. o96-267 (assembly GCF_003935465.1). Classification (NCBI taxonomy): domain Bacteria; kingdom Pseudomonadati; phylum Pseudomonadota; class Gammaproteobacteria; order Pseudomonadales; family Pseudomonadaceae; genus Pseudomonas; species Pseudomonas sp. o96-267. The sequence continues at coordinate 55,029 of NZ_RHQP01000019.1, forward strand.
TGCACATCCACGAGAACGTGCCGGGCGTGATGAGCGAGATCAACAAGGTGTTCGCCGACAACGGCATCAACATCTCCGGCCAGTTCCTGCAGACCAACGACAAGGTCGGCTACGTGGTGATCGACGTCGACGCCGAGTACTCCGACCTGGCTCTGGAGAAGCTGCAGCACGTCAACGGCACGATCCGCAGCCGCGTTCTGTTCTAAGCCGGAGCTGCTGCGCGTCGGCGGTATGCAGAAATGAACAAAGGGAGGCTTCGGCCTCCCTTTTCTTTATCTGCAACACGTCAGCGGGCAGACCTGTAGGAGCGGGGGGGGGGGGGGGGGGGGGGGGGGGGTTGGGGGCGGGGGGGGGGGGGGGCGGGGGAAAAAAAGCCCCAGGGAGGAACCCGCCACACCGCCGGCCCGCGGGGGGCAGCGGAGGGG
>NZ_RHQP01000019.1:55463-94062 GCF_003935465.1 Pseudomonas sp. o96-267
ACACCCCGCCCTACCCTTCCTCTATCTTTTTAATATACATCATCGCCTCCGCGCTCCTCTTGTGCGGTCCGATCTCCTTTCATAACCCTCTCCCATGTTCGCGAGCAGAGCTCGCTCCTACGACTCTAAAGCGCCGCCATGTTCCAACCGCGCCAACTCGGCGGCCGCTTCGTCCAACTGCATTTCGTTGAATACCTGGACACCGGCTCGTTTCAGCAGAGCAGCAGTGACACCTTCGCCCGACACCCGCACACCACTGAAGCTGCCGTCGTAGTTTTCAAGATTGCCGCACGAAGGGCTGCGCGCCTTGAGCAGGGCGATCTGGATGCCGTGCTCACGTACCAGCGCCAGCGCCTGTTCGGCGCCATCGACGAACGCGGCGGTGACGTCTTCGCCCTCGCTCGTCAGCCCCGGTAGTCGCCCGTCCAGCACCGCGCTGCCCTGACCACCGCTTATCTCCGCAGGTGGGCGTGGCGTCGGCAGGCCGCCCGCCACCTCCGGGCACAGCGCTACCACCCGCCCCTCGTCCAGCCACTGCTGAAGCTGATCGAAGGGGCCGTGAGCACCACCGTCATAACGCACCCGATGCCCGAGCAGGCAGCGGCTGACCAGTATCTTCTGCATCGACGTTCTCCCGTGCGCTCAGAGCACGTCGGTGCCGCGGCGCCTGAACCAGCCAGTCAGCGAGCGGCGCTCGCGGGTGGCCGGCAGCACTTCATGGGGCATATCGCCGGAAAGGAACAGCGCCAACGTGCCGGCCTGCGGCAATACGTCATGCTCACGCCCATCACTCAGATACAGGCGCAACGCGCCACCCTGGTCGGCCTGCCAGCTTTCATTCAGATAAAGCACGGCCGAGACCGTGCGCCGATCGTCGTCGCGGAAACGGTCGAGATGGCGCAGGTAGAAGGCACCCGGTTCGTAGGAGGCGAAATGGCACTCGAAATCCTCGAGCCCCAGAAACAGCTCGCGATTGAGGGCCAGGCGCAAATCATCCATCAGTTGCAGATAGCGGTCACAGGCCTCGCTCTGGCCCGCCTCCAGCCATTGGATGCGGTCACCACGAATACCCTCCTGCACCTGCTGCGCGCTGCCACGACCAACGCTGGCAGCACTCAGCTCGCCGCTGCGCTCACGCTTACGGCACTCGGCGGCCAGTTCGCGGGTCAGAACCTCTGGGGCGAATAGCTCCAGCAACGACCAACGCTGGCTGGCAAGGTCGTCGATAAGGTTGGCAAAGCTGTGTTGCAGGTCAGTGTCGTTCATGGCGCGATTGTACAGCGGCGGATGGCCCGCTAGACATAGCTCGACAAGCCCCTTTCAGCCACCGAAAATAGCGGGCCGCAGCACCCTGCGGCCGGCCAGGAAAGTTTGCCAAGGAGTTCTCGATGCGCGTTCTGTTTGCCCTGTTGCTGATAGGCCTGACCTTGCCGGCCCTGGCAGACGACCACCTGCGCCTGTATCAGGCTGCCGGTTGGCCGCAACAGCGCGAACATTTCAACCAGGCACTCGACGCCGCCCAGCAGCGCTACCGCAGCACCCTGCCACCGGCGGTGTTCCAGGCCCTGGTGGATAACAGCAATCGCCGCTTCGCCGCTGCCGCCATCGACCAACGCGCGCAGCACAGCCTGGGCATGGAACTGGCCGACCCGCAGCCGGCGCTGGCCTTCTTCGAATCCGAGCTGGGGCGCAAGATCGTCGCCGCCGAAACGCTGGCCACGCGTCGCGATCAGTTGGCCAGGTACGAGAATGGCCTGCCGCGCACCGACGCGGATACCACCCGACGCCTGCTGATTCGTCATCTGGCGCAGGCACTGCCAGCCAAGGAAGCCGGCGCCGAAGTCAGCCTGGCGCTGGCCGGCGTGGCGGCTGACAGCCTCAGCCAGATGCTTCCCGGCCTGCTCGGTGGCGGCCAAGCCCAGGGGCTGCTCAATGGCCAGCGCGAACGCCTGATGACGCAGATCGAACAGGACCTCGACAACACCCTGCTGCATGTCTATCGCGAATTGAGCGACCCCGAGCTGGAGCAGTTCGTCGAATTCGCCCAGTCGGATGCAGGCAAAGCCTATTACCAGGCGGCCCTAAAGGCGCTGCGTGCTGGACTTGCCGTGGGCATGAGTACCAATGAGCTTGCGCCAGCGCCGCAGGGCATCTAAGCCAGGCGCTCGCGCAGGAAATCGAAATACCGCCGGCGCAGCCCCTCGTTCTCATTGGCAAGGTGGTGACGCGCCTCTGTCAGGCGCAGGATCTGCGGCTGATTGAATTTGCTCTGCAGCACCTCGAGGTTGTAGCGCCAGTCCACCGTCATGTCCGCCTCACCCTGAATGATCAACGGGCTGTGCGCGCTGCGCCCGGCCGCCTCGATATGTGGCACCCACTTGGCCAACGCCCCCACCCAGGCCGTGGGCAAACTGCGCGGCTGCAGGGGGTCGAGGTTGTGCACGAAGTCGATGAAGGTGGCGTCGCTGGAGTTATCGCTGAAGCGCCGTGGAATTTCCCGGACGAACCGGCTGAGCACCCGATAGCTGAGTTTCGACCAGCCCCAGGCACGCGGTCGCACCAGCGGCGCCAGGAGAATGCTCTGCCCCAGCTCCGGCCGCTTGCCGTCCGCGAGCAGATAATCCAGCAGGATCGCCCCGCCGGTGCTCTGCCCGCACAGGTGCCAGGGCTGCGGCAGCCCCAGCTCGCTGGCCTGCTCGAACAAGCCGCCCAGCACCTGCTGATATTCGGCGAAATCACCGATGCTGGCGCGCGCGCCGCTGGACAGTCCGTGCCCCGGCAAGTCGCAGGCGAGCACGGCGAAGTTCATGCTCAGCGCCCAGTCGACCACATGCCGGTACAAGCCCATATGGTCGTAATAGCCGTGCAACAGCAGCAGCGTGCCGCGCGGTTCGGCCGGCGCCCACAGCTGCACGGCGATCTGGTAGCCGGCGGCATTGAAGCTGCCGAGACGGTTGTCCAACCCGGCAAAACGCGCAGCCAGGTCAAAACCGTAGAAGCTGCGGTACGCCTGCAGCGCCGGCAAGTCCAGACGCGCTGCGGCCAAGGGTCGCAGCAGGGGGCGCAATTGATCGGGCTGAAACGGCTCTGACATAGGGCTTTCCATAAGTTGCGCGAGGCGCGCGGTCGATACCGGCGCCATCGTCTCGATGCTGCGATATTCAGCTGCCCGACGCATCGTGGCAAGCTACACGCCCTTTTACCCCCGGCCCGCGCCATGCCCCGCCTGTCACGCAAGAACCTGCTCATCACTCTGCTCGCCCTGGCCTGGCTGGCCGGCATGGTGCTGGCCTACCGCTGGTTCGAAACGCGTTACCTGCGCACCTTCGACGAACGCGCGGCGGTGTTCTCCGGCGCCGAACTGCAATTGCCCGACGAGCTGAGCGGCCCCGGTGCGATCCGCCTGGTGCATTTCTGGGACCCGGCCTGCCCATGCAATGTCGGCAACCAGCAGCACCTGGCCGAGCTGATCGAACACTACACGCCACAAGGCGTGCAATTTCACGTCGTCCAGAAGCCCGGCAGCCAGGGCCGCCTGCCCGCCGAACTGGCCGCGCTACAGGCCATTGACGAGCTGCCCGGCAGCGCCAACCTGCCAGCCAGCCCCGCCGTGGCGATCTGGGACAAACGGGGCCAGCTGGCCTACTTCGGCCCCTATAGCGAAGGCCTGGTCTGCAACTCGAGCAACAGCTTCATCGAACCCATACTCGAAGCGCTCTCGGCTGGGCGCAAGGTGAATGCCAGCAATACCCTGGCGGTGGGCTGCTTCTGCGAATGGGCCGCGCCGAGCAACGACTGACCCCGTAGGGTGGGTTAGCGACGCCTCAGGTGAATCGAGGAACGTCGCGGAGGTGGGGCGTCGCGTAACCCACCAGGCGGTAGATCGCCTTGCGCCGGCGGTGGGTTACGCCGCAGCTAATATGGCGAGTCGACTGATAAGTGCGACAGGCGGCTAACCCACCCTACGAAAGCACCTCAACCACCGATCAATCCGTGGCGCGATACCAGACCACGTGGCGTGCCGCCCTGCCAGCGACGAAACGCCCGGTAGAACGGCGACAGCTCGGCAAAGCCGCAGGCCCGCGCCACTTCGCGCACGCCCAGCCCTTGATCCAGCAGGCGCAGCGCACGTAAACGCCGCACTTCATCGTGCAATGCACGGAAGCTGCTGCCCTGCTCGCTCAATGAGCGCTGTAATGCACTGCGATTGCTGTCCAACGCCAAGGCGCAAGCCTCGAGGCTGCAAGCCGTCGCCCCAAGGTTGACCTCCAGCCAATAGCGCACCCGCACCAGCAACTGGTTTTCCACCAAACCGGCCAACTGCTTCTCGGCTTCCTCACTGAGCACCTCGAACAGTCGCGGACTGGCACTGCGCGAGGGCCGCGAGAGTAGCGCCCGCGGCAGGATCAGCACGTCGTGAGGCCGGGAGAAACGCGGCTCGACACCGAGCAGGCGACGATGCTCGGCAAGTTTGCGCGGCGCGCGATGGCGAAACTCCACCCCCTGCAGTGGCAACTCGCCGCCTGCGGACGCCAGCATCTTGCTCAGCAGCACGGCCAGACATTCCATCTGCTGACGCAACGAGCCAACCTCGCGGTAGTTGAGGTCGATCACCAGCCGCGCTTCATCGCCCTGCTCCTCCAGCCGTGCGGCAAAACCGCCTGAGAGGATGTGCTGGAAGCGCACGAAAGCCTGCAGGCCCTGGCGCAGATCACGTGCCGCCAACAGCAGGTAGCTGACCACGTCCATCGGCCGTGGCTGCATCACCTCACCCAGGTGCAGGCCGATGTCGACATCCCCGCTGATACCCTCCAGCGCCTGCCAGAAGCGCGGCGCGTTGTCGTGTTCCTCTCGCGCCTCCAGCAGCGGTGCCGCCAGCGCCACGCCGGCGTAGGCGCGGCGGTAGGTGTCGGTCGGGTCGAACCCCAGCGCGGCCAATGCCTCATAGAGCAGGCGGCGCAAGGTCGAAGAATGCGTGAGGGCGACGAAGGCGTTATCGGGCATGGGGATTCCAGCGATCTTTGACCATAGACTTTCAGCATCGAGGCATATGGTCAATGCCGACACCAGGACGCCCGCGCAAAATGCTCGCACGCTTGTCCCACAACAATAAGGATCGCTGGATGAAACGCTCCCTGACCGCCCTTGCCCTGCTGGTTGCCGCCGCAGCAGGCGGCCTGACCTGGTACCTGCACGACAAGCAACCGCAGCGCGATGGCGAGTTGGTACTCGCCGCCCTGCAGGCGCCGGTCACGGTCGACTACGACGAACGCGGCGTGCCGCACATCCGCGCCGAGAACGAGGCGGACATGTACCGCGCTCTGGGTTTCGTGCACGCCCAGGATCGTCTGTTCCAGATGGAGCTGCTGCGGCGCCTGGCGCGCGGTGAACTGGCCGAAGTGCTCGGCGAAAAGCTGGTGCCCACCGACCGTCTGTTCCGCACCCTGGAAATCGGCCGCCATGCCGATGCCTATGCCGCTCGGCTGGATCCCAACAGCCCGTCCACCCAGGCGCTGCAGCACTATCTCGAAGGGGTCAACCAATACCAGGCCAGCCGCCCACGGCCACTGGAGTTCGACCTGCTGGGCATCGAGCCACGCCCGTTCACCGCAGCCGACACGCTCAGCGTCGCCGGCTACATGGCCTACAGCTTCGCCGCAGCCCTGCGCACCGAACCGCTGATGACTCATATTCGTGACGAGCTGGGCGCGGACTATCTCAAGCTGTTCGACCTCGACTGGCATCCGCAGGGCGTGCTTGGCACCTCCCTGGCCGCCGGCGACTGGCAGGATCTTTCCGCCCTCGCCCAACTCAGCAACAGCGCTCTGGAGGGCACTGGCCTGCCGCAGTTCGAAGGCAGCAATGCCTGGGTGGTATCCGGCAGCCGCACCGCCAGTGGCAAACCGCTGCTGGCGGGCGACCCGCACATTCGCTTTTCGCTGCCGGCCGTCTGGTACGAAGCGCACCTGCAGGCGCCTGGTTACGAGCTATATGGCTACCACCACGCACTGATTCCCAGCGCCATGCTTGGCCACAATCGTGACTTCGCCTGGAGCCTGACCATGTTCCAGAACGACGACCTCGACCTGATCGCCGAGCGCACCAACCCAGACAACCCCAACCAGGTCTGGTACCAGGGCAACTGGGTCGACCTCGAACAACGTACGGAGAGCATCAAGGTCAAGGGCGCCGAGCCAGTGCAGATCACCCTGCGCCGCTCACCGCACGGGCCGATCATCAACGATGCCCTGGGCCAGACCAGCGGTAGCACACCGATCGCCATGTGGTGGGCCTTCCTCGAAACCGATAACCCGATGCTCGACGCTTTCTACCAGTTGGGCCGCGCCGATAGCCTGGACAAGGCCCGCGCCGCCGTCGAGAAGATCGAGGCCCCCGGCCTCAACGTGCTCTGGGCAGGCGCCAACGGTGACATCGCCTGGTGGGCCGCGGCCAAGCTGCCGCTGCGCCCGGATGGCGTCAACCCGACCTTCATCCTCGATGGTGCCAGCGCTGAAGCGGACAAACTCGGCTATCACCCCTTCAGCGCCAACCCGCAGGAAGAGAACCCCGAGCGCGGCTATATCCTCTCGGCCAACTACCAGCCCGTGCCGGCCAGCGGCATCGAAATTCCCGGTTACTACAACCTGCCGGACCGCGGTCAGCGCCTCAACCAGCGCCTGAACGATGCCTCGGTGAAATGGGACACGCAGAACAGCCAGGCGCTGCAGCTCGATCCTGGTACCGGCTATGGTCCGCGCTTGCTGGCGCCGATCCTCGACGAGCTGCGCGTAGCAGTGGCGAACGATGAGGAGCGCGCGCTGGTGGAGCAACTGGCCAAGTGGAATGGCGACCACGAGCTCGACTCCGTGGCCGCCACCCTGTTCAACCAGCTGACCTATCAGCTTGCCCACGAAGCCATGGCCGACGAGCTGGGCGAGGTGTTCTTCGACAGCCTGCTGCAGACCCGCGTGCTCGACACGGCCCTGCCGCGCCTGACCGCCAATGCCGATTCACCCTGGTGGAATCGGCAGGGTAGCGAGCAACGCGAGAGCCGCGCGCAGATCGTCGCAGAGGCCTGGCGTGCCAGCCTGGACCACCTGCGCAGCGTACTCGGTAATGATCCCGCAGCCTGGACCTGGGGCCGTGGTCATACCCTCACCCATAGTCACCCGCTTGGCCAACAGCAGCCGCTGGCCTGGCTACTGAACGTTGGCCCGCTGGCCGCACCGGGCGGCCATGAGACGCCGAACAACCTATCGCACAAGGTAGGGCCGGCGCCCTGGCCGGTGGTTTACGGCCCCTCGACCCGACGCCTGGTCGATCTGGGTGACGCCGACAAGGCCCTGGGTGGTATTCCTGTTGGCCAGAGCGGCGTGCCGTTCGATGCCCACTATGGCGATCAGGCGACCGCCCACGTAACTGGCGAGTATCAGCCACAGCACCTGAGCGACGACGACGTCAAAGCCAACAGTCAGGCCACCCTGCAGCTCCTGCCGCGCTAACAGCGGGAACACAGCGTGGTGCGCCAACGGTGCATCACGCTGCACGCTGGTGCACAGCGGCGCTGAAAATAGCGCCGCAGGCCCTCTCCCGATGGCCTCAACCCCGAAAAACCGCGACTTGCGGCGCTGGTAATAAAACTGGCACACGCCCTGCATATGCTAAGGCAATCCCAGTTTCGGGGACCTTGGTACAGGCAGGCCGGGGAATCCCCTTCTTTATTCGACGCCACCGCGCGTCATGTGTAACGCGCCGCTGTTCTGCCAATGAGCACGGCACCACCCGTTTCGGGGACCTTGGTACAGGCAGGCCGGGGAATCCCCTTCTTTATTTGGGACGCAGCGTCAGGCGCGCCCGCCAACGTCCATCCTCTTGCGCACCGCGCCACTCCCCGTCCAGCGGACGGGGTGACACCAGCACCAGCAGCAGATCCCTTCCGTCGCGCTCCACGCGCCAGTTCACCAGGCCCAACGGCAGTTTCAATTGCCCCTCACGCACCCGTCCGTAGGCATCCTCGTAGCGATACACCAGGGCGCCGTCGACATGTTCGGCCTGCGCCTGTGGCTCACGATTGAACCAGAGCTGCAACCCCTGCTCCCAGGCCTCGGCATCCTCGATACGCAGACGTGGCGGATCGAACACGCGGCCTATCATCATGCCGACGAGAAAGGCGATCAGCATCACCGATGCCATGAAACGCCAGCGCAAACGCGGCCGTGGATCTTCTGGCGGCGTAGAATGGCGCTCGTCCCAGCGCTCGGAGTGTTGCATGTTCCACGTCATCCTCTTTCAACCGGAAATTCCGCCCAATACCGGCAACATTATCAGGCTGTGCGCCAACAGCGGCTGCCAGCTGCACCTGATCGAGCCGCTGGGCTTCGAGCTGGATGACAAGCGCCTGCGCCGCGCCGGCCTGGACTATCACGAATACGCCACGCTCAAGCGCCACGCTGACCTGCAGAGCTGCCTCGACAGCCTCGGCCAGCCGCGCCTGTTCGCCTTCACCACCAAGGGCTCGCAACCCTTCCATGAAATTGCTTACCAGCCCGGTGATGCCTTCCTGTTCGGCCCGGAAAGCCGCGGTCTGCCCGAAGACGTACGCAACGCCCTGCCGCCCGAACGGCGCGTACGCCTGCCGATGCGCGCCGGTTGCCGCAGCCTGAACCTGTCCAATACCGTGGCCGTCACCGTTTACGAGGCCTGGCGGCAGAACGGCTTCGCTGGCGCCGACTGAGGCCGCGAGCGGACACAAAAAAGCGCCCCGAGGGGCGCTTTTTCATGCAAGCGAACCGAGCACTTAGTGAGCAGTGGTTTCGCCGGCTTGCTGCATGCGCTGCAGCTCCTGGGCGTACAGCGCGTCGAAGTTCACCGGAGACAGCATCAGGGCCGGGAACGAGCCGCGGATCACCAGGCTGTCCAGCGCTTCACGGGCGTACGGGAACAGGATGTTCGGGCAGAAGGCACCGAGGGTGTGGCTCATGGAAGCCGCGTCCAGGCCCTTGATCAGGAAGATGCCGGCCTGCTGCACTTCAGCGATGAAGGCGACTTCTTCGCCATTCTTCACGGTCACCGACAGGGTCAGCACCACTTCGTGGAAGTCGCCTTCCAGCGCTTTCTGGCGGGTGTTCAGATCCAGGCCAACGCTCGGCGTCCACTCCTGGCGGAAGATTTCCGGGCTCTTCGGCGCTTCGAAGGACAGGTCCTTGACGTAGATGCGCTGCAGGGAGAATTGCGGATTCTGCGATTCGTCAGCGGCTGCGCCGCTGTTGGCTTGCTCGGTCATGGCGTTTGCCTTCCTTAACGTTGAGGTTTCAAGCGGGGCTCTGCAGCAGCGCATCGAGCTTGCCGGCGCGCTCCAGGGCATAGAGGTCGTCACAGCCACCCACGTGGGTGCTGCCGATCCAGATTTGCGGCACCGAGGTGCGCCCGGCCTTGCGGGTCATCTCCGCGCGGATGGCCGGCTGGCCGTCGACGCGGATTTCCTCGAAGTCCACCCCTTTGCTGGCCAGCAGTTGCTTGGCACGCATGCAGTAGGGGCACCAATCGCTGGAGTAGACGACCACGCTGGCCATATCACTTCACCAGCGGCAGGTTGTCGCCACGCCAGGTGGCAATACCACCGGACAGCTTGGCAGCGGTGAAACCGGCCTTTTTCAGTTCGCGGGCGATGCTGCCGGCGTGCTGGCCCATGGCGTCGACCACGACAATGGTCTTGGCCTTGTGCTTCTCCAGCTCGGCGATGCGTGCCACCACCTTGTCGTAGGGGATGTGCAGGGAATCGACGATATGGCCGGCGGAGAAATCCTTCTGCGCACGCACGTCGAGCACCACGCCCTTGTCGCTGTTGACCAGCGCAGTAAGCTCGCGGCTCGACAGGCTCTGCCCGCCCTTGCGCATTTCGGTGACGATCAGCAACACCAGCAGAACGGCGAACATTCCACTCAGTACGTAGTGGTTGATGATGAATTCAATCAGGTTGGCGAACATCTATATGGCCCAGGACGGTAAAATGCCGGCCAGTATACACAGGCCCACAGGTCGGCCAAACCCCGTCTGGCAGTGACGCGCCAGGCGCTTGGCCCTAAAATGCCGGGCTGTTCCATTGCCCCCTCAGACGCAGAGCGAGCCAGTTTAATGAGTGCCACGCCAAAACCCTTGGTTCTGATCATCCTCGACGGCTTCGGTCACAGCGACAAACCCGAGTACAACGCCATCTACGCTGCCAACACGCCGGTGTACGACCGCCTGCGCGCCACCTACCCGCACGGCCTGATCTCCGGCAGCGGCATGGACGTCGGCCTGCCGGACGGGCAGATGGGCAACTCCGAAGTCGGCCACATGAACCTCGGCGCTGGCCGCGTGGTGTACCAGGACTTCACTCGCGTGACCAAGGCGATTCGTGACGGCGAGTTCTTCGACAACGCCACGATCAACCAGGCCGTGGACAAGGCCGTGGCCGCCGGCAAGGCCGTTCACATCCTCGGCCTGCTCTCCGATGGTGGCGTACACAGCCATCAGGATCACATCGTCGCCATGGCCGAACTGGCCGCCAAGCGCGGCGCCGAGAAGATCTACCTGCACGCCTTCCTCGATGGCCGCGACACCCCACCGAAAAGCGCGCAGCCATCCATCGAATTGCTCGACGCAGCCTTCGCCCGCCTCGGCAAGGGCCGTATCGCCAGCCTCACCGGCCGCTACTTCGCCATGGACCGCGACAACCGCTGGGATCGCGTGCAGCAAGCCTACGAGCTGATCGTCGACGGCGCTGGCCAGTTCAACACCGCCACTGCCGTTGAAGGCCTGCAGGCCGCCTATGAGCGCGGCGAGAGCGACGAGTTCGTCAAGGCCACCACCGTCGGCACGCCGGTACAGGTCGAGGACGGCGACGCCGTGGTGTTCATGAACTTCCGCGCCGACCGCGCCCGCGAGCTGACTCGCGCCTTCGTCGAGCCCGGCTTCAAGGAGTTCGAGCGCAAGCGCGCGCCGCAGGTCGGTTTCGTCATGCTCACCCAGTACGCGGCGAGCATCAAAGCGCCCAGCGCCTTCGCTCCGGAAGCACTGACCAACGTGCTCGGCGAATACCTGGCAAAGAACGGCAAGACCCAACTGCGCATCGCCGAGACCGAGAAATACGCCCACGTTACCTTCTTCTTCTCCGGCGGCCGCGAAGAGCCGTTCGAGGGCGAAGAGCGCATTCTGATTCCGTCGCCGAACGTCGCCACCTACGACCTGCAGCCAGAAATGAGCGCGCCGGCAGTCACCGACAAGATCGTCGATGCGATCGAAAATCAGCGCTATGACGTGATCATCGTCAACTACGCCAACGGCGACATGGTTGGCCACACCGGCGTGTTCGAGGCAGCAGTCAAGGCTGTGGAAACGCTCGACAGCTGCGTCGGCCGCATCACCGAGGCGCTGGCGAAGGTCGGTGGCGAAGCGCTGATCACCGCCGATCACGGCAACGTCGAGCAGATGGAAGACGAGTGCACCGGCCAGGCGCACACTGCGCACACCTGCGAGCCGGTGCCATTCATCTATGTCGGCGAACGTCCGGCACGCATCCGCGAAGGTGGTGTACTGGCCGACGTGGCGCCAACCCTGCTCAAGCTGATGGGCATGGAAAAACCAGCCGAAATGACCGGCAAGACCATCGTCGAGCTGCAGTAATCGACAGAAAACAAGAAACGCCCCGCGCCATCAGGCCTGGGGCGTTTTTTTTGCCCGGCAGCGCGGGCATACTAGGCCTCAATTCGCCCTCCGGTGTCGCCTCGCCCATGCTTCGCATCCTTGTCCTGATTCTGCTCAGCAGCCTGATCGCTCCGGCCATCGCCGACGAGCGTGCCGATACCCAGCGCCAGCTGGAAGCAGCACGCCAGGACGTGGCCGAGTTGCAGAAGCTGCTGAAAAAGCTGCAGGAGGAAAAATCCGGCGTGCAGCAGCAGTTGAAGAAGACCGAGACCGAGATGGGCGACCTGGAAGGCCAGGTCAAGGAACTGCAGCGCGAACTCAAGGGCAGCGAGCAGGAAATCCAGCGCCTGGATCAGGAGAAAAAAAAACTCCAGGGCGCGCGCACTGAACAGCAACGGCTAATCGCCATCCAGGCCCGCGCCGCCTATCAGAGCGGCCGCCAGGAGTACGTCAAGCTGCTGCTCAACCAGCAGAACCCGGAAAAATTCTCGCGCACCCTCACCTATTACGACTACCTCAGTCAGGCACGCCTCGAGCAGCTCGCTGCATTCAACGAGACGCTGCGCCAGCTGGCCAACGTCGAGCAGGAAATCACCAGCCACCAGGCCCAGTTGCAGGCACAGAAGGCCGGCCTGGACGAGCGTCACGCCAAGCTTGCCGAGGCGCGCAAGGAACGCCAGCAGGCACTGGCCAAACTCAACAGCGACTTCGCCACCCGTGACCAGCGACTCAAGGCGCGCCAGCAAGAGCAGGCCGAACTGGGCCGTGTGCTGAAGACTATCGAGGAAACCCTGGCCCGCCAGGCGCGCGAAGCAGAGGAAGCGCGCAAGCGCGCCCTGGCAGCACGACAGGCAGAACAGGCGCAGCCTGGCAGACAGCAGAGCAGCCAACCAAGCGGTCCGTTGGTGACGTCCGGCGCCATCTACGGCGGACCTTTCGCCAGCGCACGCGGCAAGCTGCCGTGGCCCGTCGATGGTCGATTGGTAGCACGCTACGGAACCCCACGTGGCGGCGACGCTCGTACTAAATGGGACGGCGTGCTGATCGGCGCACCCGCCGGCAGCCAGGTACGCGCCGTGCATGGTGGTCGAGTGGTATTCGCCGACTGGTTGCGTGGCGCCGGTCTGTTGGTCATTCTCGACCATGGCAATGGTTATCTGAGCCTGTATGGCCACAACCAGAACCTGCTCAAGAGTGCCGGAGATGTGGTCAAGGCCGGCGAGCCCATCGCCACCGTTGGTAGCAGCGGTGGTCAGGATACATCGGCACTGTACTTCGCCATTCGCCAGAACGGTCGTCCGAGTGATCCGGCACAGTGGTGCCGCGCGCAGGGATAATCAGGTTGCAGCCTGGTGGCGCCTCATTTACCTAGGAGTTGTCTTCATGTCTCATCGCTTCCGCCCCACCTGCCTGGCCCTGGCCCTCGGGCTGCTGCTCGGCGCTCCAGCCCTGCACGCCGCCGAGCCAGCCCCCGCGCCAGCACCGGCGGTGAGCGGCAAGGCCCCTCTGCCGCTGGATGATCTGCGTACCTTCGCCGAGGTGATGGACCGCATCAAGGCCGCTTACGTCGAGCCAGTCAGCGACAAGACCCTGCTGGAAAATGCCATCAAGGGCATGCTCAGCAACCTCGACCCGCATTCGGCCTACCTCGAGCCGGAAGCCTTCGCCGAGCTGCAGGAAAGCACCAGCGGTGAATTCGGCGGCCTGGGCATCGAGGTCGGCATGGAGGACGGCTTCGTCAAGGTGGTTTCACCCATCGACGACACGCCAGCCTCGAAAGCTGGCATCCAGCCTGGCGACCTGATCGTCAAGATCGACGGCCAGCCGACCAAGGGCCTGTCGATGATGGAAGCCGTGGACAAGATGCGCGGCAAGGCCGGCAGCAAGATCGAGCTGACTCTGGTGCGTGACGGCGGTCGCCCGTTCGAGCTGACCCTGACCCGTGCGGTGATCAAGGTGCGCAGCGTGAAGAGCCAGATGCTCGAAGACGGCTACGGCTATCTGCGCATCTCGCAATTCCAGGTCAACACCGGCGAGGAAGTGGGCAAGGCGCTGACCAAACTGCGCCAGGAAAACGGCAACAAGAAGCTGCGCGGCCTGGTCATGGACCTGCGCAACAACCCGGGCGGTGTGCTGCAGGCAGCGGTGGAAGTGACCGACCACTTCCTCAAGAGCGGCCTGATCGTCTACACCGAAGGCCGCCTGGCCAATTCCGAACTGCGCTTCAACGCCGACCCGGCCGATGCCAGCGAAGGCGTACCGCTGGTGGTGCTGATCAACGGCGGCAGCGCCTCGGCGTCGGAGATCGTCGCTGGTGCACTGCAGGATCACAAGCGCGCGGTACTGATGGGCACCGACAGCTTCGGCAAGGGTTCGGTACAGACCGTGCTACCGCTGAACAACGACCGCGCCCTGAAGCTCACCACGGCGCTGTACTTCACTCCCAACGGCCGCTCGATCCAGGCTCAGGGCATCATCCCTGACATCGAAGTGGCGCGCGCCAAGCTCACCCGCGAGCAGGACAGTGAAGGCATCAAGGAAGCCGATCTGCAGGGCCACCTGGGCAATGGCAACGGCGGCGCCGACCGTCCGAGCAAGGCCGCACAGGGAGCTCGCGCCGAGCGCCCGCAGGACGACGACTACCAGTTGAGCCAGGCGCTGAACCTGCTCAAGGGGCTGAGCGTCACACGCGGCAACTGAGGCGATACGGCAATACGAAAAAGCCCGGACAACTGTCCGGGCTTTTTCATGTCAACGCGCTTTGCGGCGACTTACACACCCCGTAGGGTGCGCCATGCGCACCGAGCCCGATGCCAGGGTCGGAGCTCTAGAGCCACAGAGGTTACAGATAGTTCTCGGTAATATCGTCGATGAAGCCTTCGCTGCGCAGCTCGTCCAAGGCCTTCTGCAGACGCTCGACCACCTCGTCCGGGGTGTCCTTGTTCAGCGCCAGATACAGCTCGGCCTCCCTGAAACGCAGCACGGTATTGAGGCCGGTGACGTCCTCCTGCTTGGCCAGATAACGGCCAACCGGGTCGGTAGTGGCCCACAGGTCGATTTGCCCACGCACCAGCTTCTTCACGTTCTCCTGATCACGCAGGGCGTTGATCGGCGCCAGGCCCTGGCTCTCCAGGTTCTGGCTGACGGCATCGTTCTTGTAGGCACCGATACGATACTTGGCCGCGTCCTGCAGACTCGACACCTTGATGTCGTTGCCCGGCGCAGCGAGCAACACCCAGCCGGTCTTGGCCAGCGGGCCAACCCACTTGAACAGCGGCTTGCGCTCCTCGGTGTAGGTGGTGGAGAACAGGCCGTAGTTGGGTTTGTCCAGCGTCAGGCGATACAGGCGGTCCCAGGGGAAACGCAGGGTCAGGGTGTAGCCAATGCCGGCACGCTTGAACATCTCACGCACGATGTCGGCGCTGATGCCATCGATGCCGTCGTCACGGGCGAAGTTCTTGTCGTCCACCGCCATGTTGAAGGGCGGGAAATTCTCGGTCAGCAGCACCACCTTGTAATCCTGCGGCAACTCCGCGTGCGCGGAACCGCAGAGCATGAACAAGGCGACAAACAGGCTTTTCTTCAGAGTATTCAGCATAAGACGTACCGCTCGCATGATTTTGGTTATGGCTAGCGACATCCTTGCATGGGCCCGAGCCCGATCATTGGCACTCAGTGGCTCTGCCATCCATGGCAAGCGACCGGCTCGGGGCCGGTCGCGTGTTCGGTGCTTACAGGTAGTTGTTCAGCGTCGCGTCGACGAAGCCTTCGCTGCGCATCTGATCCAGCGCCGCCTGCAACTTGGCGACGATCTCGTCAGGCATTTCCTTGTTCAGCGTCAGGTACAGCTCGGCGCTGTCGAAGCGCAACACGGTGCGCAGACCGGAGACACCCTCTTGCTTGGCCAGGTAGCGGCCGGCAGGGTCGCCCGTGGCCCAGAGGTCGATTTGCCCGGCCACCAGCTTGCGTGCATTTTCCTGGTCACGCAACGAGGTGCTGTGCTCCACGCCCTTGTCGGTCAGGTATTCGGAGATGGCATCGCCTTTATAGGCACCGATGCGATACTGCTTGGCCTCATCCAGACTGGTCAGATTGATCGAGCTATCAGCCTTGGCCAGCAGTACCCAGTCGTCAGGACCGATAGGGCCAACCCATTTGAACAGTTGCTCACGCTCCGGCAGGCGCGCGGTAACGAATACGCCATAACCCGGTTTTTCCAGCGCCAGCTTGTAGATGCGATCCCAGGGGAAACGCAGGGTCAGGTTGTACTTGACCCCGGCACGCTTGAACATCTCTCTGACCACATCCGCGGCAATGCCATCGATATTGTCTTCCTGAGCGAAGTTCTTACCGTTGATCGCCATGTTGTAGGGCGGGAAGTTCTCGGTCAGCAGGACCACGGTGTAGTTCGGGTCCACTTCGGCGCGCACCGCACCAGCGAGCACCATAAGGGTGCCAGCGAACGCGGTCAGCAGACGTTTGAACATGGTATTTCTCTTTCTGTGAAAAGGCAGACCGCATCAGGATAACCGCCGTGCCCTCCCCGGCCCAGCGATTACTGGCAGTTTGCCTCAGTAGCGCGCCTCGATATTCTTCAGCGCACCCTCGGCTCGCAGCGAATCCAGTGCACTTTGCAACTTCTGCACCAGCTCGTCAGAGGTCTGCAGGTTGAGCGCCAGGTAGAGATCGGCAGTGTGCAGCTTCTGCACCATCTTGAGGTTCTCCACGCCTTCCTGGCGCGCGACGAAACGCCCCGCCTGATCAGAAGTGACCCACAGATCGATCTGCCCGCGCTCCAGCTTGCGCACGTTCTCGGTATCACGCAGCGCCGTTTGCACCTCTATGCCCTTGTCGAGCAAAAAACGAGTCTTGGCATCGCCCTTGTAGCCACCAATGCGGTAACGCCGGGCATCCTCCAGCGAGCCCAACTGGATGGCGCTGTCACTCTTGGCGAACAGCACCCAATCGTTGCTCGCGATCGGCCCGACCCACTTGAACAGCTTTTCACGCTCGGCCGTGCGCGCCGTCGAGAACAGGCCATAGCCGGCATCATCCAGGGTCTGCTGGTAAACGCGCTGCCAGGGGAAACGCAGGATCAGTTTGCAATCGACTTCGGCTCGCTCGCAGACGGCGCGCAGGATATCGGCACTGATACCGGTAACGTTGTCGTCACGCGCGAAGTTGTTGCCACCAACCGACATGTTGAACGGCGGCAGGTTCTCTGTAAGCAGTACCAGCGACTCTGCGCGCGCAAGGCTCAGACCGCAGGTGAGGGCCAGGATGGTCACGAATCGAAGAAGGAACATGCAGACTCCGTGTCGAAAATGCTCAGCAAAAGATGACCCTCCGCAATCGCGGGAGCCAAGGATTCAGGGATGTGAAGTCAATGGTAGCCAGATCGCTGGCACTTTGCCGTCGACTCGCCCGCAGCTTTGCCCGAAAGCAGCGTCATTCGGGCGATACGGGGCGCTCAGAGCCGCTTGCAGCCCGAGCGCCTAGCGATCAGCGCACCACGATGCCGCGACTGGCCAGGTAGGCCTTGGCTTCCGGCACGGTGTACTCGCCGAAATGGAAGATGCTTGCGGCCAGCACGGCATCGGCCTTGCCTTCGAGGATGCCATCGGCCAGGTGCTGCAGGTTGCCGACGCCGCCGGAGGCGATCACCGGCACGCGCACGGCCTCGCTGATGGCGCGGGTCACGCCCAGGTCGTAGCCGCTCTTGACGCCATCCTGATCCATGCTGGTGAGCAGGATCTCACCGGCGCCCAGCTCTTCCATCTTGCGCGCCCACATCACGGCATCCAGGCCGGTCGGTTTGCGCCCGCCATGGGTGAAGATTTCCCAGCGGCCCGGCTCGCCCGGCGCGGAAACACGCTTGGCGTCGATGGCGACGACGATGCACTGCGAGCCGAAACGTGCAGCGGCTTCACCGACGAACTCAGGGTTGAATACGGCGGCAGTGTTGATCGACACCTTGTCGGCACCGGCATTGAGCAGATTGCGAATGTCCTGCACGGTGCGCACGCCGCCACCAACGGTCAGCGGGATGAATACCTGGCTGGCCATGCGCTCGACGGTGTGCAGGGTGGTGTCACGGCCATCGACGCTGGCGGTGATATCGAGGAAGGTGATCTCGTCGGCACCCTGCTCATCGTAGCGACGAGCGATTTCCACCGGGTCACCGGCATCGCGGATGTTCTCGAACTTGACGCCCTTGACCACGCGGCCGTTGTCCACGTCCAGGCAAGGAATGATGCGTTTGGCCAATGCCATGCTGAAACCCTCTCTAACCGGCTGCGCCGCACATCCGCGGCGTTGCGTGGCGCTCGCTCCTCGCCGTACTACAGTACTGTCTCGTCGCTGCGCGCCACGCGCCTTGCGTCTGAAGCGGCTCGCTCGCTTAGCGAGGGCTTCAGAGCGTGCTTAACCCTTGAAGTTGTCGCAGAAGGCCTGCGCCTCGGCCACATCCAGGGTGCCTTCGTAGATGGCACGGCCGGTGATGGCGCCGATGATGCCGGGCGAACGCGCCAGCAGCAGCTTCTCGATATCGCCGAGGTTGTGGATACCACCGGAAGCGATCACAGGGATGCGGCTGGCGGCAGCCAGCGCGGCGGTCGCTTCGACGTTGCAGCCCTGCATCATGCCGTCTTTGGCGATGTCGGTATAAACGATGGCGGATACACCGTCAGCCCCGAAGCGCTTGGCCAGGTCGGTCGCCTGCACGCTGGACACTTCCGCCCAGCCGTCGGTGGCGACGAAACCGTCCTTGGCATCCAGGCCGACGATCACCTTGCCAGGGAAGGCCTTGCACGCCTCGGCGACGAACTCGGGCTCTTTGACGGCCTTGGTGCCGATGATCACGTAGCTGACGCCCGCGCGCACGTAGTGCTCGATGGTCTCCAGGGTACGGATGCCGCCGCCGATCTGGATCGGCAGGGTCGGGTAGCGCTTGGCGATGGCGGTGACCACTTCACCGTTGACCGGCTGACCTTCGAAGGCGCCGTTGAGGTCGACCAGGTGCAGACGGCGGCAACCGCCCTCGACCCACTTGGCGGCCATGCTCACCGGATCATCGGAGAACACCGTGGAGTCTTCCATACGGCCCTGACGCAGACGCACGCAAGCGCCGTCCTTGAGATCGATAGCGGGGATAATCAGCATCGGTTGAACCTGCTCAAGTTTGAATTCGGTAAGGCGCTCAGCTCTTCTCGAGCGCCCAGAGGTCGCTCTCGATGCTTTCGAACCTGTCCTTCAGGTGCGCCTGCACGTCGAGAATCGCCTTGTTGTAATAGTGCGGCGCCAGCTCGCGGGTGATCTGGTCGAGGACTTCCTGCACTTCGAAGGTGCCCAGCTGCAGCTCGAAACGCTCATCGAGAAAGCGCTGCAGCATCAGCAACGCGGCCTGCTCCTGGGCAGGCTCGAGCGCGAGACTGGGGACCTTGCTGCGGGCCATTACCAGCGCCCATCCCAGGCGGCGAAGTTCTGCAGCAACTGCAAGCCATGGGTATGGCTCTTCTCCGGGTGGAACTGCACGGCGAAGCGCGAGCCCTCGGCCAGCGCCGCGGCGAAGTCCTTGCCGTAGTGGCCGCGACCGACCACCTGCTGCGGCTTGCCGGCCTCGATGTAATAGCTGTGCACGAAGTAGAAGCGCGCGTGGTCGGGAATGTCGTGCCAGAGCGGATGCTTGACCGCCTGCGCCACTTCGTTCCAGCCCATGTGCGGCACCTTCAGACGCTCGCCATCCTCGGTCAGGTCCTTGCCGAAGAAGCGTACCTGGCCGGGGAACAGACCGATGCAATCGACGCCGTCGTTCTCCTCGCTGTGCTCGAGCAGCGCCTGCATACCGACGCAGATACCGAGGAACGGACGATCTGCGCTGACTTCACGCACCAGTTCGTCGAAGCCCAGGCGCTTGATCTCGGCCATGCAGTCGCGGATCGCACCGACACCGGGGAACACCACGCGGTCGGCCTCGCGAATCACCTTGGCGTCCGAGGTCACCAGCACGCGGCCGGCGCCAACGTGCTCCAGCGCCTTGGCCACCGAGTGCAGGTTGCCCATGCCATAGTCGATTACGGCTACCGTCTGCATTTACAGACAGCCCTTGGTCGACGGCATCTGCCCGGCCATGCGCGGGTCCAGTTCCACGGCCATGCGCAGCGCGCGGCCGAAGGCCTTGAACACGGTCTCGATCTGGTGGTGGGTGTTGTGCCCACGCAGGTTGTCGATGTGCAGGCTGACCAGGGCGTGGTTGACGAAGCCCTGGAAGAATTCCTGGAACAGGTCGACATCGAAGTTACCGACCACCGCACGGGTGAACGGCACGTGCATCTGCAGGCCCGGACGCCCGGAGAAGTCGATCACCACGCGCGACAGCGCTTCGTCCAGCGGCACGTAGGAATGGCCGTAACGGGTCATGCCCTTCTTGTCGCCAATGGCCTTGGTAAAAGCCTGGCCGAGGGTAATACCGACGTCCTCGACGGTGTGGTGGTCGTCGATATGCAGATCGCCCTTGCACTCGATATCGAGGTCGATCAGACCATGACGGGCGATCTGGTCGAGCATGTGCTCGAGAAAGGGCACACCAATATCGAAACGCGCCTTACCGGTGCCATCCAGGTTGATCGAGACCTTGACCTGGGTCTCCAGGGTGTTGCGCTCGACGAATGCCGTACGTTCGGCCATCACCAGCTCCACGAATTACTAACGGAAAAAGGCCAGCATTATAGGCGTGCCGGGGCGGCAACGGCTACCGGCGATGGTCGGACGGGCAGAAACGAAAAAGCCCGCGCAGGCGCCAGGCCTGCACGGGCTTTTCACAAGCACGACGTTACTGGAACAGCACGACGGTCTTCTGCAGGGTGATCCACACACCCCAAGCTAGCGGAATGCCCACCACCAGCCAGGCAGCGACTGCCACCGGCTTGCTCGACGGGTCAGCCGACCACTCCAGCTCGCTCGCTGCCGGTGCCGATTTCTCGCCATGGGCGCGCTCGGCGGCCAGCTCGGCCTCGGTCATGAAGTACTTCGGCGCCACCGGGCGTACCAGGGCGTTGCAGATGAAGCCCAGCACCAGCAAACCGGCGAGGATGTATAGGGTGATGTCGTAGGCCGCGGCCTTCTCCACACCGATGCTCAGTTGGTACTCGCGCAAGTAGTTGACCAGCACCGGACCGAGCACACCAGCCACCGCCCAGGCGGTCAGCAGGCGACCGTGGATCGCACCGACCATCTGCGTGCCGAACAGGTCGGCCAGGTAGGCCGGTACGGTGGCGAAACCACCGCCGTACATCGACAGGATGATGCAGAACGCCAAGACGAACAGCGCCAGGCTGCCCAGGTGACCCAGCATCGGCACCGCGGCGTAGAGCGCGAAGCCCAGGCCGAAGAACACGAAGTAGGTGCCCTTGCGGCCGATGAAGTCCGAGCAGGAGGCCCAGAAGAAGCGGCCGCCGATGTTGAACAGGCTGAGCAGACCAGTGAAGCCGGCGGCAATCGCGGCGATCTCGGCCAGTTGCGCGGCGTTCAACTCGTTGAATGCCAGGTCGATACCGATCAGCTTGCCGGCGAAGACTTCCTGCAGCAGCGGCGAGGCCATGCCGATGATGCCGATACCGGCCGACACGTTCAGGCACAGAACAGCCCAGACCAGCCAGAACTGCGGAGTCTTCCACGCGGTATTAACGTGCACGTGACCCTTGGTGATCATTGCGTTGTTGGCCTTGGCTGCCGGCGCGGTCCAGCCTGCCGGCTTCCAGCCGGTCGGCGGTACGCGGTAGGACAGTGCGCCGCCCATCATGAAGATGAAGTAGATCACCGCCATGACCACGAAGCTCTGCCACACGCCAACGCCTTCAGCCGAGGCGAAGTGATTCATCAGGATTGCCGCCAGCGGCGCACCGACCATCGCACCACCACCGAAGCCCATGATCGCCATACCGGTGGCCATGCCACGCTTGTCCGGGAACCACTTGATCAGGGTCGACACTGGCGAGATGTAGCCCAGGCCCAAGCCGATACCACCGATTACCCCCGAGCCCAGCCATAGCAGCCAGATCTGATGGGTATAGATACCCAGCGCGGAAATCAGCAGACCGCCGCACCAGCACAGCGCGGAAACCACACCAGCCTTGCGCGGGCCAGCGTGCTCCAGCCAGCCACCCCAGATGGCAGCCGAGCAGCCGAGGAAAACGAAGAACAGGGTGTAGATCCAGCCGAGCATGGAGATCTGCCAGTCGCAGTTGCTGGCGATAATCTGCTCGAAGAAGCCCATTTCCGGGGCACAGGCCGTGGCAGCGGTGATACCGACCGCCTTCGACAGCGGCAACCAGAATACCGAGAAGCCGTAGGCCATGCCGATACACAGGTGAATGGCGAGAGCGGCTGGCGGAACCAACCAACGGTTGAAACCGGGGCGCGCGATGATGCGCTCCTTGGACAGAAATGCAGGCTTCGCCACATCGCCGTCCAATACAAAGGCGTCAGTCATAGAGTAGGTCTCTTCTTATGGTTACGAGCAAGCAAGGGCAATCGCATAGACTCGCCGAGGTAAAAGCTTGCGGAGAGTAGCACCGGGGCGCGACAAATCGCCGCGCAAGAAGTCAATTTTTATCAATTTATGCAGATTTTTTGCTTTTTACGCAAAAACTAAAAAGACCTCATCTATTGCGTGATAGATGGCGTCGATACCACTGCCAATCCGCGGCACGGCGCAGCTGCGGGGAACCGCTCGAACCTATTCCGATCCAAGCTCGAGTCGATCCCCGTTCAACGCCTCAAGCAGGCGCCTGGGCATAGCGGCATGACGCTATAATCGGCAGTCTTCTGCACACCGCCATTCCAGCTCTCGAAACCAAGGACCCGTCCATGAAAGCGCTAGGCAAGATCCTGGGCCTTTTCTTTCTCGGCTTGCTGCTGATCGTAGTGGCGTTGCTGTTCGCCCTGACTCATCTGTTCGACCCCAACGACTACAAGGACGAGATCCGCCAGATCGCTCACGACAAGGCCAACCTCGATCTGCAGCTCAGAGGCGACATCGGCTGGAGCCTGTTCCCCTGGCTGGGCCTGGAACTGACCGACGCCACCCTGGCCAGCGCCGACACCCCGGACAAGCCCTTCGCCGACCTGCGCATGATCGGCCTGTCAGTGCGCGTGATGCCGCTGCTGCGCAAGGAAGTGCAGATGAGCGACATTCGCGTCGACGGCCTCAATCTCAATCTGCAGCGTGACGACAAAGGCCATGGCAACTGGGAAGGCGTCGGTCGCCCCGCTCAGGCCAGCGCGCCACAGCAAACACCCAGCGAGCCGGCGCCGAGCGAAGAAACGCCGCCGAGCCAGCCGAGTGACAAACCGGCCGGCCAGCCGGTCAAGCTGGATATCGACAGCCTGACCCTGAGCAACTCGCGTATCGACTACAGCGATGCCCAAAAGGGCCAGCAATTCACCGTCGAGAATATCGAGCTGAAAACCGGCGCCATCCGCGAAGGCGCCAGCATCCCGGTCAAGCTCAGCGCCTTCTTCGGCACCAACCAGCCAGTACTGCGCGCACGCAGCGAGGTTGAAGGCCAACTGCGCTTTGATCGCGCGCTCAAGCGCTACCAGTTCGAAGACCTCAAACTGGCTGGCGAAGCCTCGGGGGAACCGCTCAAAGGCAAGACCCTCAACTTCTCCGCCCAAGGCCAGTTGCTGCTCGACCAGGCAGCCAATATCGCCGAATGGAACGGGCTGAAGCTATCGGCCAACCAATTGCGCGCCCTCGGCGAAATCAAGGCACGCGAGCTGGACAAGGGCGCCAAGATCTCCGGCGGCCTGTCTATTGCCTCGCTCAACCTGCGCGAATTCCTCGAAGGTGTCGGCGTCGAATTGCCGGCCATGCAGGCTGGCGACGCTCTCAACCAGTTCGAGCTGGTCAGCCGCCTGAACGGTTCGAGCAAGGGCATGATGTTCGAAGAGCTCAACCTCAAGCTCGACGGCAGCACCTTCACCGGCAAACTCGGCGTGAGCGACTTCGCCAAGCAGGCTCTGCGCGCCGATCTCAAAGGCGACAAGCTTGATCTGAACCGCTACCTGCCACCCAAAACCCAGGACAGCGCCGCTGCTGCACGCAAGGCCGAGGTCAAGGACAGCATCGCCGGCGCCGGCAAGGATGGCTCTACCCCACTGCCCAACAAACCCACCCAGCAGGCCTGGAGCGACGAGAAAGTGCTGCCGGTGGATCAGTTGCGCAAGCTCGATCTGCAACTGGCGCTCAGCCTCGCCCAGCTCACCTACGACAAGCATCAGCTCAGCGACGTCAATCTCAAGGCCAATGGCCGCGGCGGACTGATCACGGTGGAAGAGGCGCGCGGCAAACTGCAAGGTGGCAGCTTCGTCGGCAACGGCCGTATCGACGTGCGCCAGGCCGAGCCAATGCTCAGCCTGGAACAACGCCTCAGCCGCATGCCGCTGGAGCCATTGCTGAAGAAGGATGATCAACCCTCGCCGATCAAAGGCCAGCTCGATCTGGACGCCAAGTTCAACACGCGCGGCAACAGCCAGAAGGCCTGGATCGAAGCGCTCAATGGCAACGCCAGCTTCGTCCTCAATGATGGCGTGCTGGTCGACGCCAACCTCGAGCAGCAGTTGTGCCGCGGCATCGCCACCCTCAATCGCAAGAGCTTGAGCAACCCGCCAACCGGCAAGGACACGCCCTTCCGCGAACTCAAGGGCAGCCTCAGCGTGCGCGATGGCGTCGCCCACAACCCGGACCTCAAGGCCCAGGTGCCGGGCCTGGCAGTCAGCGGCAACGGCGATCTCGACCTGCGCGTGCTCGGCCTCGACTATAAGGTCGGCATCGCCCTGGAAGGTGACCAGCGCGAAATGCCTGACCCAGCCTGCCAGGTTAACGAGCGCTACGTCGGCATCGAATGGCCGCTGCGCTGCCGCGGCCCGCTGGAGCTCGGCGCCAAGGCCTGCCGCCTGGATCAGGACGGCCTCGGCAAGATCGCCGCACGCCTGGCCGGCAACAAGCTGACCGAGAAGCTGGAAGAGAAACTCGGCGACAAGGTCAGTCCGGATCTGAAAGACGCACTCAAGGGCCTGTTCAACCGATGAGCCCCGAGCAGTTCAACGGCGCCGTGCTGGCCTGGTACGACCAGCACGGGCGCAAGGATCTGCCCTGGCAGCAGAACATCACGCCGTATCGCGTCTGGGTGTCGGAGATCATGCTGCAGCAGACCCAGGTCAGCACCGTGCTCGGCTACTTCGATCGCTTCATGGCCGCTTTGCCGACCGTGAAAGACCTGGCCGAAGCGCCGGAAGACGAAGTGCTGCACCTGTGGACGGGCCTGGGTTACTACACCCGCGCGCGCAACCTGCAGAAGACCGCGCAGATCGTCATGCGCGAGCACGGTGGCGAGTTCCCGCGCAGCGTCGAGGCGCTCAGCGAACTGCCCGGTATCGGCCGCTCCACCGCCGGCGCCATCGCCAGCCTGAGCATGGGCGTACGCGCGCCGATCCTCGACGGCAACGTCAAGCGCGTACTGGCGCGCTACGTGGCACAAGAGGGCTATCCCGGCGAACCGAAAGTGGCCAAGCAATTGTGGGACGTGGCCGAACGCTATACCCCGCACGAGCGGGTCAACCACTACACCCAGGCGATGATGGACCTCGGCGCTACCCTCTGCACCCGCAGCAAACCCACCTGCCTGCTGTGCCCGGTGCGCAGCGGCTGTCAGGCCCATCTGCTCGGCCTGGAAATCCGCTACCCGGTTTCCAAGCCGCGCAAGACACTCCCGCAGAAACGCACCCTGATGCCGCTGCTGGTCAACGCTGCTGGTGACATCCTGCTCTATCGCCGCCCTTCGACCGGGCTGTGGGGCGGGCTGTGGAGCCTACCGGAGCTGGACGACCTCGATCAGCTCAACGACCTCTCCCAGCAGCAACACCTGGCACTGGGCGAACGCCGCGAACTGGAAGGCCTGACCCACACTTTCAGCCACTTCCAACTGTCCATCGAACCCTGGCTGATCAAGGCAACCGAACAGCCGGGCCGCGTGGCCGAGGCCGACTGGCTCTGGTATAACCTCGCCACCCCGCCGCGCCTGGGCCTCGCCGCCCCGGTGAAGAAACTGCTGAAACGCGCGGCGCAAGCCATTACAGCTGGAGAACCGACATGACCCGCACCGTACAGTGCCGCAAATACAAACAGGAACTGCCCGGCCTGGATCGCGCGCCCTACCCTGGTCCCAAAGGCGAAGACATCTTCACCAACGTTTCCAAGCAGGCCTGGGACGAATGGCAGAAGCACCAGACCATGCTGATCAACGAGCGCCGTCTGAACATGATGAACGCCGAGGACCGCAAGTTCCTCCAGGCCGAGATGGACAAGTTCCTCTCCGGCGAGGAATACGCCCAGGCCGAAGGCTACGTACCGCCGAGCGAGTGACGACACCTGCGGGAGGGGCTTTAGCCGCGACAACCACTGCATTACTGCACATGCAGCACCCGGCTCGCCCACCCCGCTTTTCCCACTTACGAACCTAAGCGCCCGAAATAATTAAATATTTTTCAAACCTGCGCTTGACACTGATCCTTCAAATCCGTCTAATAGCGCCCCGTTGGCCCAGGTAGCTCAGTTGGTAGAGCAGGGGATTGAAAATCCCCGTGTCGGCGGTTCGATTCCGTCCCTGGGCACCATCTTTAGTTTTCAGGCAATGCCTAAACCGCCTGAAAGCCCCGAAAAACCGGCCTCTGAGCCGGTTTTTTATTGCCTGCAATTCCCTACCCCACCCTTGTAAGCCCAAAGTTTTGGGGGCATTGTTGGGGGCATCGCCGGTTCGGTCATGAATCATGCCCCTACGAAGGTGCCCCAATGCCCCGCAAAGTCACGCCATTGACCGATTCGGCCATC
The DNA here is from genome assembly GCF_003935465.1 of Pseudomonas sp. o96-267. Lineage (NCBI taxonomy): Bacteria > Pseudomonadati > Pseudomonadota > Gammaproteobacteria > Pseudomonadales > Pseudomonadaceae > Pseudomonas > Pseudomonas sp. o96-267. The sequence continues at coordinate 82,042 of NZ_RHQP01000019.1, forward strand.
AAGGCCGCCAAACCGCAAGACAAGCCCTATAAGCTCACCGATGGCCAGGGGCTGTACCTGGAAGTCATGCCCGGCGGCTCCAAGCTGTGGCGCTTGAAATACCGCTATGCCGACAAAGAAAAACGCCTCGCCTTGGGGGCATATCCTGCCGTGCCCCTACAGCAAGCGCGCCAGCGCCGCACAGAGGCCCGCGAACAGCTCGCCAAAGGTGTAGACCCCGGCGCTCAGAAAAAGGCCGATAAACAGGCCCAGCAGGCCGCAGAAACCACATTCGAGAAACTGGCCCGCGAGTGGTACGCCTATAACGCCCCGCGCTGGGCCGAAAGCACCGCCTACAAGGCCAAGCTGTATCTGGACAACGACCTGATACCCGGCATCGGTGCGCGCCCGGTCAAAGCCATTACACGCCCCGAACTAGTGGAGCTGGTGCGCAAGGTGGAAGCACGGGGCACGCTCAATGCCGCTGGCAAGATTCGCCAATGGCTGCACCAGATATTTCGCTACGGCCTGGCTAGTGGCGCAGTGGACAACAACCCGGCCACCGACCTGGACGTGGTAGCCGCGCCAGCAAAAGCCCCACGCCATCATCCCCACGTCAGCTTTGCCGAACTGCCCGAACTGCTGGGCAAGCTTGATGCCGCCAGAATCAATACCCTGACCCGCTGCGCCATTCGCCTGCTGCTGCTGACCGCTGTTCGCCCCGGCGAGCTACGCGCCGCGCCCTGGGCTGAATTTGACCTTGATTCGGCCACCTGGACGATTCCCAAGCAGCGCATGAAAGCCCGTCGCCCGCATGTGGTGCCCCTACCCCGCCAGGCCGTGGCTATCCTGCGCCAGCTACAGGAAATAACCGGCGCCTACCCGCTGCTATTCCCCGGCCAGCAGAACGCCGAACGCCCCATGAGCGAAAACACCATCAACAAGGCATTGCGCCTGATGGGTTACGAAGGGCGCCAGACCGGCCACGGCTTCCGCCACCTGCTAAGCACCGAACTGAACGGACGCGGCTATAACCGCGACTGGATCGAACGCCAGCTAGCCCACGGTGACGCCGACGAAATACGCGACACCTATAACCACGCCACCTACTTGGAGCAGCGCCGGGAAATGATGCAGGCGTGGGCTGATTCGATAGACGCGCTATGCGCTGGTGCCAACGTGGTGAGCATCAAGCGCACAGCATAAACTTTCCCTACACGTCCCAACCAATGGCCACTATACTCGCGCCATCACTGTATGCTTATACACATTGATTATTGGACTGGCCTAGCCCGACAGAGCGAAACCGGACACCCCATCCGCTAGCTATGTCGGTTCGCTGAGGCTCTAGCCGAGGCGAAGGCATGGAACCAAGAAATAAATTCGTGACTTTGGAGATGGCCTGCCGGTCACTGAAACTGCAGGACGTTCGGCTACTCGAGGAAATAGCTCTCCAGCTTTCGTCAGTAGCCATCCCTGAATCTGAGTTCAATACCGACACTATTCGGTACGCCGCATCAGCCAATCAACACGACTCACGTCCAATCACCTACAGAGATATCTCCAGCTACTTCCGAGCGGCTACCGGTAAGTATGTCCCTGTGCTGTTTGAAACACCGGAATGTACGGTTGAGTCGTGTAGGGTTCTCGTTAATCAGGAATGGCTACAGCGCCGCATAGTGCATGCCCGAGAAAGCCTTGGCTTAACTGCCTTGGTGAGTGAGGCGACAGCCAATCAAGTAGTGGCTACTGCCCAGAGAGTAAACAGTAGTTCCTTAAATTCTGAGCAACCGCCACCACTGACAAGCGATGCTCTAGAAAATCTGCGCCTCATGCTTGGGCAACAAAACAGTCAAAGGAAAGCACAAGAAGCAGCAGGCAGAGAAGCAATTGCGCGGCAGGCTGCCGAAGAAAGAGCAATCCGTGCGGAAACGCTTTTACAGGCGAGAGATGCTGAACTCAAGGTTAGTCGTGAGCAGTATCTAGAGCTGATTAATCAAAAGAATGATCTCCAACGGCGACTAGACGACAAGTCCGCAGATTTTGCCTACATGGAGCAGCAACTTGAGTCCAGCCTTGGCCTACTGGAGTTTATAAATCCTCTAAATCCTGAATCTCCTCCCGTTGGCCGGCAAGTAATTGAATGCTGGAAAGAGCTAACAGGGAGCGGAAGCCAACCCATCATGGCCAATTCTCGCCGTGGAACAGGAGAGCATATTCGCCGATGGCTTAAAGCCCAGGAAGGCTGTGAGCCATCGGAGTTCAAACTTAAGGTTTTCCGCCTGCTATTGACACCAGAAAGCCGGAAAAAAGGGGGAGCCGTGTCTTCCTCCGAAAGAAAGGGGTAACCCCTTGCAGCCCACAGCTCATGGGTTTTGTAGCTCACCCAAAGCTCATAGCAGCTAGAACAGGTAACCCGTTTAGTGAAAGGGGTTACCTGTTCTGTGGATAACTCGGACGGCACGCTTTAGCCATCGCTCCCAACAAGCCCTAAGGAGGCACATGCGATGGCTGTTAAAACCAATCCTTATTCTTCCTCCCACCGATTCATTAAGTTGGCAAAAGTAAAGGACTACACCAGCCTTTCCACTTCCGAAATTTATCGGCGCATTGCCGCTGGCACCTTCCCCACGCAGATTACGCTTGGCCCCAAGTCTGTGGCCTGGCTCGAAGCCGAAGTGCTGGCGTGGTGCGATGCACTGGCCGCCCAACGGGAGGCCGTGCAATGAACGCAACCATTCAACACAGCAGCGCCAACGCCCAACGCGCTCGCCTACTCGCACGCCTGGAACTCGGCCCAATCGACACGCTGACAGCTCGCAGTGATTTGAACGTGCTCCACCCGGCAGCCCGTATCAAGGAACTGAAAGAGCGCGGCCATCCCATCCGCGCCCAGCGCATCAGCATGACCGATGACCAAGGCCGTACCCACCACGGCATCGCGCTGTACTACCTGACCCAGACCGGGGAATAAACCATGGCTGATTTTCAACGCTGCCACATGGCGGCAACGGGTTCGGCTTGCCTGGAAAAAGCCCGCGCAATGCTGCTGGCGCTGCAACCGGCTGGCGCTGAATTGCTGTTTTTGTCCTCACTGGAGGTGCTGCGATGGACTGTATAAGCCAGTTTCGCCACGCCTTACAGGCGGCTTTCGGGCCACTGGATTGGGCGCCGATACCTGACGGTATGATTCACCGCTTCCGTGTGCCTGGCGACAAGCCGGGCACCCTAAACGGCTGGTATCTGCTATTTGCCGATGGCATCGCCTCTGGCGTGTTTGGCAGTTGGAAGGCTGGCGGCTCGCAGACCTGGAGCAGCCGCACGCCTGCCGGCCCGCTCGAGGCGCAATTGATCGCCCAGCGCATCGAACAGGCCCGCCAGCAACGCGCCAGAGAGCAACAACAGCGCCAGCAGGCAGCAACCGAACGTGCCCAGCGCATCTGGCAAGCGGCAAAGGCTGCCGACCCCGGCCATGCCTATCTACGCGGCAAGGCTGTTGCGCCTTATGGCCTGCGTCAGCATGGGGGCGCCTTGTTGGTGCCGCTGCTGTGCGATAGCCGCATGGTCAACCTGCAACGCATCTACCCAGACGGCGGCAAACGCTTTTTGCCGGGTGGCCAGGTGCGCGGCTGCCATGCCCCCATAGGCGAGATCGCCAGCGGTCAGCCGCTGTACATCTGCGAAGGCTGGGCCACGGGCGCAAGCCTGCATGCTGCAACAGGCGCCGCCGTGGCCTGCGCGATGAACGCCGGCAACCTGCTACCCGCTGCGCAACGCTTGCAGCGCCAGCACCCTGACGCCGTGTTGATCATTGCCGGCGACGACGACCGCCAGACCGAGGGCAACCCAGGCCGCACCGCCGCCACCCTGGCAGCAGCAAGCCTTGGCTGTGGCCTGGTAATGCCGCCGTGGTCAGGTGCCGAACCGCTGCACCTATCCGACTTCAACGACCTGGCGAACTGGAAAGCTGCGCAATGACCGCCACGACTGACAGCCCTCTGGTGCCCACCCCGAGCCTGGTAGCCGACCCGATCAATACGGCATTGGCCAGACTCAAGGATGACCCCGGCGCCCTGTTCGAGCCGGATATTCTGGCGCTGCTGCGCGAAGTCAGAAGCAGTGACCCCGCACGCTGGGCACGTATCAGGCACCACGCCAAGGAGGCGCGCACGGTCAGCCTAGCCGAACTGGACAGCCTGACCAGCCAGGCGGACGCTCTGCACACCCACCACGAAAGCGCCATCTTTCCCGAGGTGACGCTATGGCCCGACCCAGTGGACGGCGCCAGCCTGCTGGATGAACTGGCGCACAACATCAAACGTCATGTAATTGCCGACCCGGCAACCCTGCACGCGGCTGCACTCTGGGCGGCCTTTACCTGGTTTGCCGATGTGGTAAACGTGGCGCCCATTGCCAATATCACCGCCCCGGAAAAGCGCTGTGGCAAAACCGTGTTGCTTGGCGTGCTGGCGCGCTTGAGCTACCGACCGCTTGCCGTGTCCAACATCGCCCCGGCTGCATTGTTCCGCGCCTTGGAGCTATGGCAACCAACGCTGCTAATCGACGAGGTGGACGCTTTTCTAGCTGAGCACGACGAAGCGCGGGGCATCCTCAATGCCGGCTTTACCCGTGACACCGCCTATGTAATTCGCTGCGTGGGCGATGAACACATGCCCACCCGCTTCAACGTATGGGGCGCCAAGGCGCTTTGCGGCATCGGCAAGATTGCCGACACCCTGGCAGATCGCAGCATTCCCTTACGCCTGCGCCGCAAAAAGACCGGAGAGCGAAGCGTCAAAATCCGCCATGCCGACCCGCAGGCATTCGCGCGGCTGGTCAGCCAGCTAGCCCGCTTCGCTATCGACAACCGCGAACGGGTACGCCATGCCAGGCCCGCAGAAATCGACGGCCTGAACGACCGCGCTAACGACTGCTGGGAACCGCTGCTAGCCGTGGCCGAAGTGGCCGGTGGCGACTGGCCTCGCCTGGCTCGCTCGGCTGCCATCGTGCTGCACGGCCTGGAAGAAGAAGCCCCGAGCATCGGCGCCGAACTGCTGACCTCGATACGCGAGGCATTCGAGCAACGCCACGCAGACCGGCTATCGACCGCCGATCTATTGGAAGCGCTGGCCGAAGACGACGAATCGCCCTGGGCCACCTGGAACCGTGGCCGCCCGATGACTTCGCACCAACTGGCCAAGCGCCTGGCGGAATTTGGCATCAAGTCCAGCACCGTGCGAATTGGCATCAGAACGCCCAAGGGCTACCGCCTGGAGCAGTTCACCGAAGCTTTCGAGCGCTACTTGTCCGGCGATACCCCCAACGCAACCGCAACACCGCCACAATCCAGCAATGACGCGGCTTTCAGGCCATTTGCAAGCGCAACACATCCGGCCACTGTTGCGCCTTGCGAAAGGCCGCAAGCAAGCAATGGCGCGGCCTGTGGCGTTGTTGCGGATAAAACACCCCTAGCGGCAGCCGAAACACCCAGCGACGACCACGAGGACTTTTAGCCATGGCAGCCCTGGACTATCTGCACCGTGCCGGCCTGGCCGTCGAAATTCATGGTGAGCACCTGCGCTTGCGCCCGCGCGAACGTATCACCGACAACGTGCGCCAGTTCGTGCGCCAGCACCGTGACGAACTGTTTGCCGAAGTGAGCGCCCAGCACTACCCGCCAACGGTGGACGTTATCCGCTGGCTATCGAGCGTGGCCCGTTACCTGGAGTGCGAGCCAGGTTATCTGCTGGCGCAGGGCTTTATCGACCGGCACGACCTGCGCGAGCAGCACACCAACCACCCGCGCCAGGTGGCTGCATTGATTCGCACGCACCCGGCATGGCCCGCACAACCGAGCATGATTAAACCGCCTGTTTTCCAATTGATTTAGGTTCGATTCAATGGCCAGAACACGCGAAAAAGACAGCACCACCGATTACCGCACCCTGAGCATCAGCACCTTGCAGCGCGAAAGCCGCTTGCAGCCTGGTAGATCCCTTGAGTGGGCATGGTGGCGACGGGGCGAAAAGGTGGCGAGCATCGGCATAACCATCGAAAGCCGGCATAGCCTGCGCCTGCGCTATCAGAGCCGCAGCCGTGGCGGCGACCCGATCCAGCATGACTACCCGGTGGCGATTGGCTGGACACCCTGCCACCTGGGCGGGGAACGCCCGTGGTTGCATTGCCCGAACTGCGCCCGGCGCGTGGCAAAGCTATATGGCGGCGCCGTGTTTATCTGCCGTCACTGCATGCGCCTGAACTACCCAAGCCAGCAGGCTAGCAAGCGGGATCGCGCCATGGATCGCGTGTGGACGCTGCGCCATAAACTGGGCTGCGATGCCGGGCCATTCGACTACCCTGCCGAGTACATACGCCGCCCCAAGGGCATGCACCAAAAAACCTTTGCCCGGCGTATCGAACAGCTATCACGCATCGAGGCACAGGCCATGGCCGATACAGTCAGGACGATGCAGAAGCTTGGCATCAGGATCGACCGCATTGTCTCCTGACAAAGCGGACTTGCCCCCACGCATATCGGCGCTTACCATGCGCGCCCTGAGCTGGCATGTGCTGAGAAGTACAGGCAATCAAAGGCGCCCAAAAGATGGGCACCTTGAGTTTTAGGGGCATGTTTAGGGGCATGCGCGAACCACCAAACCATTGAAAGCCAATAGAAACAAGGCTTTCAGGTAGCGGTTCGATTCCGTCCCTGGCACCATTGATATATGACAAAGAGCCTCAGCCATGCGCTGGGGCTTTTTGCTTTCTGTCTCCGGCAATTTTCTCGTGCCATTATTTCGCCTGCGCGACAAGCAACTGTAACCAGGCGACACCTGCGACCCAGCGAGCCTCTATCGCCCGGCAAACGGCTTGGCGGTCACGGAAACGCTATGCTAGCTTGGCCGCCAGCCAGGACGGCCCGCCGTACGCCGGAGCGCATTCGAAGAAGAAGAGGACCCCACCCCATGGCCGAGGCGACGCCCGCGCTGGAAATCCGCAACCTGCACAAACGCTACGGCGATCTCGAAGTGCTCAAGGGTATTTCCCTGACGGCCAAAGACGGCGACGTTATCTCGATTCTCGGCTCCTCCGGTTCCGGCAAGTCCACCTTCCTGCGCTGCATCAACCTGCTGGAAAACCCGCATCAGGGTCAGATTTTCGTCGCCGGCGAGGAGCTCAAGCTCAAGGCCGCGAAGAATGGCGATCTGGTTGCTGCCGACAACAAGCAGATCAACCGCCTGCGCAGCGAGATCGGGTTCGTCTTCCAGAATTTCAATCTGTGGCCGCACATGAGCGTGCTCGACAACATCATCGAGGCGCCGCGCCGCGTGCTCGGCCAGAGCAAGGCCGAAGCCATCGAGATCGCCGAGGCGCTGCTGGCCAAGGTCGGCATCGCCGACAAACGCCATGTTTATCCCAACCAGCTTTCCGGCGGCCAGCAGCAGCGCGCGGCCATCGCTCGCACCCTGGCCATGCAGCCGAAGGTAATCCTGTTCGACGAGCCAACTTCTGCCCTCGACCCGGAGATGGTACAAGAAGTGCTTAATGTGATTCGCGCGCTTGCCGATGAGGGTCGCACCATGCTGCTGGTGACCCATGAAATGAGTTTCGCTCGCCAGGTTTCCAGCGAGGTGGTGTTCCTCCACCAGGGCCTGGTCGAGGAACAGGGGCCACCCGCCCAGGTGTTCGACAACCCGAACTCGGCACGCTGTAAACAATTCATGTCCAGCAATCGCTAACACGGAGCAACATGCATGCAGAACTATAAGAAGATCCTGCTGGCCGCAGCCGCTACTCTGGCTTTCGGCACCAGCGCTGTCGCAGCTGACAAACTGAAACTCGGCACCGAAGGCGCCTACCCGCCCTTCAACCTGATCGACGCTAGCGGCAAGGTCACTGGTTTCGATATCGAAATCGGCCAGGCACTGTGCGCCAAGATGCAGGCAGAGTGCGAAGTGGTCACCTCTGACTGGGATGGCATCATCCCGGCTCTGAACGCCAAGAAGTTCGACTTCCTGATCGCCTCGATGTCGATCACCGAAGAGCGTCAGGCCGCGGTCGACTTCACCGAGCCCTACTACACCAACAAACTGCAGTTCATCGCACCGAAGTCGGCTGACTTCAAGACCGATGCCGCCAGCCTCAAAGGCAAGGTAATCGGCGCCCAGCGCGCTACCATCGCCGGCACCTGGCTGGAAGACAACATGGGCAAGGTGGTCGACATCAAGCTGTATGACACTCAGGAAAACGCCTACCTCGACCTGGCCTCGGGCCGTCTCGATGGCGTTCTGGCCGACACCTTCGTCAACTGGGAATGGCTCAAGAGCGATGCCGGCAAAGAGTTCGAATTCAAGGGCGACCCTGTATTCGACAACGACAAGATCGGTATCGCCGTACGCAAGGGCGACCCACTGCGCGAGAAGCTGAACGCCGCTCTGCAAGCCATCGTCGAAGACGGCACCTACAAGCAGATCAACGACAAGTACTTCCCGTTCAGCATCTACTGATGACCTGAAGGCACCGCGCCGCCCATTGGGCGGCGCAGTTGCCCGAGCCCTCCGATGATTTTTGATCTCCACGGATTCGGCCCCGCCCTGGCCGCCGGCACCCTGATGACCATCAAACTGGCGCTATCCGCGCTGGCTGTAGGTCTGGTGCTCGGCCTGCTCGGTGCGCTGGCCAAGACTTCGCCGTACAAGCCGTTGCAGTGGCTCGGCGGCAGCTATTCCACCCTGGTGCGGGGCATCCCCGAACTGCTCTGGGTACTGCTGATCTATTTCGGCACGGTCGGCCTGATGCGCAGCCTGGCCGATCTGCTTGGTGTCGAGAGCCTGGAGCTCTCCGCCTTCGCTGCGGGTACCATCGCCCTCGGCCTGTGCTTCGGCGCCTACGCCACCGAAGTGTTCCGCGGCGCCATCCTGGCTATCCCCAAGGGCCACCGCGAAGCCGGCCAGGCGCTCGGTATGTCCAAGGGTCGCATTCTCTGGAAGCTGATCCTGCCGCAGATGTGGCGCATCGCCCTACCCGGCCTGGGTAACCTGTTCATGATTCTGATGAAGGACACCGCGCTGGTGTCGGTAATTGGCCTGGAAGAGATCATGCGCCGGTCGCAGATCGCCGTGACCGCCAGCAAAGAGCCTTTCACCTTCTACATGGTCGCCGCCTTCATCTATCTGGGCCTGACCGTTCTCGCCATGATCGGCATGCACTTCCTTGAAAAGCGCGCCAGCCGCGGCTTCGTCCGGAGCGCCTCATGAATTGGGAAGTTATTATCAAATGGCTGCCACGCCTGTCCGAAGGCGCGCTGCTGACCCTCGAACTGGTGGCCATCGCTGTCGTCGCCGGGCTCATCCTCGCGCTGCCGATGGGCATCGCCCGCGCATCCAAGCACTGGTATGTGCGCGCCCTGCCCTATGGCTACATTTTCTTCTTCCGCGGCACGCCGCTGCTGGTGCAGCTGTTCCTGATCTATTACGGCCTGGCCCAGTTCGATGCCGTGCGCCAGGGCCCACTCTGGCCCTATCTGCGCGACCCGTACTGGTGCGCGGTATTGACCATGACGCTGCATACCGCCGCCTATATTGCCGAGATCCTGCGCGGCGCCATTCAGGCCGTACCTCCCGGCGAGATCGAAGCGGCACGAGCGCTGGGTATGTCGCGACCACAGGCGATGCTCTACATCATCCTGCCACGCGCTGCTCGCATCGGCTTGCCGGCGTACAGCAACGAAGTGATCCTGATGCTCAAAGCCAGCGCCCTGGCCAGCACGGTGACGCTGCTGGAGCTGACCGGTATGGCCCGGACCATCATCGCTCGCACCTATTTGCCAGTGGAGATCTTCTTCGCCGCTGCGATGTTCTACCTGGCGATAACCTTCGTGCTGGTACAGGCCTTCCGCCTGCTCGAACGCTGGCTACGCGTCGACGCCTGCCAGGGTCGCTAAGCCAACCGGGCAGCCCTCTTGATGTGGGCCGCCCGGCTCAACCAGACGCATACGCACCATGTCCGAGCCCATTCTTACCTCAGGCGATCTGCTCGCTCGCTTCCAGGCCCTGGACAGTTTTCTTCTGCAGCATCAGGCACTCTGGCGCCCTCGGCCGTTTCATTACCTGCAACTGCCATGGGAAAGCGAGCTGCCAGAGTTAGCCGCCTGGCTACGCAGCCGCTCCCTGGAGCAGGCCGAGGCCGGCGACAACAGCCCCTTCGCCCTCTCTGCACCAGCACCCTTTCCTGCGCTGGCCCACCGAGCGCAAGCGCTTAGCCAGCTGGGCGAGACTCCAAGCCAGGACAGTCCCCCGCGTGCGCACACCTTCAGCGTCGATGTACCCGGCAGAAAGCTGGCGCAGATCCAGGCCTTCGCCAGTCACCTGCAGTTTCGCCAGCGCCCCGCACACTGGCTCGACTGGTGCTCCGGCAAAGGCCACCTCGGTCGCTGGCTGACTCAGGGTGACCAGCATCTGACCTGCCTGGAATACGATCCGGCACTGATCGAGTCCGGTAGCGCACTGAGCAAGCGCCTGGGATTGGCTGCCGCCCATCTACAGCAGGATGTACTGGCCGATGATTGCAGCGAATGCCTGCACAAAGAGCACACGCCCGTGGCCCTGCACGCCTGCGGCGACCTGCACGTGCGCCTGCTGCAACTGGCCAGTCGCAAAGGCTGCACCCAATTGGCGGTCGCGCCCTGCTGCTACAACCGTATCGCCGGCATGCAGTACCAGCCGCTGTCAGCAGCGGCGCAGGGCTCAAGCCTGCAGCTATCACGTGACGATCTCGGCCTGCCACTGAGCGAAACCGTCACCGCCGGTGCTCGCGTGCGCAGACAACGCAATCAATCGATGGCCTGGCGCCTGGCTTTCGACCTGCTGCAACGCCAGCTACGTGGCATCGATGAATATCTGCCAACACCATCGCTGCCTAGCGACTGGTTCAGCAAACCTTTCGCCAGCTTCTGTCATGACCTCGCCAAGCTGCGCGACGTGCCGTTGCCCGGTGAGCAGGACTGGCCGGCATTGGAAGCTCGCGGCTGGCAACGCCTGGCCGAAGTGCGCAATCTGGAGTTGTTGCGCAATCTGTTCCGCCGGCCACTGGAACTCTGGCTACTGCTCGACCGCGCCCTCTATCTGGAGGAACAGGGCTACCACGTGAAGCTAGGCACCTTCTGCAATTACCAACTGAGCCCGCGCAACCTGCTGCTACTGGCCGAGCGCGACTGAGTTGCACACAGAAGCTGTGGATAACTCTGTTGATCCTTTCTGGGCAAATGCTGCAAAGCCACTCGGGAATTGCCTCGCAGGCATCTGATCATTTTTCGCTCAACCCGCTAAGTCTTAGCAAAAACAATAACTTGCGAAAAATAGTGATCTGACGCACAGCGCCGGTGCGCGACAGTCGCATGCGCCTTCTCTTTGTGCATAAGCCAGAAGCAGCTGATAGCCGAGCCCGGAAAAACCCGGCACGAAGGTGGCTTTACTAAGGCCGACGAATGGATATAATGGCGCCCCCACCTAGCCGGTATAGCTCAGCTGGTAGAGCAACTGACTTGTAATTCGTTGCATCAGTCCACATACCGCACTCGCTGCATACACCCGAGTTCTCGTTTGATCCATCAAACGAGGCGAGTGTCATGCAAGTTACAGCTACCCTTTCGACAAAAGGCGGTACCGGCAAAACTACCGGTTCGTCCAACCTAGGCGCGTTATCCGCCGACGCCGGCCTGCGCACCCTGCTGATTGATCTCGATACCAGTCAGCCAACCCTTTCAAGCTACTTCGAACTCACATACACAGCCCCTGGCGGTGTCTACGACCTACTCGTCCACAACATTGTGGACGCAGACAGGGTTATCTCCCGTACCCAGGTTCCCAATCTGGACATCATCCTGTCCAACGACCTGTTGGCGCTGATGGAAAATTGACCCACCCTGCCGATTGAAATTTGACCCAGGGCGGATTGCTGATTTTGTTACCAGCAACTGTGGATAAGTCTACCAGCGCAGCTGCTTTTGAACCCACTCCCTCGCTGTCCCAGTTCAGCTGTTGA
>NZ_RHQP01000001.1:0-5235 GCF_003935465.1 Pseudomonas sp. o96-267
CCGGCCTCCTCCACAGCTCTGCTCCCCCCCCCCCCCCCCCCCAAAACGCCGCGCCCCGCCAACCACCACCCCCCCACCCTTTGGGGGTCGCCTCCGTTCGAGCCGAAGCTATGCGGCTCGAACGGAGCCACACCATGAACCTCGTTGAACTCACCGCCCGCATGCACGCCATTCGCGATCACAACGATTGGCGCCGTTACCAGAGCCCGAAGAACCTGGCCATGGCCGCCAGCGTGGAAATGGCCGAGCTGGTGGAGATCTTCCAGTGGCTGAGCGAAGAGCAGTCGCGCCAGCTGTCTGCCGACCAGCTCGCCCACGCTGGGCAGGAAGTAGCCGACGTAGTGCTGTATCTCGTGCAGCTGTGCAGTGAACTGGGTATCGACATGAATCAGGCGGTGCTCGACAAGCTCGCCGACAACGAACGGCGCTTCCTCAAATGAGCGACCGCCACTTCGACGAACTCGCCACCCGCTTCGCCGAAAAGATCTACGGTGGCGCCAAGGGCTCCATCCGCCTCGCCGTGCTGCAGGCAGATCTCGCTGAAGCGCTACCGGATCGCCCGCTGCGCGTGCTGGACGTCGGCGCCGGCCTGGGCCACATGAGCCTGTGGCTAGCCCAACGCGGCCATCAGATCACCCTGGCCGAGCCAGCCGAACCCATGCTCGAAGGTGCTCGCCAGCGCTTCGCCGAGGCAGGCCAGAACGCCACCTTCATCCAGGCACCCTGGCAGGATCTGCTCGGCCAGTTGCAGGAGCCCTTCGATCTGGTGCTGTGCCACGCCGTGCTGGAGTGGCTGGCTGAGCCGGCGGCCATCCTGCCGGTGCTGCACCAGCTGACGGCCAAGGAAGGCTGGCTGTCGCTGGCCTTCTACAACAAGGACGCGCTGATCTACCGCAACCTGCTCAAGGGGCATTTCCGCAAACTGCGCAAGGAACACTTCGCCGGCGAGAAACAGAGCCTGACGCCGCAGCAACCGGTCGACCCGCGCGAGCTGGCCACGCAACTCGCCGCCGACTGGCAGGTCGAAAGTAGTAGCGGCGTGCGCGTATTCCACGATTACATGCCGCAGCAATTCCAGGCCAAAGCCGAACTGATCGACCTGCTGGAAATGGAGCTGGCGCACCGCCGCCATCCCAGCTTCGAGGGGCTCGGCCGCTACCTGCACTGGATCTGCCGACCACGCTGAGCGCGTTGGACGAAGCTGGCAGGCCGGCGTAGCCTGAAACCATCGGGGATGCCGCACGCGACCACGGAGACGACCATGCGCACCGCCATAGCCCTATTCATCTTGCCGCTGCTGGCCGCCTGCCAAAGCAAGAACCCATACCAGGCCGAGTCGCTACCCATGCCACCGGCGCCGCCCGAAGCGGCCACTACCTTCGACCGCAGCGCCTACCCTGCCGCGCCGCGTGACTACGGCCGCTATCGCAGCTGGAGCTGGCTGGATGGCCGCGCCCCTGGCGGTGATCAGTTGGCTGACAGCGTCAGCGCCGGCCTCGACCAGTATGGCCTGCGCCCGGCGCTCAATGGCCCTGGCGACGTGCTGGTCAGCGCCCGCATCAACCAGGAAACCCGCCTGCGCCAATACCAGGACAACGTCGGTGGCTACTACGGCACCGGCAGCCACTGGGACCGCCGCTACGGCGCCTACGGCAGCGTCCCCATCGTGCGCACCTACGAACAGAAAGTGGCCGTGGTACGCATCGAACTGATCGACCCACGCGACCGCCAGGTGGTCTGGTCAGGCAGCGGCGAAGCCGTGGCCGGCAAGGACCAGGCGGCGCAGGCCGATGCCATGCGTGCGGCCATCCGCAGCGCGCTGAACGGCTACCCACCCTATTGATCGACAGCCCTGGAGAGCACCATGCGTAACCTGTCCTACCTGATCGCGGCGCTGCTGCTGAGCGGCTGCGCCAGCGTCAGCCTGGAGCGCGACTTCGATCCCAGTCGTGACTTCGGCGCCTACCGCAGCTGGAGCTGGATGGACGACAAGCTCGCCTACCAACCCGACGACGCACGCCTGAAGAGCGATATCACCGAAGCGCGAATCAGCCAGGCCGTCGCCGAGCAGCTCGAGCAACGCGGCCTACGCCAGGCCGCCGATGGCAAGGGCGACCTGAAAGTGCAGAGCGTGCTGATCGTCGACGAACGCCAGGACCAGATCACCACCCAGTACGGTGGTGGCTGGGGCGGCTATTGGGGAGGTTACTGGGGCGGCCCGGCCTTCACCGAAACGCGCCGTGTGGACTATAAGGTCGCAACGCTGCAGATCGACCTGTACGACGGCAAAGACGGCAAACTGGTCTGGCGCGGCAGCGGTGAACAGGTGATGCGCAGCCAGCCACCGACACCGGCAGAGCGCGAACGGGCGATCCGCGAAACCGTCACCCAGGTGCTTTCTCAGTATCCACCGCGCTGAACAAGGACCGCCCCGTTTGAACGCAAACCTGCAACACCGCCCGGCCACGGCCACCGACCTCGGTGACGTGGTCGGCTTCCCGCAGAACGTCGATGAACTGTTCTTCTGCTACCCCAAGGCTATCTGGCCACTCAACGTCGGCCAGCTCGCTGCCGCCATTGCCGAGCGGCGTGAAAGCACCGTGGTGGAACTGGCTGGGAAAGTCGCCGGCTTCGCCAATTTCTACCAATGGCAACATGGCGAATTCTGCGCCCTCGGCAACCTGATGGTGGCACCCTGGGCACGCAGCCAAGGCGTGGCTCAGCACCTGGTGGAAGTGATGGAGCAGATCGCCCGCGAGCGCTACAGGGCGCCGCTGATGAAGGTGTCCTGTTTCAACGCCAACGCTGGCGGCCTGCTGCTCTACACCCGTCTTGGCTATCAGACCGTCGGTATCGCCGAACGCCGCGCCCCGAACGGCAGCCGCGTCGCCCTGGTGCAGCTGGAAAAAAGCCTGTCGTAACGCCTTCCCCCGTTTCCCTCGTTGGAGTTATCCATGAACCACATCAGCGGCTGGCTGCTGGCCCTGCCCTTCCTCGCCGGCGCGGTGCTGCCTCTGCAGGCCGGTATCAATGGCCAGCTTGCCCGTCACCTCTCCAGTGTCTTCGCCGCCGCGCTGATTTCCTTTGCCGTTGGTAGCCTGGCGTTGCTGCTGATGACCCTGAGCCAGCGTGAAATGCCTGGCCTCGGTGCGCTCAAGGAGCTGACCTGGTGGCACTGGAGCGGCGGCCTGCTCGGAGCTTTCTTCATCGCGACCGCAGCCTTCGCCGGCCCACGCGTGGGCGCGCTGCTGTTCATGGTGCTGGTAATCGCCGGACAACTGGCCATGGCTATCACCCTCGATCATTTTGGCTGGGCCGGTTTCCGCGAAAATCCGATCACCTTCGGCAAGGTGGCAGGTCTGCTGTTGATCGTCGCCGGGATCTGGATGATCCGTCGCGGCTGACGGGTGGCCACGAATACTGGCAAATGGACACTCCAGGGATCACGAAAAGGCGCTATGCTCACGCATGCTCTTTCTGTGATCACAAAAAGCCCCGTGGAGAAGGTTCTGACGTCGCCTGCGACGGCCCGGAGGTGGCCGCCAGCGGTGACAGGCCGAAAACGATGACCGACGCCGAAGTACCGCGCCAACCCAATACCTTCGCCCTGTGGCGCGAAGTGGATGACACCCGCATCCGCACGCGCCTGGGTGGCTTCTTCTATTTTCTGGCCTGGTTGCTGACCTGGGCCTTCAGCGCAGCGCCCGGCAGCCTGATGTTCAGCGGGGTGCTGGGCTGCCTGCTGTTCGCCGCACTGCTGGCCGCGCGACTGCTGCACCGCCCTGATGGCCTCGAAAGCCCCGAGCAGTTGCAGCGCTGGCTCGACCGTCACTGGGGCCTGATTCTCCTGACCTCGCTGTGCTGGGGCCAGGCCCATGCTCTGGCGGTATACAGCAACGCCTACAACGACTCAGAAATGATCGCCACCCTGGCCACGGTGGCCTTCGCCACGGCGATGACCTTCAACTTCGCCATGCGCCGCGGCCGCGCACTCCTGGCGCTGGTCCTGCTCTATCTGCCAGGCCTGGCAGTGATGGCGCTGAACTGGCAGCAGAAACACACGATACTGGTCACCCTGATCTTCTACCTCAGCTATCTGGTGCTGGTGTTGGGGCGCAACCATCGTGAGTACCGCGCCACCCTCGAGCTGGAACTGAAGCTGCTGGAACAGCAGCGTCAGCTCGATCTACTCAGTCGCACCGACAGCCTGACCCAGCTCGGCAACCGCTATCAGTTCAATAACCTGTTTCCCAGCCTGGTGGCCAATGCAGTGCGCCAGGGCGAGCCGCTGTCGCTGGTCCTGATGGATATCGACTTCTTCAAGAAGGTCAACGACGAACACGGCCACGCAGGTGGCGATGCCTGCCTGAGCGCCTTCGCCGAACGCATGCGCAAGGTGTTTCGCCGCGATGCCGACGCACTGCTGCGCCTGGGTGGCGAGGAGTTCGGCGTACTGCTGCCGGGCACCACCCTGGCCCAGGCCTGGGATCTGGCCGAGCACTTTCGTCAGGAGCTGGAGGTGGAAGGCCTGCAGTTGGACGATCAGCGTCTGGAGCTGACCACCAGTCTTGGCATCGGTTGCTTCAGCAGCAGCCATGACGCCGATGCCGACGCCTTCTTCAAGCGCGTCGACAGTGCGCTCTACCGCGCCAAGCGCGAAGGCCGCAACCGCCTGGTTGCGGCAGATCACTGAGGATTACAGCCGGAACTTGCCCATCTGCCCAGCCAGATCATCGGCCAGGCGGCTCAAGGTCTGACAATCCTCACGGCAGGCGCGCACCTCGCCGGCCGTGGCGTGGGCCAGGTCGGCGATGCCCTGCACATTGCGGTTGATCTCCTCGGTCACCGAACTCTGCTCTTCGGTCGCCGAAGCCACTTGAGTGTTCATGTCGCTGATACGCTCGATCTGCTCGGTAATCGCGCCGAGCGACTGCCCGGTGCGCTGACTGGATTCGACGCCAGTGCCGGTGGCCGACTGCCCCGCGTGCATGGAGCTGACGGCCGTTTCCGCGCCCTGTTTGAGGCGCTGAATCATCTGCTGGATCTCGTCCGTCGAGGCCTGGGTACGGCTGGCCAGCGTGCGCACCTCATCGGCGACCACGGCGAAGCCGCGGCCCATCTCCCCGGCGCGGGCGGGCGCGCGGGGCGCGGTGGGGGGCCGCGCGGTGGGGGGGGGGGGGGTGGCGCGGGAACCGGGCCGCACCGGGGGGGTTGGCGGCGCCAGCGGGGGCCCGC